>JAZQOA010000106.1:0-6099 GCA_045627605.1 Kiritimatiellia bacterium | reverse complement strand
CTCGCCTTCTTGACGATTTCCGGATCCGGCGGAACCGGGGTCTTGCCGAAGTAGCCGAGCACCATCTTGGCGTAGCCCGGCGCGAACTTCTTGAACTTGCCGAACATGACGTTCTGGATCGCCTGCTGCGCGTAGAACTGCGAGACCGGCGTCACGGACGTGCCGAAGCCGCCGAGACGGACGCAGTCGTACATCTCCGCGATCATGTCGTCGTACTTGTCCATCATGTTGTTGTCGCGCAGCATCTGCGTGTTCGCCGTAAGGGCGCCGCCCGGCATCGGGCTCCACACGATCTGGGGATTGACGTTCATCGCCTCCGGCGGGAGGAAGTACTTCTTCATCGCGTTCTTGAAGCTATCCTCGGCCTTCTTGATCTTGTTGATGTCGAAGTCGAAGCCGAAGTCGGGATCGCCGTCGAGGCAGTGCCACATCGTGATGATGTCGGGCTGGCAGGTGCCGCCGCTCATCGGGGCCATCGAGAGGTCGGGGCCGTCCGCGCCGCCGCGGAGAGCCGCCAGGTAGCACGCGACGCCGTTGCCGGCCGTCTCGTGCGAGTGGAACTGGATGTGCACCTTGTCGCCGAGGAGCTTGCGGCAGAGCTTCATCGTGTTGTAGACGGTCGTGGGCGTGGAGGTGCCCGACGCATCCTTGAACGCCACGCGGTCAAACGGAATGCCGGCATCCATAATCTTCTTGAGGGTGTCGCGATAAAACTCCGGCGTGTGCGTGCCCTTGTTGTCGATGCCCGGGGGCAGACCCATCATCGTCACGACGACCTCGTGCTTGAGCCCCGCGTCGTGGATGCACTGGCCGGACCACTTGAGGTTGTTGACGTCGTTGAGGGCGTCGAAGTTGCGGATCGAGCTCATGCCGTGCTTCTTGAACATCTGCGCGTGGAGCTTGATCATGTCGGAGCTCTGCGATTCAAGACCGACGACGTTGACGCCGCGCGAAAGGGTCTGGAGGTCGGCTTCGGGCGCCGCCTGGCGGAACTTGTCCATCACGTCGAAGGCGTCTTCCTGGCAATAGAAGTAGCAGCTCTGGAAGCGAGCGCCGCCGCCCGCCTCAAACCACCGCACGCCGGCGGCGTATGCCTCCTCGACGCAGGGGAGGAAATCCTTGGAGAGAACGCGGGCGCCGATAACGGACTGGAAACCGTCGCGGAACGCCGTGAGCATGTACTTGACTGTTTTCTTGGCCATGGTGTTTTGTCCTTGATTGTGAAGTGTTGGGGAAAGAATCTGAAAACCCTTGCGCTACCGGGCGCGGGCCACGGCGATGGCGAGCGCGATCGCCGCATCGTCGGCGGCCGCGGCCTTGGGCGCGGGGCGCTTCTTTGGCTCCTCGTCGGGGAGGATGTGGTTGAACTTGGGGATGATCTTCGCCGCGCCATTGGTCACGAAGACCAGGATCGTCAGGAAGAGGTAGACGATGCCCATGCCCGCCACGAGGAGGACGAGGCCCTGCTTGATTAATTCGGTGTCCATTGTAAAAAGCGCCCTTTCCGATTGATAAAAATGGATAAACATTATACCACAAAGGCGGCATAGGGGCAAAACCTTTGCCGGGCTTCAAAGTTTGTGATATAACATTAAGGCACATGGAAAAAGTAGACACACTCGTCATCGGCAGTGGAGCCGCGGGCCTCGCCGCCGCCAATCGGCTCAGGGCTTCGGGCGGTAATCCGCTTCTCTGCACGGAGGGTCTGGACTGCGGCACATCCGTCAACACCGGCAGCGACAAGCAGACCTACTACAAGCTCGCCCTCGACGGCGCCGCGCCCGACTCCCCCGTGGAAATGGCCCGCGAAATGGCTTCGGGCGGCGCCATGCACGGCGACATCGCCCTCGTCGAGGCTTCGCTTTCCGCCGTTTGCTTTTCGCATCTCGTCTCGCTGGGCGTCGCCTTCCCCCACGACGAATACGGACGCCACGTCGGCTACCGCACCGACCACGACCTCCGTTCGCGCGCCACGAGCGCCGGCCCCTACACATCGCGCGACATGTGCCGGGCGCTCCTCCGCGAGGCGCGGCTGCTGGGCGTCCGAATTGCCGAAAACCTTGTCGCCGTCAAACTCCTCGTCGCGGACGGCCGAGCCTGCGGCGCAGTCTTCGCGCACACCGATTGCGCAACCCCGGCGTTCACAACGGTTCTCGCCCGCGACGTCGTCTTCGCCGTCGGCGGCCCCGGCGGACTCTACGGCCGCAGCGTCTATCCCGGTTGCCACACCGGCGCAATCGGCCTCGCGTTGCTTGAGGGCGCGGAGGCGCGCAACCTTGCCGAGGCCCAATTTGGAATGGCGTCCGTCAAGTTCCGCTGGAATGTCTCCGGCAGCTACATGCAGGTCGTTCCCCGGATTTTCTCGGTTGACGGCAACGGCGTGGAACGGAATTTCGTCAGCGATTTCTTTGGCAATGACGCAGACGCTTGGAACGCCCTTTTCCTGAAGGGCTACCAGTGGCCTTTTTCCGCGAACCACGCGCAAGGCTCGTCGCTCATCGACATCCTCGTCTTCATGGAAACCGTCCGCAAGGGGCGCCGCGTTTTCCTCGACTACCGCCACGCCAACGCCCCGGCCTTTCTCGATATGCTTTCGCCCGAAGCGCGCGAGTATCTCGAAAAAAGCGGTGCCACGGGGGCAACGCCCTATGAACGCCTTGCGGCAATGAACCCCAGGGCCATCGCGCTCTACCGGGAGCATGGCATAGACCTTGCCCGCGAACCGCTTGAAATCGCGGTCTGCGCCCAGCACAACAACGGCGGACTCGCCGGCGACATCTGGTGGGAGTCGACCAACATCCCGCATCTCTTCCCGGTTGGCGAGGTGAACGGTTCCCATGGCGTCACGCGCCCCGGTGGCTCGGCCCTCAACGCGGGCCAAGTCGGAGCCTGGCGCGCCGCCGAGGCGATCACAAGGCGCAGGGGCTCTGACGGCTTCGACGGGGCGGAAGCCACCTGTGAAGCCGCGGCGCGGGAGGCAGAGGCGAAACTCCTGGCAGACATCGCGCATCCCCCCACCGCCGACTGGCGCGACGTGCGGCAGCGTATCCAGGAGCGGATGGACGAGGCCTGCGGCTTTGCCCGCGACGCAATCCTCCTTGCCGCGGCGGCGACAGCGGCGCACGAAGATTTTGAGGCCATCAGAGACTCGGGGCTTGCCGGCTACGGTGCGCGCGAGTGCGCCGAGGCGCTTCGCACACGCCAGCTTGCCGCCGCCTCCTACGTGTATCTCCGCGCAGCCGAGATGCAGGTCCGGTGCGCGGGGTCGCGCGGGGGCTTTGTGGCGCTCTCGCCGCAGGGCGGGGAAATTTCGCCAAAGCTCGGACCGGAATGGCGTATCGCACCGGAGGTGCCGTCGGCGCGATACGAATGCACCGTGACAAGGCTGCGGCCCGACGGCGAAGTCGAGTTCAAATTTGAAAAGTGTCGTCCCGTTCCCGCCGATGTAGGCTGGTTCGAACGGGTGTGGGCTGAATTTCTAAAAACGCAGGGTGTTGGAAACGCGATGCCCGGGCAAACGGAGGCTTTATGAACCCATTCAAAAAGGCTGGGACTTTCAAGACCGTGGACGAGCTCCGCGCCTATCTTGCTGAACGCGGCATAGACTTGCCGCTGGCAGACGAAGGGGTGCGCGAGGCTATATCCGCCAAGATCGAAGTTTGGGGACGTTCGCTTCCCAACCGCTGGGCGATTCTCCCGATGGAGGGATGGGACTGCTCGCCTTCCGGCGCACCTTCGGACTACACGCGCCGGCGCTGGCTTAACTTCGCCATTTCGGGCGCGTCGCTCATCGCCGGGACCGAGGCCGGCGCCGTCATGCACGAAGGACGGAGCAACCCCTCGCAGCTTCTTCTCTCGAAGGAAAACCTGCCGATGCTCAAGTCGATCGTCGCCGAAATGCGGAAGGTCCACGCGGTGAAATTTGGAACGGCAGGTGATTTTCTCATCGGCATCCAGCTGACGCATTCGGGGCGCTTCGCGCATCCCAACGAGTCGGCGAAGTTGGAATCCGTCGCCGCCTACGAACACCCGCTTCTCGACCGCAAATACATGAAGCCCCATGTCCTCGCCGACCGTGAAATCGGCGATGTCCGCCGCGCGTTTGTCTCCGCCGCGGGCGTCGCGCGTGAAGCGGGATTCGACTTTGTCGACTTCAAGCACGCCCACGGCTACCTCGCCCACGAATTTCTCTCGGCGGTTGACCGTCCGGGGCCTTACGGTGGATCGTTTGAGAATCGCACGCGGTTTTCACGCGAAATCGCAGAGAGCATCCGGGAAAAATACCCAGACCTCCCCATCGCGATGCGATATTCGATTTTTGACATCCAGGCCTTTGAGAAGGGGCCGGACGGCGTGGGACGGCCCATGACGCGTCCCGAGGGCCCCTACCGTTATGCATTCGGTGGACTTGGCGACGGACTCAACATGGACCCGGATCTCCGGGAACCATCGGCATTCCTTGAAATGATGCGTGAATACGGTATCGACCTCGTCTGCAATTCGATTGGGAGCCCCTACTACAGCGTGCACATGCAAAGGCCGGCGTACTACCCGGTATGCGACGGCTACGAACCGCCAGAAGATCCTCTTTACAATGTTTCGCGACATGTCGCCGCCTCGCGCCGACTCAAGGAGCTGTGTCCGTGGGTGAAGACCGTGCTTTCGGGAATCACCTGCCTGCAGGAATACGCCGCATGCGCTGCGGAGGCTGCCATTGGCAGCGGAGCAGCGGATTTTGCCGGTCTTGGACGCATGGCCCTCTCCTATCCCGACTACTGCGCCGACCATCTTGCTGGAAGGCCATTTGACAGGCGGCGCATCTGCCGCACCTTTGGCGAATGCACCAACGCCCCGCGGCACGGTTGCATTTCGGGATGCTACCCGCTCGATCCCTTCTACAAGGCGATGAAAAACTCAGTCCGTTAAGAGGACTGGCGGGCACCTTTCGAGAATCAACTGCGCGACAACCTCCGCCGAAGCTCCATGTGGCACCTCCACCCAGGTGACTGGCAGCTGGTGGCGGAACCAGGTGTATTGGCGTTTGGCGAGTTGGCGCGTCCGCGACGCTATGCGCTCCACAGCCTCGTCGCGTGACAATTCACCTCGCGCAAAGGCAAGTGCCTCCGCATAGCCAATCGCACCCGACGAAGTGGATGACGCCCGGGGAAAAAGCCGAGCGGCCTCCTCAACCAATCCCTCGGCAAACATCGTCTCAATGCGCCGCCGAATACGTTCCGCAAGAATATCGCGCGGCATATTGAGACAGAAAATCGGCGGATACGGGGAGGATGGATCGTCGGTATCAACCTTGAAAACCGGCGGTAGTGCCGCCGTTTCGTTTTCGCAACCCGACGCCATGCGTTCAAGCGCCCGGATGAGACGCCGCGGGTTGGAGCTGTCGCCCGGCGGCACGTCAAGCTCCCGCGCCGTGACTTCGCGCTGGAGTGCCGCAAGGCCATCGCGCTCGAAAACGGCATGAAAGTGCTGGCGTACCTCGGGGTTCGACGCCGCCGAATCAAGTCCCTTGAAAAGCGCCTTAATGTAGAGGCCTGTCCCGCCGGCCACGACAATCGGCGTGTTATCGGGAAGCGTCGCAAGACCTCGCCTCACGCATTCCAGCCAATCGCCAACCGAAAACGCCTCATTCGGGGCGACGCAATCAAGACCGATGTAACGAACGCGTCTTCGTTCCGTTGCCGTGGGTTTCGCCGTGCCAATATCCATTCCCCGGTAAACCAGCATGGAATCCGCAGAGACAATAGCCGCGCCCGTTTGCTCGGCGATAAATTGCGCAACGGCACTTTTACCCGTTGCGGTCGCTCCTGCTATTACAAGCGGATAGAGGGACAGTCCCTTAGTCTTGCGCATGCAACACATTAGCAATTGCCTTTCTACGCGGAAATTGAGACTGGGGACTTCCTAAGGTCGCGTGCGGCGCAGAGGGGTTCGCCGCCCCAGTCCAGGCACCAGCCGACGGCGCGGGCGCCGGTCTTGCGCTTCGCGCCGAAATGGCCGCGGTGGCTTTCGAAGACCGCGTCGACGAACGCCCGGGAGCCGAAGGCCACGCCGCGCGTGAAGTGCCCCACCTTGCAGCGGAGG
>JAZQOA010000105.1:0-27155 GCA_045627605.1 Kiritimatiellia bacterium | reverse complement strand
CAACGTGTTCGCGGATTGTACCTTCGTCGGCAACTTCGGCGGGGCCAAGGCCGCGACGATGCGCATTCGCACGAAGATGTCGGCCGTCTTCGAGCGCTGCCGGTTCTTCCGCAACTGCAACAACAACGAGAAGCACGAGTCGGCGACCTGCATCGTCTTCGCCGGCAGTGCGTGCTGCCGCCTTTCGGACTGCGTCTTCGAGGGCAACCGCAGCCGCGGCAATTCGCACGGCATGATCCTCTGCTACGGAAGCGCCGCCTCGGCGGGCGGCCATCTCTTCGAACGCTGCCGCTTCCTCGGCAACATGTCGTCCGTCAGCGGCGGATACAATGCCTCGTCGGCGGTGTTCGCCGGCTACAGCGAGAATGACTCGTTCCTGGTCCGCGACTCGTACTTCGCCGGTAACGTGCAGGATACGACGACCGCTGGCGAGACGTTCTACTCGTCGGTTCTCTCCAGCAACGGCGGCAACTGGACCTTCCTCAACTGCACGTTTGAGACCAACCGCGTCAATGTGGCGAAGGACACGGCGAAGGGCGCGACCTTCAACTGCCTGAACGGCAGCTGCGCGCTCGTCAACTGCTCGGTTGTCGACAGCGAGCTGGAGGGCGCAGGCGCGTCCGCCGAGTTCCGTCTCGCCGCTGGAGACAGTCGCACGTTGGCGCTGATCAACACCGCGGTCGGCAATCCGTCCGAGGACTATGTGCCGTTCCTCTCGGATACCTCGACGATGCACGCGGGGCTGGCCGCGAGTGTCATCCGCAATTACGACGCGACCGTGTTGCCGCAGACGGCGAACTCCTATCTTCATGCGGTGGCTTCCGCAATGCCTTCTTTTGCCCATGGCTTGAAAACCGGAGAAAACGGCGCCTGGGCCATTGGCCTTTTCCCAGGGTCGCTCAACGCCCGTGGCGGCGTGCCGGTTTGGCTCTCTGGCAATACGGTCTACTTCCGGGACGAAGCGACGAATCCGTCCAAGCCCTGGCGCAAGGCGATTGACGCGAAATCATACTCGGCATCCGTGGCCGGTTTGGACGAAAATACACCCACCATCCCGGATGCTTTCGGAGCAATGCGCAACCTTCGGCATTTCGCCATGGGCCCGGTCTGTGTCAGCAGTTCCGGCATGGCAATAATCTGCCGCTAAGAAGACAACGCGCACGACCTGGCTTGAAGGTTGAGCTTGCGGTACCGCCACCAGGCGCCAAACAAATGCACGATGCGGCAGCATGACGCGCGGTCAACGAAGGGCTGGGCCTTGACTGCCTCGACAAGGGCGTCGCCCAGTTCGCCGACATCGCCGGATCCGGCGATGGTTTGCGCCAGGGACAACTCGGCGCATCCGCAAAGATACTGCGTGTCGCGGCTGCCGAGGGCATGGGCCCGCCCACGGGCAATCCGCGCCGGCGCCGCCATGCAGGCCCGGACCATGTGGCGAAGCCTGGCATCAGGCTCGACTTCCGCCACCAGTTCAAGGGACAATTGCATCTGCAAAAGCGAATAGTCGGGCATCGACCCCCGCATCTTCAGAAGTTCGTCCGGCGTGGCGTCCGCCAGTTCCATGCTCTTCGCCACGCCTTCGCCAAGGTACGAGTGGAAGAGTTCCCGGTATTTGCGCTCCCCGGTGGCGAACCACGCCGCGGCATAGACCATCGCCAGGCGCATGCCTTCGTGCGGGCGGTTGAATCTCATCTTGCAAATGCCGCGCGTGTCGCCCCGGCCCACGGCCTGCTGGAAACTCCAGCCATTGGCTTCCGTGACCTGTTCGGCCATGCGGTCGGCGACTTCCGACAAGACGCGACGAATTTCGGGCTTCAGCGCGTTGTCACACAGGGGGCACCTGGAATAACGCCACAACCCGTGGATGGCCAAGGTATGCTGGTCGATCGACGACAGCGAGCAAACTGACTTGCCATCCTCCACGCAAATGCCGCGGGCGATAAAACCCTTCACGCCGTGCACGGTGCCCAAGTTGACCAATCCAACGGCAATTGACCGGGCCCGGGCCCGCAACCTCTGGTCCCCTGTGACGTCAAAGGCGTCGCAAAGCCCATTCAGTGCTACGCCGCCTAAAATCGCGCAGTCTTCAAGCCCCCTGCCGTAATCCCCGGGTTTCTCCCAGATTTTGAAACCGTTGGCGTAGGTGGAGGCTGGCTCCACTTCATCGGGATGGCACGTGTAGATCAACGAGGTCGGCGCCCAGAAGAACTCGCGCATCACGCGGTCAAACCCGTGCGAAACCTCCTGGTCGATGGAGGGGATTGTCCTGCCGTCCATGCCTTCGGGCAGGCGCTACTGCCGCACCTGCATGTTTTCGACCGAGATGAAGAAGGAGGTCGATTCCTGCGACACCGCGCATGAAATGCGGATGTCGATGATTTCGTCGCGGTACTTCTGGCTGAAATAGGAGTTGTTGACGCTTGACTGCGGATCGCCCATGTCAATGCCGTAGCCATCGCCGATGAGGGAGGCGATTTTGGCCACGACCTTGCGGGCCTGCGCGGGATCGACTCCCTCGCCTTCCTTGGTGTATTTCAGTTCCGCGATGCGGCCGTTGTTCCCGATGGAATCGCCCCCGACAAGCCGGACGTGCACCGTGCCGAAGACCTTGAAGAGCGGTTTTGAAAGCGCGACGTCGAAGCCGTTGCGCCCGACGCTGACGGCGGTGACGGTACCGAATCCCACATCGTCGCCAACTTCGGGGAGCTTCTTGTAAACCGTGCCGAACTTGACGCCGAAAAACTCGGCATACTTCGTCGACATGGCAAACGACCCCGCCTTGTCGCCGCGGGGGGCATCAAGCGCGGCGGCGCGGCGGCGGGCCATGCCGCGGCTGCACGACGAAATGCCAAAGGCGGCGACCGTCAGCAACACCACGAGCAACACCGAGGCGGCCGCTTGGAAAAGGGCGTTTGACTTGATCCGGTCAATGACGACGTCGATTATCCCCGCAGGGGCGGTTGCCACGGGCTCCTGCGCCTTTTCACCCTGCGAGCGGGCGGGCATCCTTTCGTCGCGCGAATGGGTATGACCGCCTTCATGCGTCCGGCCCGGCTTGCCGGCGGGCCGACGCTGGAGAGACCGCACCTGGACGGGTTCCGCCGCGACGACAGCCGGTATGATGACCGGCGGCATGTCGCCCGCCAGCACGTCGGCGCACGTCTCGGGGCGTTTCGCGGGATCCTTTGAAAGCGCCCGCATGATCGCGCGGGTAAACGGCGTGTCGCCGGGAAGGGGTTCGGGCTTGACGTTGACGACCTGGTACTCGACCTGCCCGCGGTAAAACGGCGGATGCCCGGTGAGGCATTCGTAGGCGATCGCGGCGAACGAATACACGTCCTGGGCCGGGGTCGGCGCGGCACCCGTTAACTGCTCAGGCGACATGTAGGAAACGGGACCGGCGGCATTTCCGCCGGCAAGGCGCGCAACGGCCTCGCGGACTTCGCACGCGACGCAAAAGCCACGCACCGTCGGCACGCTGGCTTCATTCACCGTGATGTTGGAGGGGCGGACATCGCGGTGGACGATGTCCTTGCCGTGGGCGTAGTCAAGTGCGCTGGCAACGGGCTCCAAGAGCGCCTTGGTCTCGTCTTCGCTGAGCTTGCCCCAGTCATCGAGGCAGGTGTTGAGGGGCTGGCCTTCGACATAGTCGACGACGAGGAAAGGCTTGCCGCCATTGTCTTCCAGCGCGCGCACGGAGGCGATGTTGGGATGCAGGAGCTTGAGCGACTCAATCGCGGCGTCTTTCACGCTCCTGAAGCACCGCTTCCCGGCGAGCACGGCTCCCGGCAACATCGTCACGACGACCTTGCAGGCGTCGAGCTCCAGGTCGACGGCAAGATACGAAACGCCAAAGGCATCCTGTGAAAGAAGCCTGATGGGCCTGTAGCGCCCTGCCAAAACCATGTCGTCGCCGTTTGCCATAAAAAGTATCTTATTATATCAAATTACGGCATCGGCGAACAACCTCACCGAACGCGAAATTCCAACCGCGACGTTTCGGCGGTGCCTCCGGCAATCACCGCGCGAAGCCCGCCGACCGCCGGGACATCGCCGAAAAACACGGCACGGCGGACGCCCGGAAGCACCTGCACGGAAGAAACAGCCTTCCCCTCGCCATCGCGAAGTTCGACCGTTACCGGCCGTTTGGGCGGCGACGAACGGACGTTGTCGAAGACGGCGAGGGCCATGACGGAGCCTCCCGATGGCAACGCGGCGTCCGAGACCGGCTTGCCGTGGCTCCAGGCCGCGGCACGGCGCATCGTCTCGTCGAGAAAGCAATAGCCCTTGCCGACGACGCCGAACTGGAGGCGCCCCTCGGAAAACTGCTCGACGATGACGTCGGGCAATTCCTTCGAGATGTACGCCTCGAGGCTCGGCGTGGTGAAACGGGTGAAGATCATCATCGCGACGCGGCGAAAGCCCGGCCCGACGGGAATGGCGAAATTCGCCATGTCCTTGGAATACCACGTGTCGAACGGGTAGCGCAGGAACGAGTCGTGGCCGAAGAGGGCGTAGATTCCGCCTTCCCGCCCGCCGACGCAGACGGGGCCGTGGGGGAACCGGCTGTTGACCGAGGCGATGTTCAGGTTCGGGTAGGCGACGACATGCATCTCCGGATTGCTCACGACAAGCCGGCGGTCGGCGTTCTCCCAGCATCCCGGCGCCTGGCGGTCAAGCACTTGCCGGGGAACGGCGTCCTTCTCGTAGAACGGGAAACCTCCAAGCGCGGGGAACCAGAGTTCACGGAGGCGGGCGACGATGTCGCGGTAAACGCAGTAGCAGCCGTAGGCGTTTTCATGGTGGTCCTCCTCGTAGTAGACCTCGCGCCCGGAGGCAACTTCGGCAATCAGGGAATCGACAAGGAAGCACACGTTGGAGGCGGCCGTCGAAGCGGCAAGCGCCGTGCGCAAATCCTCACGGCACGACTCGCGCCTGTGCGCCGCGATCATCGGCAGCATTTTCTCGGGGTGGACGGCCGACTTCATCGGCGGCAGGACTTCGAGGTAGTGGATGCCGTGCGCCTCGGCCCAGGCGACGCGCCCCTCGAACAGCGTTGTCCAGTCGTCGATCATCTTGGCGTCGATCTTGACGACGCCCATGTAGTCCTCCACCTCGGGCCAGACATCTCCCGGGCCGCCATCGAGCCGCATGCGCCCGAAAACCCAGTCGCCACGCCCCGGCACCTGCCCTTTTACAGGGCTTTTGAAGACCTCGAAATGCAACGCCTTGTAAAAGCGGATGATGTCGTAGCGGAAGGCGAAGTGGTCGTCGTACCAGGCTTCGGCAGAACTTCCCCATGCCTTGGCGGGGAGTTTCCTGAAATCCGGCAACGGCGTAAGCCGACGGTTCTCGATTTGCTCGTCAAGGGACTCCCGTGGCCATTTCAAGTACTTGGAGGTCGCCTTCAGGCACGGGCTTGAGACCATGATCGCCAGCCAAAGCGCCGCAAAGGCGATATTGATCCAGGTTGTCGCGTTTCGTTTCATCCCGTTCTCCTAAAACCTGAAGTAGATGAAGGGGTTGTAGGAGCCGCCGGCGACCAGAAGCAGCGCGAAAAGAGCCGAAAGCGTCAAGCCAAGCCAGGCCAGCGCATTGAAGGCGGGATGCACCCCGCCCGCGCGGCGAGCCAGCCGTTCGCGCAGGGCGGGCACCACGGGATAGGAGAACACCGCGCCCAGAACAAGGGCGACGAGGAATTTCGGCGCGGCATCCACA
The DNA here is from genome assembly GCA_045627605.1 of Kiritimatiellia bacterium. Lineage (GTDB taxonomy): Bacteria > Verrucomicrobiota > Kiritimatiellia > RFP12 > JAAYLN01 > RGIG5952. Next base: position 21,437 of record JAZQOA010000105.1, on the reverse strand, counting down.
TAGAGCATCGCGGTCTCGCGCCCGGGCTCGCCCAGGCCGAAAAGCGACTTGAAGACAACTTTCGCGGAGGCTGCGGTTTCGGATCTGAACAGCACCCAGCCCGCCATGAAGACCGACGTCGCGTAAAGATGGCCCAGGAAGCGCAAGGCCGCGCCGACCGCGCCGCGGAGAGGTTCGGCCCCCTTGCCGCGCCGCGAAACGACAAGACGCTCCAGCATCAGGAACAGCCCGTGCCACAGGCCCCAGATGACGAACATCTTGCTCGCGCCGTGCCACAAGCCGCAGAGGGCGAAGACAATGAGACTGTTGAGGCAGGTGCGGAACACCCCCTTGCGGTTTCCGCCAAGGGGGATGTAGAGGTAGTCGCGGAACCAGGTGGAAAGCGAAATGTGCCAGCGCCGCCAGAACTCGCGGACGGAGACTGCGGCATACGGGTGGCGGAAGTTCTCGAGGAACTCGAAGCCCAGCATGCGGCCGATGCCGATCGCCATGTCCGAATAGCCGGAGAAATCGTAGTAGATCTGGAGCGTATAGGCGATGACGGCCAGCCAGGCGGCGTCAACGGGGAGGAGGATGCCCGCATCCGCATACCGCCAGGCGGCATCGGCATATTCCGCCACGGTGTTGGCAACCACGGCCTTCTTGACGAGGCCGCAGAGGAAGCGGCGCATGCCCGAGGCAACCCGTTCCGGCGAGGTGTCGCGCGAAACCAAGTTGCGCTCGATATCCACGTAGCGGACGATCGGTCCCGCCACCAGCTGCGGGAACATCGTGATGTAGCAGGCGAAATTCAGGATGCCGCGCGCCGGCCTCACATCGCCGCGGTAGACGTCCACGACGTAGCTCATCGCCTGGAACGTGTAGAAGCTGATGCCCAGCGGCAGGGCGATCTTCGGCACCGGCACGGCAACGCCGGGGATGAGGTTTATGGACGCCGCGGCGAACCCGGCGTACTTGAACCAGCCGAGAAAGGCCAAATTGCCGACAATGGCCAGGGCGAGCCACGCCTTTCGCCGGACGGGCGTCTCGCAACGGGAGACTACGCGCGCCAGTACGTCGTTGAAGACGATGCTGGCGCAGAGCCAAAGCACGCCAAGCCCCTCGCCCCAGAAGTAGAAGAAGAGGCTGGCGCCCAGCAACGCCGCGTTGACAAACGGCCACGGATCAATGCGCAGCGGCCGAAGCCCCCGTTCGAGTAGCCACGAGAGCAGCAAAACGAACGGGAGGAAAACGGTGATAAAAATCAGCGTGCTGAAGATCATCGCAGGGGAAGACGCCCGCGCCCCTTGCCGCAGGCGCCTCTCGGACCGTCACCGGGTCAATTGCCGGCAACTACATGAGCGCGTACTTCGCAATGAAGAGCACGGTGAGGATGTACATGATCCAGTGGATCTTCTGGGTCTTGCCGGCGAGAAGGTTGATCAGCGTGTAGGAAATCACGCCGAACATGATGCCCTCGGAGATCGAATAGAAGAACGGCATGGCGATGATCGCGAGGAAGGCGGGAACGGCTTCGCTGGCGTCATTGAAGTCGATGCTCATCACGGCACCCATCATCATGAAACCGACAATCACGAGGGCCGGCGTCGTGGCAAAGCCCGGAATCGAGAGGAAGAGCGGCGAAAGGATGATGGAGAGGAGGAAGAGTACCGCCGTCGTCACTGCCGTGAGTCCCGTGCGGCCACCGGCGGAAACGCCAGCCGCCGACTCGACGAAAGTCGTCGTCGTGGAGGTGCCGAGGACCGCGCCGACGCTCGTGGCGATCGAGTCGGCGTAGAGAGCGCCGGAAATGCGCGGAAGCTTGCCCTTTTCATCAAGGAAGCCGGCTTTCATCGAAACACCGATGAGTGTACCGAGGGTATCAAAGAGGTCAACGAAGAAGAAGGCGAACATTACCACAATGAAGTCGAGGGACTTGACCAGCGCCCAGCCCGAGCCAGCGACATTGCCATCGACCGTGTGCGTCCAGCCGCCGGAGGTAAAGAGCGCGCCGCAAAGGGTTCCAAACTCCTTGAAGTTGTCGGCAATGGCGCCAAGCGAGAAATTGGGGAAGGTCGAGAAGAAGCCGGTGGCGGGATCAGGCGTGTAAAGGCCGCAGACCTCGCAGATGATGCCGAGAATCCAGGTCACGATGATGCCGAGGAGAATCGAGCCCTTCCAGTTCTTGACCACCATGAGGGCGGTGAGTACCGTGCCGATGAGGGCGAGAAGCGCGGTGATGCCAACCGTGTGGAACGGAACGGCGGAAAACTTGACAAGAGCGACGAGCGTAGAATCATTATTGACAAGCACGCCTGCCGTCTTGAGGGCGATGAGCGTGATGAAGAGGCCAATGCCGACGGACACCGCCTTCTTGAGGGAGAACGGAATCGCATTGAAAATGCCTTCGCGGACGGGCGTCAGCGAAAGCCCGAGGAAGACCAGTCCTTCCACGAAGACCGCGAGAAGCGCAAACTGCCAGCTGTATCCCATCTGGAGGACAACGGTGTAGGCGAAATAGGCATTGAGTCCCATGCCGGCGGCAAGGGCAAACGGATAGTTCGCGAGGAACGCCATCAGCAACGTGCCGACAAACGCGGCAATTGCCGTGGCAATGAGGACGCCGCCCTTGGGCATCCCGGCATCGCCGAGGATCAGGGGGTTGACAGCGAGGATGTACGCCATCGCCATGAAAGTCGTAATGCCCGCGATAAGTTCCGTCCGGACTGTTGTCTTGTTCTCGGACAGTTTGAACAGCTTGTTAAGCATAGTTTTCTCCGTAGTTTTAGTGTTGTGAAAAAGGCTGAGACAATTCTACTGCTTGCAAGGGAAAAAATCCAGCACCCAATTGACACGTCAAATGCGGATTTGGTAAATTAAGCGGCTGAAAGACTCCTTTCGCATGCAGCATCCCCCACAACCGAAATCCCCGCCCCCCCCCGAAGGCATCGCCGTCTTCATCTACACGGCGTGGGACGGCTATGCCTGGCAGGGATGCGACGCGAACCTCGCCGAGGCTCTTGAGAACTGCATCCTTGAATCCGGCACCAAGCCCCGCGACCTTGACGGCGAAATTCCCTTCGGCGGCATCAGGATGTGCTTGGCGAACGGCGGGAAACATCTCGCCGTCTTCCGCTACCACATCCGAAAAAACGGCGATGCCTTGGGCCGCGACAGCCTCTATCTCGCGTTGGCGCTTGTCCCCTTCCCCTTTCCGTCCGGCCTCAACATTGACCTTGCGAAACTCTTCGCCCATCCGTTTCTCGCCCAAACGCGCCCCGGGAAACCGGAAGCCTCGCGCATCCCGTATTCCGAAATCGCGGCGGATGGAGATGCGGCCGCCCAAGCCTTTTCCGCCGTCGCCATGCTGGCGGACGAATGCCACGCCGTCGGGGAAAATCTCAGGGATGCGTCGCGAGAGACAAAAAAACTGAAGGCCGAAAACACCGCGTTCGCGGACGCCAACCACCGGCTTGAGGCGCGTGTCGCGGAACTCGGCCTGAAAATCGCCAACAGCGGCGAACAGCAAAACCGAAAAGGCGAATGGTCCGCCGCAAAGACAGTCCTGGTGGCCCTTGTGGCGCTTGTTCTTGCCGCCCTGGTGCCGATTTGCATGGTGGTTTTCAAACTTGGAGGGGCCAAATGACCGAGGCTAATCCAGTAAACAAGCCCAGCGTCGTCATTCTCGGCATGCCGGGAAGCGGCAAGACGGTTTTTCTTTCGGTGCTCGGAATGAAGTTCACGACGACCGCGCTCGGCGCCGGCAAGGCGCCGCTTGGCTTCCGTCTCGTCCCCGCCGAAAAGACAACCTACTTCGTTGAGAACAGCCAGGCCAAGCTCTGCAACGGCAAGTGGCCGGCAAGCACCTTGGTCGAGCAGGAAAACGGCCTGGCGTGGGATGTCCTCACCGGTCGCAAAAAGCAGTTTGAAATCCGCTCCTTCGATTACGCCGGCGAAGTCTTCCGCAAGGCCTTCGGCAAGGAGACGGCCAGCCCCATCGACCTCGACATCGCCGGCGACACCCGGGCGGCGCGGCTCTATTCGGCGGCGGAAAACGCCGGTGTCATCTGCCTTTTCATCAGCCTCTCCTCCGACGACGCCAACACCCGTGAAAGGATAAAGGAGGCGGCCGACGCCGCCTACGGCATCCTCAAGAACCCCTCCCTCAAGGGCAAATGCATCATTGTCCTCACGCAATCCTACGAGAGGAAAGAGGAAATCGCGCGGATCGGCGGGCCGGGCATCTTCATCGAGCGCGAAATCGGCGCTTCGCTCGCGCAATGTGTCGAAGACGGCGTCCCCGTCATTATGGTGTCGTCCGTCAACGAAACGGAATATTCCGCCGAAAACCAGAAAAAAATGCCGGGAAGCCGCTTCACCTCCGACGGCCTCCTCGGCTTCCTGCTTGTCGTCGGCGGCAGGCTTTCCCCCGACTTGGAAAAGGTCGGCCAAAAATACCGCGAATGCCTCCAGGCGGGCTACGGATACATGTGCGCGAAATGCGGCGCCCACGGCGCCCGGCAGCGACTCGCCAAGGCCGAGGCCTACCGGGACGGCGTAGCCGCATTCAGAAAGGCCAGCGAGGAATTTCTCGCGGACAGGGCAAATTTCGCCAGCCCCGAGGGCGAGTTCGACGACACCTTGCTCCTGTCTTATTCACGCGCGGTTTTTGGCGAAGCGGAAGTCAGCTTCCACACCGAGCACGCCGCTTTTGCCATGAGCCTCGAACGCGCCTGGCAAAAAGCCCTTGGCGACGCGGCCGCGCGAGGCGGCATCGACACCCGGAGCTGCAAGTCGACCGCCAACAAGGTCAAGGACATTCTCGAAGAGGAACTTTACAAGGGCAACGCCGGAAAACTTGTCGTCACAGACGATGAGATATTCGGCTTCCAGGCCGCCGACCCAACGGGAAACGAGGCCGCCTGGCTTGAATGGACGGCCACCGAAATTGCCGAAATCTCGGCGGCCCGCAGGAACGGGGCGAAACTCAAGCGGGCAAAGGCCCTCAAGACCTGCGTGAAGACAGCGGCCTGCCTCATGCCAATTGCGGCGGCGGCATGGTTCCTCTCCGGGGGCGATGTTGCGGCGAAACTTCGCGCCATCTGCCGTGGCGAAGGTCCCGCCCAACCCCCTGTGGCAACGGCTACCGGCGGAGCGGAAGACAACACGACGCCCTTGGCGCAGGCCGAAGTCTCCCCGCCCGTAGTCACGGAGGCCCCCGGCGAAACACCCACCAACGATGTGGAAACCGCAGTCGGCAAAATCCTGGAGCTCGCCGAAGAAGGCGAGCTGGCGGCGGCCGCTGCGAAAACCGCCTGGGCAAGGCAACTGCCGGAATTTTCACCGGATGTCATCGCCAAGTTGGACGCGGTCGTCACAAACGCGCTCATTTCAAAGCTCGACGCCGACTATGTCGCCGCCGAAAAGGAGGGCAACTGGACGAATTTCTTCGCCTCGTGTGAAAACGCCGCGGCAATCGCGGAACAATCCGGCAGCGATGCCAGGGCTTTCAACGCGGCCATTGCCGGACTTGCCCAAGGGAAGCTGGCCACTGAAACGGAAGCCCTTAGGGATGCCGTTGCAAAAGTGGGCGAAATGGAACTCCGCGCCGGTTTTCTGGAATGCCGCCGCCTTGAGTCGGAAATTGAAAACACCCTGGCGCACCCTCTGCTCAAGAGCGGGTTGGCAAACTTTGACGAGGCCACGGCAATGGCGAAGGACGAGCTTCATGCCCTGAAAAACGAATTACCCGCCTTTCTTGTCCTCTCGCCCTTTGCGACCAACACTGCCGAAGACGCGGAAATCAGCTTCACGGCGGAAAACAACGAGGAGGAAAAACTCCCCGTCTTCATTGAGAAAGGCATTGTCAACCCGGGGTGGCCTTCGGCCGTTTTCCTTGTCGAACCCCGAAGCGGCGACCACCGTTTCAAGGTGAAGTGCGACGGCAAGACCTTTATGACACGCGGCACTTTTGCCGCCGGCTCCTGGCACGGCATCCGGCACGTGGCCTTCAAGATTCCCGTCCCCGGCAAGTAACCCACCCGACACCTACAGGCACGGCAATTGCGACATGGCAAGGTTCAGGGACAAAAGGCAGGATTCCTTGACGGCGCGCGCGGAAGAAACCGTGCGAACCGTCATCGCCTCGCTTCCCGACGACTTGCGGACCCTCGCCGAGAAGCTTCCGGTCTTCTACGAATGGGAGATCGCCCGGCATTGGCTTGGCGACGGCGTGGAGCCTGATTCCCTGGGGCTTTTCAGCGGCCCGTCCCTCCGCGACGCGGATGACTTCGAGTGCATCGAGGCCCCGGCCATCACGCTGTTTTTGAAGAACCTTTCCGAATACTGCGACGACGAGGGCCTGGACTTCGGCGACGAAGTGCGCACCACCTATCTCCACGAATTCGGCCACTACCTCGGACTCGAGGAAGGCGACATGGAGGAGCGCGGCCTTTTGTAGCGCCCCGCAACCTGCTTCGACATCGCACCTGACAAGGCAAAAAGCCATGCATTCCGAACACGCCGCCCTCATCGCGCTCAACATGGTCCCAGACATCGGGTCCGTCACCGTGCGGAAACTGACGGAAACCTTTGGTTCCGCCGCGAAGGCCCTTGGGGCCTCGGCCCACGATCTCCTGGCCTGCCCCGGCATCGGGCGGGCGCGCGCCGAGGCCTTCGCCGACGCCTTCCGGCGCGTCGACCCAGGCACCGAGGAGGCCCGCGCGGCGAAACTCCACGTACGCCTCGTGGCGCAATGCGACGCCGAATACCCCAGGGCGCTCCGCGAAATCCATGACCCGCCGCTGGTCCTCTACTGCGCCGGCGACCTGTCTGCTTTTGACGCACCCGGCGTGGCCATGGTCGGGACGCGGACGCCCACGGTCTAAGGGCGCGAAACCGCCAGGCGCTTCGCCTACGGCCTCGCCGCCGCGGGCTACGCCGTCGTCAGCGGAATGGCGCGCGGCATTGACGCGGCGGCCCACCGCGGCGCCCTCGACGCCCACGGCCGCACCATCGGCGTGCTGGGCGGCGCCATCGACTGCTTCTACCCCGAGGAAAACCGCGAACTCGCCCGGGAGACGGTCAAGTCGGGAGGTCTCGTCGTCAGCGAATACCCCTTCGGCCGCAAACCCGACCGGCAGACATTCCCCATGCGCAACCGCATCATCAGCGGACTCTCCGCCGGCACGCTCGTCGTCGAGGCCGCCGTGAAAAGCGGTTCGCTCATCACCGCGGAACAGGCAACTGAACAGGGCCGCGCCGTCATGGCCATCCCCGGACGTATCGACACGCCAACCTCGCTCGGCTGCAACAAGCTCATCCGCGACGGCGCGAAAATCGTGCTGAGCCCCGACGACGTCATCGACGAACTCTCCGCCTTCCCCTTCGCCTGGCGTCAAGCCAACGCCCAGTCCGCTTCCCGGAACGGCGCGACACCCACGGCCAAAGCCCCCGCCCCGGCCGACAAGTCGACGCGACCCTTCGTCCCGCTTTCCGACGAGGAGCAGCGCCTTGTCGACGCCATCGGCCCCGAGGAAACGCAAATCGACGAAGTCATCCGCGTCTCGGGTGTCGAGGCCGGCCGCGCCAGCGCCCTTCTCATCACGCTCCAGCTCAAGCGCCAGCTCAAACTTCTTCCCGGCGGCTGGGTGACGCGCAACTTGTGATATAATTTTCCTGGCCTCCGTGGCCAATCCCGGACATGGACAACAGACTTTTCATCGGCATCGACTTCGGCACCGACAGCGTCCGCGCACTTTGCGCGAACGCCTCCGGCGGGATTGTCGCCGAAAGCCTCTGCGACTACCGGCGCTGGGCCGAGGGCCGGTACTCGTGCGCCGCGGAAGGCCGATTCCGCCAGCATCCGCTCGACTACTTGGAATCCATGGCGAAGGCCGTCCGCGACGTGGCGGCCGCCTGCGACGCCCAACGGGTCGCGGGCATCGGCATCGACACCACGGCATCGACGGTGTGCCTCGTCGACGAGACCGGCCTCCCGCTCGCCCTGCGCCCCGGTTTCTCCGACGACCCAGACGCGATGTTCGTCCTCTGGAAGGACCACACGGCACAGGCCGAGGCATCCCTCATCACGGAAACTGCCCGCACCTGGGGCGGCGAAAACTTCACGCGCTACGAGGGCGGCGACTATTCGCCCGAATGGTTCTGGAGCAAGGTCCTGCACCTGCTCCGGGCAAACGAAAAAGTCCGGCAGGCCGCGCACGGCGCGGTCGAGCATGGCGACTGGCTCGCCAGCCTGCTCGCGGGCGCCCCGCTTCGCCGCGGACGTTGCGCCGCCGGCCACAAGGCCATGTGGCACGCCTCGTGGGGGGGCTTCCCCCCGGAAGCCTTTTTCGCGGAAATCGACCCGCTCCTCGTGCCGGTCCGCCGCACGCTGGACGCCGAAACCGCCACCGCCGACAGACCCGTCGGCCACCTTTCGCCCGAATGGGCCCTGAAACTCGGCCTCCCAACCTCGGCCATCGTCTCCGGCTCGGCCATCGACTGCCACGTGGGCGCAATCGGCGCGGGCATCAGGCCCGGCCGGCTCGTGAAAGTCTGCGGAACGTCAACATGCGACATCCTCGTCGCGGAATCCGCCGAAAAGTGCATCCCCGGCATCTGCGGCCAGGTCGACGGCTCGGTCATCCCCGGCCTCGTCGGGCTTGAAGCGGGCCAGGCCTCGTTCGGCGACGTCTACGCCTGGTTCCGGAAATTCCTCGGCTACGCCGGCGAGGTGGCGCTTCCCGCGCTCGAACGCGAGGCCGCGGCAATCGCGCCCGCCTCCACCGGCATCGTGGCGCTCGACTGGTTCAACGGACGCCGCACCCCGTATGCGGACGCCACCCGCACCGGCGCCCTCACCGGACTGGGGCTCGGCACCACGCCGCCCATGGTCTTCCGCGCCCTCGCCGAGGCGACTGTCTTCGGCGCCAAGGCCATCATCGACCATTTCGGGGAGCAGGGCATCGCCATCGGCGAGGTTGTCGCGACGGGTGGCATCAGCCGCAAGTCGCCTTTCGTCATGCAAATGTGCGCAGATGTCTTCGGCATGCCAATCAAGGTCGCGGCCTGCGACCAGACCTGCGCGCTGGGCGGCGCAATCCTTGCCGCAACGGCGGCGGGGGCCTTCCCCGGCCTGCGGGACGCAATGACGGCGATGGCCGCCGGAACAGACCGCGAATACGCGCCGGATGCCGCGCGCACCGCGCGCTACGCCCCGCTTTACGCGCGCTACCGCGAACTTGGAGAAAAACTGAAATGAAGAACGAACTTTCCGAGATCCTCGTGAAATCTTCGGTCGACGGCACGATGCAACCCTCTCTGTTCTGGTGCCCGGAGACCGGTAAACCCGTGCCGCTCGTCGTCGGCCTCCACCCCTGGAGCCACACGCGCTTCTACCCCATTGCCCTCGACCGCTACTTCCCGCTGGCGCAGGAATACGGTTTCGCACTGCTGCTCCCCGACTTCCGCGGCCCGAACCTGCCCACCAACCCCAACGCCGTCGCCGGGCTCGCCTGCGGTTCCACCACGGCGCGCGCCGACATCTTCGACGCCATCGAAGACGTCGCCTCGCGTTTCCCCGTCGACCGCGCCAACATCTTCCTCCTCGGCACCTCGGGCGGCGGGCACATGTCGCTCCTCTGCGCCGAGACGCGCCCCGAACTTTTCCGCGCCGTCGACGTCTGGTGCCCGGTCACGGACATCGCGCGCTGGTACGACCACGTCAGCGCCTGCAAATACAAGTACAAGGGCGACATCGAGGCCTGCCTCGGCGGTACGCCCGCCGAAAAACCCGAAGAGACGGCCTTCCGCTCGCCCTCGGCAAACCCCGCGCCGCTCGCCGGCACCACCGTCTCGATCCACCACGGGCGGCGCGACCCCATCGTGCCCTACGTCCACTCCCTCGACCTTGCGAGGAAACTCGCTGAAATCATGCCCGACCGCTTTTTCTTCGAAATCTTCGACGGCGTGCACGAATCCTTCAACCGCCACAGCTTCGAATGGTTCGCCCGCCTCGCCGGCACCGAGGACGCGGCAGACAGGATCGGCCAGTAACAGGCAGGAAAAACACCATGAACCCGAATCTCGCAAAATTCACCACCCCCGGGCGCATCGTCTTCCGCGACGCCTCCCCCGCGCCTGTCGCCGTCCTGGTCTCGCCCTACGGCTCGGCCGAAGTCTCGCTCTACGGCGCCCACGTCCTCTCCTGCAGGCCCACGGGCCACGCCCCGCTGCTGTGGCTCGCGGAAAGCTACAAGACGCTCCAGCCCGGGAAGGCCATCCGCGGCGGCATCCCCGTGTGCTGGCCTTGGTTCGGCGCCGCCGGCAAGGAGGGCCTCCCCAGCCACGGCTTCGCGCGGACGCAAGTCTGGTCCGTCATCTCGACGGAGTTCGACAAGGATTCGACGTCCGTCACCTTCGGCCTCGTCTCGACGCCCGAAACCAAGGCGCTCTGGCCGCACGACTTCAAGCTCGAGCTCACGGTCACGGTCGGCCCCGCCTTCAAGGTCGAGCTCGCGACAACCAACATCGGCGACGCCCCCTTTGAAATCACCGAGGCGCTGCACACCTACTTCCGCGTCAAGAACGTCGCGGACGCATCCGTGACGGGCCTCGACGGCCAGCCCTACATCGACAAGGCCCCCGGCGGCGCGGACGCCGTCCAGTCGGGCGCCGTCACCTTCTCGGGCGAGACCGACCGCGTCTACAACCACCACGCCACGGCCGCGATCATCTCCGATCCCGGCATCGGCCGCCGCATCGCGATCGAGAAGGAAGGCAGCCAGGCGACCGTCGTCTGGAACCCGTGGATCGAAAAGGCCGCGCGGCTCGCCGACATGGCGGACGACGACTGGCCCCACTTCGTCTGCGTCGAGACCGCCAACGCCGGCGCGGCGCCCGTCGCGGTGGCCCCCGGTGCGCGCCACGTCCTCTCCGCCTCGATCACCGCCGTGCTGCTCGACAAGGACGGCAACCCCGTGAAGGGCCGCGACCCCAACGACAATGCGGGCCACGAAGGCGCCCGCACGAGATGAACAAGGCCGATTTCATAAAAAGATTCCGCAAGACGCAGGCGACAAGCCCCGAGGCAACGCTCCTCGGCACGTTTCTCGCCGCCATGCTCGTCGGCTCGCTCCTTCTCGCCTCGCCCCTCGCGCAACGCGCGGGCGCCCCGCTCCTTGGCTACGTCGACGCCCTCTTCATGGCGGTCAGCGCGACATGCGTGACGGGCCTCACGGTCGTCGACGTCTCTTCGCAGTTCTCGCTTTTCGGACAGGCCGTGATCCTCGTCCTCATCGAACTGGGCGGCATCGGAATCATGACCTTCGCCACCTTCTTCGTCGTCCTCGCGGGCCGCGAACTCACGGCAAAAAGCGAATCGCTCATCAGCGCGACCATCGGCGGCGACGAGAACCGCAACCTCAAGTCGCTCCTCACCAGCACGGTGGCGCTCGCCGCCACATGCGAAGCCGCGGGGGCGGCGATTTTCGCCCGCGCCTTCCACGCCGGCGGGATGGACTGGCCCCATGCGGCATGGCATGGCCTTTTCCATGCCGTGTCGTCTTTCTGCAATGCCGGCTTCGCCCTTCGGCCCGACAGTCTCATCGGTCTCCGCGGCGACACGGCCTTCATGCTCGCGACCTGCGCGCTCGTCATCGTCGGCAGCCTCGGCTTCATTGTCGTCTCCGACATCCTCAACTTCAGGCCGTGGATGCGGAACATCGCCAAGCGCCGGCGGCTCTCGCTCCACAGCTCGCTCGTCTTGCGGACGGCCCTCCTGCTTATTGTCTTCGGCACCGCCGCCTTCCTTGTCTTCGAGTGGGACAACGCCCTCGCGGGCATGGCGCCCGGCGGGAAAGTCGCCGTGGCGGCCTTCCAGTCGATGGCGTCGCGGACATGCGGCTTCACAACCGTCGATATGTCCGCGACCTCCTTGCCGACGCAGTTCCTGACGATCCTGCAGATGTTCATCGGCGGTGCGCCGGGCTCCGCCGCAGGCGGCATCAAGACCACGACCTTCGCCGTGCTGCTCCTCACAATGGCCGCCATCGTCGGCAACCGCCGGGCGACACTCTACCGGTCGCGGGCGATTCCCGAAACGGTGCTGCGCGAAGCCGTCGCGGTCTTCATCCTCTCGATTATCATGGTTTCCGCGACGATCGGCGCACTCCTCGTCACGGAAAACCCGCCGGCCGACGACGGCTCGGCGACGCGTCTCTTTTTCGACGCCGTCTCGGCGTGCAGCACCACGGGGCTCTCGCTTGGCGCAGCCGCCAGGCTCTCGGTCCCCGGGCGCGTCATCGTCATCGTGGCCATGTACCTGGGCCGCGTGGGACCACTCACGGCGGCATTCATGATCGGGAGGGCCGGGCGTACGCGCACCCAGTTGAAATACCCGGAGGAGGATGTGATTGTAGGATGAAAAGAATCGGAATCATTGGCTGTGGCCGCTTTGGCCAGGCCCTCGTCGAAAGCCTCGCCGCCGAGGGCGTCGAAGTCTTGCTCATCGACTCGGACCCCGCCAAAATCGACGCCAACGCGGACTTCGTCACCAAGGCGGTCGCGGGCGACGCCACGAACCCCGCCGTCCTCAAGGAAGCCGGGTTCGACAAGTGCGACGTCGTGGTCGTCTGCGTCGGGGGCGACATGGAGGGCTCCATCCTCGCGACCGTCAACGCCAAGGAAACCGGCGTCAAAACCGTGATTTCGCGCGCCGTCTCCGAAATCCACCGCAAAGTCCTCAAGCGCATCGGCGCCGACATCGTCATCTACCCCGACCGCGACCGCGCCCACGCCTTGGCCAAGGCGCTGATCTCCCGGACGGCCGTCGACGTTTTCGAGATCGCGGATGGTCTCTCCATCGCCGAAATCGACCCGCCGGCGGGACTGGTCGGCAAAACGATCATCGAGGGGCAGGTACGCCAGACCTACGGGATCACCGTCCTCGCCATCCGACGGGCGGCTTCAGACCCGCGGCTGCCGCGCACGACAACCGTCGCGACCGGTTCCGAAAGGATCGAGGCCTCGGACCACCTCATTGTCTTCGGCGACGACGTCAGCCTCGACAAGCTCGGGCACTGAGACCGGCCCCTTTCCCGTGCGCACGCGTTTGACAAACAACGCCGCTTAAAGGTAAAATGGTTAATCATTGTCTTTTAAGGAACATTACATGCCCAACGACGATTCAATCGAAGTCATCGGTACCGTGGTAAAGGTCCTTCCCGCAACCATGTACCGCGTCAAACTTGAAAACGGCCACGAGCTTCTCGCCCATGTCTCCGGCCGCATGCGCAAGCACTTCATCAAGATCACGACCGGCGACAAGGTCACGCTCGAGATCTCCCCCTACGACCTCACCAAGGGTCGCATTACCTACAGGCACAAGGCTTAGTCGCGGCATGTTCCGGCGGCGCCCATTGGCATTTCTTGCATGCGCGGCGCTCATCGCGGCTTCCTCCGCGCTGGGCGGCGACGCGGCGTTGCCGCCCTTTTCCGAATACGCGGTCATCCTCGAGCGAAAACCCTTCGGCGACCTCGCCAAGGTCGAGCAGGCGCCGGCCGTCGACCCGGCCGAGGCCGCCCAGGCCGAACAGCAGAAGAAGGACGAGCAGGCCCTCGCCCGCCAGATCGACCTCGTCGCCGTCAACATCACCCCGCGCGGCAAGCTTGCCGTCGGCATCGTCGACAAGTCGACCAAGCCTTCTCGCAGCCTCTACATCGCCGTTGGCGAATCGGAATTCGGCTACACGGTGGTCGACGCCAATTTCGACGAGGAGACAGCCGTCATCGAGAAAGACGGCACATCCGTCACCCTCAAGCTCGGCAAGGGTCTCGTCGAGGCGAAGCCCGAAGGCGACGGGGAGGAACAGGCATCCGGCATGCCCGTCCCCGGCGTGCCTTTTCTCAATGCCCCTGTCCAGCCCGGCATGCCGCGCGCCGGCATGCCTAATTTCAGGGGAATGCCCTGGGGGGGCGTTCCTCCGGGCGGCGGCGAAGCCGGTGCCCCCGCCGGGGGCGAAACGCCGCGCGGAATACGACCGCCCTGGTTCCATGGCAATCGCGGCGGGTACCGCGACAGGGTGCGCATGAACCGCATGGCGGACGCCCAGGCGCAAGCCGAGGAGCAGGCCCGCATGCGCGAGGAGCTCAAGTCATACGCCGAGACCGCCACCAAGGAGGCGGCCGCCAAACGCGAGCGCGAAATGAACCTCGAACTTGTCAAGCAGGGCAAGGAACCCCTGAGCCCGATTGAACTGACCCCCGAGGAAGACGCCGAGCTTGAGAAGAGCGGCGTCTTCTCCCGGCAGGAAGCACCGCAGGAAGCACCCCAATGAAAAAAGAAGACGCCGCGGCGTCAAAGACCATCGTCGGCGCCATCAACGCCGATGTGCTGAAGTTCACCGTCGGGGAGGATCCCGTCCTCGACCTCAACCTCGTCGAATGGGATTGCATCGCCTCCGCCGCGCACGTGACGATGCTGTCGAAAATCCCCGTGAAACCCATTCTCTTCACCAAGGAGGAGCGGGACGCGGTCGTGGCCGAACTCGTGAACATCATCCGCGCCTCGCGCAAGGGCGAATTCAAGATCACCGAAGAGGACCAGGACTGCCACCTCGCCATCGAGCGCACACTCACGGAGAAGCTCGGTGCCCTCGGCAAGCGCGTGCACACAGGCCGCAGCCGCAACGACCAGTCCGCCACGGCCATCCGCCTCTACGCAATCCAGCAGCTTCTCGGCCTCAACGGGGAATGCCTTGACCTCGCCTCGGCCCTTGTCGGCTTCGGCAAGAAAAACCGCGCGCTTCCCATGGTCGGCCGCACGCATCTCCAGCCGGCAATGCCGAGTTCGGTCGGCGTGTGGGCGACGGCCTACGCGGAGGAATTGCTCGTGACGCTCTACGACGTCGTGTGGGGCGCGCTCAACTTCACGGACGGTTCGCCGCTCGGTTCCGCCGCCAGCTACGGCGTTCCCTTGCCGATCGACCGCCAGATGACGGCGTATTACATGTGCTTCAAGCAGAACATCCACAACGTCCTGGCCGCCGGAAACAGCCGCGGCAAGACCGAAAGCGTAATCGTTTCCGCGCTGGCGCAGGTGATGATCACCATCAGCCGCCTCGCCCAGGACCTGATTCTCTTCTCGATGCCGGAATTCGGCTATTTCTCGATTCCCCGCGAGTTCTGCACGGGCTCGTCGATCATGCCGCAGAAATACAACCCCGACGTCTGCGAGCTCATCCGCTCGAAGGCCGCGCAGGTCGTCGGTCTCGCAACCACCGCCTGCGGCATCATGGTCGGCATGCCGGGGGGCTACAACCGCGACTTGCAGGACACCAAGAAAATCCTCATGGAGGCCTTCGACACGACGCGCGCCACGGTCCGCATCATGTCGTGCCTCATCGGCGGCCTCAAGGCCCACCCGGACAAGCTGCGCGCCGCCTTCGAGGAGCCCGGCGTCTTCGCGACGGACCGCGCACTCGAGCTGGTCGCCGGCGGCATGGCCTTCCGCGACGCCTACCACGAGGTGCGCGACCATCTGGAAGACTTGCGCGGGATGGATCCCGACGAGACCATCGCGAAGAAGACGCATCTCGGCGCACCGTTCGGCCTTGACTTCAAGATGTACGAGAAGTCGATTTCCGCCTTCCGCGGAGACATCCGCAAGATGGCGAAGGAATGCCACAGGCGCTACACCGAGTTGCTTGGCGTCAGCTACCCGTCGCTTGAACCCGCCGAATAGCTCGCCCATGGGCTGCTTCGAGATACTCGGCACTTGCGGCGGCGCACGGCGCGGCCGGCTCGTCACGGCGCACGGCGTCGTCGAAACCCCCGTCTTCATGCCCGTCGGCACCCAGGCCACGGTCAAGACGCTCGAGCCACGCGACCTCCGGGAGCTCGACGCGCAAATCATACTCTCCAACACCTACCACCTGCTCGTCCGCCCGGGTCCCGAAATCATCGGTGCCTGCGGCGGCCTCCACAAGTTCATGGCGTGGGACGGGCCGATCCTCACGGACAGCGGTGGCTTCCAGGTCTTTTCGCTCACGAAATTGCGCAAGATGACGCCCGATGGCGTCTTCTTCAACTCGCATGTCGACGGGCGCCGGCTCTTCCTCGGCCCGCGCGAATCAATGGCCATGCAGCGCGTGCTTGGCTCCGACATCGCCATGTGCTTCGACGAATGCCCGCCCTACCCCTGCGATCCAAAATACGCCGAGGCGTCGATCCGCCGCACGCTCGACTGGGCGCGCATCTGCCGCGAACAGCCCCGGGCCGAAGGACAGCTCGTCTTCGGCATCGACCAGGGCGGCGACAACGAGGCGCTACGCGCCTTCTGCGCGCGCGAACTTGCCGCAATGGACTTCGACGGCTATGCCGTCGGCGGCGTCTCGGTCGGCGAACCCGAAGACGTACTCGTCCGCGAAATGGAATATGGCGTCGCGGCGCTCCCCTTTGAAAAGCCACGCTACGTGATGGGGCTCGGCGACTTGTGGCAGATTGTCGAAGGCGTCGCGCGCGGCGTCGACATGTTCGACTGCGTAATGCCCACGCGCCACGCCCGCAACGGCTCGGCCTTCACGCGCGACGGCTCAGTGCACATCAAGGCCGGCGAGTTCAAAACCGACCTCGGCCCGATTGAAAAGGGCTGCACCTGCTACGCCTGCCAAAACTTTTCCCGCGCCTACATCCGCCACCTCCTCAACGTCGGCGAAATCCTCGGCGTAAGATTGCTCACCCTCCACAACATCCACTGCTACATGGAGTTCATGCGCGAAATGCGCGATGCCATCGCGGACGGCTCCTTCGCCGAGTGGAAGGCCGAGCAATACGCCCGTTTACGCGGCAAGTCGTAGGCAAGTCAGTTCTCTCAAGCCATGCCAGCCTCCCAGCCAAACTCAATCGTAGACCTGGACACAGTGTTCCGCACGATGTTGAACTCGTTTCCGCTTGTTAAGTTTCTCCCCTTTATTATAGGAGCAGTCATTGTCCGGATTGCAATTGAAAGTACAAAGAACTCGAAGCACCATCGAAGAAGCGGGGGCGGGAAAAGAGGCGATGACGACAAAGCAACTGTCGGCGTAATTATCCTTCTTTTGCTTATCGGGCTTGTCGTTTACCTATGGAACCGCCTGGGGCCCGTTGTTTTCATCTCTGCACTTTTGGGCTTATTAGTTCTCTCCTCAATCATAGGTTTTCTCCTCAGTCGAAAATCAAGGCGAGGTACGGGAATTGGGACGGTCACATCAAGCCCGCGGCAAAATCAAGGCAACAGCGTGACATATGTTCCGCAAACCTTACAGAGTGAAAGCAAAAGCCCGGAAGTATTGTCCGGCGAAATGGGCGAAGCCCGAGTAAGGAGCATTCTCAAGAATCTGCCACCCGAGCAGTATTTCGTAATGAACGACATGTGGTCGCCAATTAAAAACGGAGGGGAAAACCAAATAGACCATATCGTCGTTTCAAAATTTGGAATTTTCGTCATAGAAACGAAAAATTGGAAAGGGAACATCCGAGGGGCGGAAAATGAACTAAATTGGATAAAGTACAATTGCGGATACAAGGAAGTACTCTACAATCCAATATTGCAAAACAAAAGACATATAAAGACAATCTACGAAAAATTCGCAAGCACCGAACAAGATTTTGTTTTTGGCATTGTCGCCATGGGACCTTACGCGGAATTTCCAGACAGGAAAGTTCCCAATGGCGTTATCTACTGGAATGAATTGCAAAGTTGGATTTTTTCCCACACGAAAGAAGTTATCTGCCAAACCCAAATTCCAGAAATAATTTTTGCATTTCAACAATGGGACTCGATGGTTTCCCTAGAAGAGCGCGTGCGTCATTGCCAATAACCGCCTGCATGGATATTGCCAAGCGCGTGATCTTGCAATACGAACGCTAAGGCCGTTTTGGTATAATATTAGGCAATTTAACCTGTTAAATTTGGAGTCAGTGATGGCAATCTTTCAAAAACAGAAGTTCAAGCGCGAAGAACACGTTTATGTAAACAACGAGTTTTCCGAGCTGCTAAAAGATGCCGTGCGTTTCTTCCACGGAACGCCCGTTCTGTCGCTTCCGCCTGAAGAGTCGTTCAAGGGCGCGGGTGTTTACGCCATTTACTGCATTTCAAAGAAAGGGTTGTACAAGACATACGGGGAGAAGATCAACCGCCTTTCCTATGACATGCCGATTTACGTGGGCAAGGCCGTCCCGTCCAGAAGGTCGTTTTCATCGTTGTCAATTAATGAACAACTTGTTTTTTGGCAATCGCGCTTTCGGACTACGCTGATGATGACTCAGCGCGATTTCGCGTTTCGTGCCTTGCCGATTGGACATCAACATCAACCGCTTCAAAACCAATTGTTCAGAACCCTTGTCAAATTGTATAGGCCTGTTTGGAATCAAATCTTCAAGATTTCGTTTGATGTGTCAGAGATGGCGAACACATGGCAATCTTTTCACAATATCCGATTTCATCCCAAAACAGGCGATTCAAAGAGATCCGCCATGCAGGGTATGCTTGAAACCTATTTTGCAGTATCGTAATTCTTGGTTATGGCTGAAACGATAAGTCAATTTGTTGTCAATGAATTGTATTCGCACGAGGAGATATATCGCTCCTTGGGAGTTGGCAATGCAGGTGGCGTTAGATTTTTACTGAATGGCGATGGGACTACGCGGCGGGGGGTGTTGTTTACTGCCGTTGCCGGGAGTAAACTTGAATCTGAAAACCCATATTATGACAGGGTAGAGAAGGATGTATTGATTTACACGGCGCAGGGAAGGCACGGAGAGCAAGGATTTGGCGGCCAAAATCAACGCTTGCTGTCTCATGGGGATGATCTGTTCCCACTATATTGTTTTCAACTTATCTGCAGTAGGCGGGATAAGACGGTAGGAGTTAGAAGATGGCGCTTCTTGGGGCTGTTATTCGGGGTGCGGCGATACAAGGAGAGACAAGTTGATGTGACGGGGCAAATTAGAACTGCGTGTATTTTTGAGTTCGCCGTCTTGTCTTCGTTTGGGCGTGTGATTGTAGAAGATGATGTTTTCCTTGCAAACTCACTTTACCGAGATTATGCAGAACGAAACTTTAGTGCGTTTTCACAAGAAGAGGAGAACGCAAAGGTCGCTGACGAAATTAAATCGAACATGTATACGCCGGAAGAATTGGAGCGCACTCGCTTTGCAATGCTTTCACTTCACCCTCAAAAGTTCGAGGAACTAATACAGAAGGTTCTTGAACGTTCGGGGTATTCCAAGGTTTGCACGACGCAGTATTCGCAGGATGGTGGAATTGATGTTGATGCCTATGCAAGTGAAGACAACTGGCCGATACGTGATTTGCATCTACAGATTCAAGCAAAAAGGTGGATGCACACTGTTGGCCGAAAAGAAGTCGCCGAATTGAGGGGGAGTCTTGCTCAATATGCGAGGGGGGCTATCGTGACAACTAGTCAGTTTTCAAAAGCGGCATTGTTGGAGGCGACGGAAGAAGGCAAAATGCCTATAGTAACGTTAGACGGGTATGATTTTGCCAACATTGTGAAAAGGTATGATATTGCATTATGATGTTCGTTGAACGGGGAGCAGATGATGCTTGCGATGGAGCGACCGCCTAAAAATACCGTAGGCAATCGAAGACTCAAACGTCAGAGAGTTTAAATAAATCTTCCATTCACAGAGAGCCAATCTTTTGCCGCGCTACGATTCGGTGTCCGCAACTTCGAGTCCAGGGCAGCCATGCCAGACGGCGGAGGCGATTGGTTCCGACGCCCCGCCGAAGCTGTTGCGGGCGCGGACTTCGACCACGTAGTCCTTGTCCTGCGGCAAGTCGCGGGCGTCGAACCAGAACCGCTGCTCCGGCGGCTCGTACTTGGCCAGCCGGCCAAACGACGTCACGACAAACCGCCGCACCAACGGCGCTGAACCATCCGCGGGGACGGCTTTGATTTCGTAATCGTAGACGCGCCCGCCGCCCGGCATCGTCGCGGACGGGAAGCGGCAGTCGAGGATAATCGCCCAGTTGCCGCGCCGATTCCACGTATTGCGGGTGCGTAGCGCGACTTTCGCTCCGGCAGGAAACGCGGGTGCGGGTTCCGCCGCCGCGCGGGAAGCAGGGGCGAAGGGCCTGTTTCCCTCCCCGAAAGGCAGCGGGACAACCCAGTTCGGCGCATCGACGGCCTCCTCCTCGAAGTCGCGCCGCTCAATCTCGACCCGGTCGTCCCAGACAGAAACGACATAGCCTTGCCCGCCGCGGAGGTCGCGCCGGTAGGCCAGCGGCGCCATGACGGGCGGCGCCCCCGCCTCGCGTCCCGCCGACTCGGCGTTTTCGTAGCCCGCGGGCATGCAGGTGTAGGAAAGCGACGGCGCGGTCACAATCGTGTAGCGGTCCTGCCAGATCATCTTCTCGTCAATGAAGGGGCGGTGCGTGTGGCCGGTGAAGGCGATGCAGTTCGGGAACTGCTCGAGGACAGGGCCGACCTTGCCGCTGTCGGCCCAGCCAAAGCTGTCGAAGGTCGTGCCCTTGATCGGCATGTGCTGGAAGTAGAAGAAGGGCTTTTCACCCTTGAGTCTGCCGCCGTTTTCCGCCATGAAAACTGCCAGCTCGTCCGTCACGCAGCATTCGCCCGTGATAAATTCGTAGCCCTTCACGACGCGGGAACGCACGGGGGCGAAGGGTTCGCCGAAAATCTCCTCCCAGGCTTCGGCCATGCCTGTCGCGCCCCGGTTCAGGCGGTCGCGCTCATGGTAGCCGTTGGCGTGCATTTCAAGCGTCATGTCGCTGTAGCGCCAGCCGTCGTAGTCGTGGTTTCCCGTGCAGAAAAGCGGCACGACACCCGTCCCCGCGAAAACGCGATCCCAGGTTTCGCGGACGTAGCGGAGCGAAGACTTCAGCCCCCAGTCCGTCAGGTCGCCGGGAATCATCACGGCGTCGACCCCGCGCGCCTTCAGGTAGCGCATCGACTTTTCAAGCAAGTCGCACGTCTCGGGCGTCGTCACATGCGGATCGGCTAAAAGGCCGAAACAAAGATTGGGTTTCTTTTCTTTTCGTATTTCCACTTTTCCCTCCCGTATGCCGGGTTTTACAAGTTCGTCCATAGCATGTCCACTGTTGGCATTTGAACACAGAAAAACAAAGATTCCTGAGCCCGGGTTTCATCAAACAGCTCGTATTGCGTTACGCAGGAGCCGTTTCCGCCACGGACTTCACGGACCATCCGGAGGGGGCGAACTCCGGGGCGAGCCTCAAGTCGAGCTGCGCAATCACATCCGTCTGGAATCGCCCGCAACACCTGAAGAAGTCCTGCGCCCTGCCCCACGCCGCCGCCATCTCCCACGGCGAAATCCCCAGCGCCCTTCGCGCCACCCCGCCAGATCGCCGCGCCGTTCCTTCCGACTGCAGCGCCGTTCCTTCCGACTGCAGCGCCGTTCCCGTCGACTGCCGCGTC
>JAZQOA010000104.1:0-5294 GCA_045627605.1 Kiritimatiellia bacterium | reverse complement strand
CAACTCCCGGGTGGCCCTTGCTCTAAAAAAAAGTCCGAGCTCGTTTTGGGGAGGTGCAAAAACTTTTTAAAGCCAGTGTTTTCGGGGGGCTCGAAAGAAATCGGGATATTTTATCCCGAAAAAACCGGGATAAGGGTGTTGATTTGAGCCTTGCGGGGGGCGGTATGATATAATGTTTCGCTATGAATACGGAAAAAAAGCACGAACGAGCGACCTGGTCCGGCCAGTTCGCGTTTATCCTTGCGGCGGCGGCATCCGCCATTGGCCTCGGCAACCTCTGGAGGTTTCCCTACCTTGCCGCGCAATATGGGGGCGGAACCTTCATCCTTGTCTACCTCCTCCTTGTCGTCACCCTCGGCTTCACGCTGATGACGACCGAGATCGCCATTGGCCGCATGACGAAGCAAAGCCAGCTCACCGCCTATTCGCGGCTCCACAAGGGCTTCGGCTTCCTCGGTGTCCTGGGCACGGTCATTCCCGTCTTGATCGTCCCCTACTACTGTGTCATTGGCGGCTGGGTGCTCAAGTACTTCGTCGCCTACGCCAAGTTTGCCGTCACCGGGGCCAACCCCTTTCTCAACGCGGCGGGCGAAATGGCGGCCGGCGAATTCTTCGGCAACTTCATCTCCTCGCCGTTCGGGCCTTTTGGTTTCGGCATGCTATTTGTCGTCGCCTGCGCCCTCGTGATTGTCCTCGGCGTCAAGAACGGCATTGAGAAATCCAACACCGTCCTCATGCCCCTTCTTTTCACCTTTGCCATCGGCATCTCGATTTACGTCTGCTGCCTGCCGGGTTCCGGGGCGGGCATCAGGTACTACCTTGTCCCGAACATGGATTCCCTTTGCGAGGCCGGGCCGGATGGCGCGGCGCATTTCTCGGTTGCGCAACTTGGCAAGACCATTCTCGGCGCCATGGGCCAGATGTTCTATTCCCTGTCGCTGGCCATGGGCATTATGATCACCTACGGCAGCTACATGAAGAAGGAGGACTCCATCGAGAAGTCCGTCCGCCGCATCGAAATCTTCGACACGCTCATCGCCGTCATCGCGGGCCTCATGATCATCCCGGTTGTCTATCTGTTCGCCGTCAAGACGGGTACCCCGCTCAAGGAGGCGATGAATGCCGGCCCCGGCCTCATGTTCGTGACCCTTCCCAAGGTCTTCGCCGATTTCGGCGCCGCCGGCGCCTGGATCGGCATGGTCTTCTTCCTCCTCGTGATCTTCGCCGCCCTCACTTCGGCCATCTCCCTCTACGAGGCTTGCGTCGCCGCAGTCTGCGACCTTCTTGGCCTGAAGCGCAAGAACGCCACGTTCTTCATGTTTTTCGTCATCGCCTTCCTCGCGACCTTCTCCGCCCTTGGCTATGGCCCCTGGAGCAAGATTACGGCCGCGAACACCCTCGCCGCCCTCGGTTTCACGGGCGAATGGACGCAGGGGGCCTTCTTCCAGCTTCAGTTCCTCGACTTCTTCGACTTCATCACGAATTCCTTCCTGATGCCGATTGTCGCCGCCATCACCTGCGCCTTCGTGGGCTGGGTCGTCGGCCCCGAAGTCATTGCGGACGAAGTTTGCGCCGGCGGGGGGAGGTTCGCCGCGCGCAGGCTCTACAACGTGATGGTCAAGTACATTGCGCCGATCTTGATTCTCGCGGTGCTTGTCTCCGAGGTCTTGCGCAACCTCGGGCTTGGCAACTGGAAGATCTAAGGACAGCCTGCGCAGGCCGCTAACCGCGCCGCCGCTGCCTGATCCAGAGGGCGAAGAGCACGAGCACGATGACGGCCGTGACCGCGAGGCGCACGTGGCGCATCGCGTCCTCGGCGCTGACCGGGGGGCTTGCCGATGCTTCGGGCAGGGGTTGCGTTTCCAGCGCCTTGGCCTCGGCGGCCTCCTGCTGCGCCCGGGCCAGTTCAAGCTCGCCGCGCGCCTCGAAGCGGATGTCGACGCCGTCGGCCTTGCGTTGCGCCGCGTTCGCCTTCCACTGGCGGATTTGCTCCTGCCGCTCGTAGGTCTGCATCGGCAGGTTTTGCTGGCCGTCCGTCATCGCCGATCTCCCGGTTTGGGCGCCGTCTGCTGCTGGTAGACGGGGTTGAGTGACGCGGGCACCTGCTGCCATGACGCCGTGAAGGGGTCGTTGGGGCCGACGGGAAGCCCAAGTGAATCGGTAAGTCCGGAGTCGTCGGGCTTAAGGCGCATGTCCCAGTTGAAGACGATGCCGTTGCCCGTCGTGGCGATAAGACCCTCGTCGCGGCAGACGATTGAGCCGTTGAGGTTGAACTTCGCGTTGTTCTTGCCGATGGCGCCGAAAATGCCGTGGTTGTTGTAGAGGACGGCGTCAATCTGCGAAATGCCGGCCGAGTCCTTGAGCGCCGTGAGGATGGCGTCGTCGCAGACCGTCTCGTAGTAGTGCCTGTCCGCGATGTTGGCGAGTTTCTTCACGGTGTCCTCGACCTGTGTCGTCGTGTAGCCCGTCACGCGTCCCCAGCGGTCGTACTTGGGCGTTTGCACCGTGTGGTAG
The DNA here is from genome assembly GCA_045627605.1 of Kiritimatiellia bacterium. GTDB lineage: Bacteria > Verrucomicrobiota > Kiritimatiellia > RFP12 > JAAYLN01 > RGIG5952. The sequence goes on along the minus strand of JAZQOA010000104.1, from coordinate 2,780 downwards.
GTGCCGAGCTTGACTTCCGCCGGGCGCACCTTGAGCTTGTTGTTTTTCCCTCCGATGGCGTCCTCCTCGGCGGTGTAGCTGCCGCAGAACTTGTAGTCCGAGGGGTAGCCGATGTTGTTGTCGGAGGGGTCGCAGACGTATTCCTCGACGACGGAGGAGTTGCCGCCGTTGATGTAGGAGTCGACGGAGGTGTGCCAGCTGCTGCTCGAACAGTCCCCGAGGACGATGTTGCCCTTGGCGACGAGCCCGAGCAAATCCTTGCCGGTGTTCGCGGTGTACTCCGCCTGGGCCGTGGCCTGCTTTCCCGAATGGCTCCAGTTCGGCGGGTTGACGTACTTGATGTCGCCGACGATATGGATGTTGCGCCCGGAATAAATCGTGCCCTGGCCCCTGACGTAGCCCTTGATGATGACGTCGGAGTCGATGACGACGGGGCCGTTGACGACGATGGGGTTGGATTGCGTGCCGACGAGGACGATCGCCCCTTTGTCCGCGAGGGTGGCGTCGCCCGACGGCCCCGTGCCGCTGTGGTGGGCCGAAACGGTGCCGGCCGGCGTGCTGTGCTTGGTGCCGAAGGTGTCGGTATAGGAAAACGCGGGGTAGGAGAGCGTGCCGTTTTTTTCGCGGGCGAACTCGACATAGTCGTTGAGTTCGGAGACGAAAGGCATCGGAATCGAGTCCGCGCCCTCGTTGACGATGTATTCGGCGGCGTTGCGCGCGGTGGCGGTGGTTTTCGACAGCGTGAGGGTCGTGCTCGACGAGCTGCCGCCGTAGTAGCCGCTGCCCGAGGTGGAAGTGGCGGGGGCCGCGTAGGAACCGTCGCGGTCCCATTCGCCGATGTCGGTTCGGGCGCGGTTGCCGGAGTTGCTGCGGTAGTAGGACTGCGACCAGATTTTCGCGCTCGAAAGCGTGACTTCGCCATCGACGCCGAGTTCGTCGTTGGCGGCCGCGTAGATGAAGCCGTTGACGGTGGACTGCGAGACGCTGACGTTGCCGTTGGCGCGCATGTCGCCGTTGATGATGATCGAGGAGCCGGTCATCCAGCCGTAGTTGTTGACGAAATAGGCGTAGTCGAAGACCTTGGACTGGCCCGTGGCGAAGCAGACGCGCTCCTGGATCGTCGCCTCGACCTTGAGGCCGCCGGGGGCGTTGAAGACGGCCGTGGCGACAAGCGGCACCTTCGCGATGGAGGAGTTTTTCACGTGGTCGACTTTCTTGCCGATGCCGAGGTAGACGGTGCAGCCGTTGATTGTCTGCGGCGACGTGAGCGTGACGGCCTGGGGAAGCCCGTTGCCGATCGTGAGGTGGTTGGGCGAGACTTCGTCGAACCAGTTGAAGGCCGTGGCGACCTTTGGGTCGACGCGGACGGTGGCGGCGCTTGCCCCGCCCGTGTACTTGGAGAAACCCGACTGGATCTTGGCCTTGGCGTCTTCGATGGCGGACTGCGCGGCGAGTCGGCAGCGCGTCTGGGCGGTGTAGTAGCGCGTCATGCGCGTGACGTGCATGACGTAGCTGAAGGTGTAGCCGATGATGATCGTGGCGACGAGCATCAGCATAAGCGAGGCCGGCAGGACAAAGCCGTCGCGGCGCGAGGGGCGCGGGAAGGCGCGGCCTTTCCCCGGTGTGGCGCCCGTCTGCTGGGAGGCGGCATGCCGCCGATGGAAAATCCGTGCGTTCGCGAAGATCATGCCGGGCCTCCTTTCATTGCTGCACCATCCCGAAAACCGGCACCAGGACGCGTTCGCGCCGCTCCACGCCGTCGATCACGTAGCGGATCGTGAGGTTGTAGTACCTTTTCGACGAGTTGTCGAAGGACTTTTTGTCCGCGAAGGCCGCCCCCGTCTGGCTCTCGTCGTTCCACTTCCCCCAGTCCCAGCCGAAGCAAACGCCGAAGGGGAGGAGCCAGCGTTGCGCGGCCGCGTTGTTCTGGTCCCAGATCATCAGGTCGTTGGCGTTGCGCCGGGCGTTCCATGTCGAGCCGATGGCGAATGCCGAGGCGGGGTAGTGCCCGTCGAGCCCTGTCACCTCGTCGACGAAGGGGATGACGGCCGCGATCGACGACCAGCCCAGGTCATGGGCGGGCTCCGAGGATGAGATAAGCCGGTTCGACCTGTCGCGCGCCGGCGCCGAGAGCAGACCGGCGGAACGTTTCGGCGGCACGTCGGGCCGCGCCTTGAAAAGCAGCCTTTCGCGGAACTGCCGCGTCACGAGGGCGAGTTCCGACTCCGTGAAGTTGCCGCGCAGGAGGCGGAACGCGCCAATCGTCACGCCGGCGAGCTGCGCGGCGACAAGCGCGAAGATGGAGATGGCGATGACCATCTCCAGGAGCGTGTGCCCGTTTCTGCTTTTTTCGCGCGGCGTCATTTCAGGGGGCCCTCGGGATGTTGGACCGGTAGACGGTCACCACGTGGTTGAAGGATTTCGCCGTGGCCTCGCCCGTCGCGTTGGAGAGGCGCCTGCGGGCGTTGGCGGGGCCCCACTCGACGTTGACCGTGATCTGGGTGCCGTCGATCTTGTTCTCGGCGTTCCTGTGGTAGGCGACCGTCGTGTAGCATTTCGCGGGCGATTTCGCATAGTAGAGCGGCGGCATGTCGGCCTCGCCCAGCGTGGTGGTCGTGGTGCCGAGGTTCTGCGGGCTCTGGTAGAGCCTGTTGAACGTCTGCCAGATCGTGTCCCAGGCGTAGGCGTCGGCGGCGAGAAGCTCGGAGTTCTCGCGGGAGATTCGCGACGCCACGGCGACGCCCTCGAAAAGCGCGAGGGCGACGAGCATCGTGATGAAC
>JAZQOA010000103.1:0-2563 GCA_045627605.1 Kiritimatiellia bacterium | reverse complement strand
CGCCGGAATGACCGAGTCGAAGTCGACCGTCTCCGCCTTGAAGGAGCGCCCGAGCTTCTCGGCAACGGCGCGGCAGATCTCCACGTCGATGCCGACGATCTCCTGTCCGCGCAAGAACTCGTACGGCGGGAACGTCGCCTCGGTGACCATCTTCAGCGAATTGCCCATCTGTCCGCAGCCCGCGACCAGCGCGGCGCACACGCATCCCATCAGAATCCTCTTCATTTCGACCCTTTCATTGATTCGGCTTCCGCCGTAAAGTCACTCGCCCACTTCTCCAGCCGTCCGTCGGCCTTCGCCGCCGCAATCGTCTCGTTCACGAGCGCCAGCAGCTCGGGACGGCCCTTCTTGACCGCAATCGCATACTCCTCGGACGTGACGAAGCCGGACAGCTCGAGGTCTTTCTCCCCCAAGATGCAGTTCTTCGCGAGGATCGCGTCGCAGAGGACGAGGTCGCAGCGCCCCGCCTTGAGCGCGGCGACGGCCTCGGGATAGGTGCGGAAGCGCTCCGGCTCCTGATGGAGCTCCTTCACGGTGTACTCGTCGCCCGTGGTGCCGCCCTGGACGCCGACGCGCGCGCCGCGGCACGTCTCCGCCGTCCGGTAGGGCTTCGCCTTGCGGAAGATGATGACAAGGCCCGTCTTCATGTAGGGCTCGGAGAAGTCGACGCTTTTCCGGCGGTCCTCGGTCACCGTGAGGCCCGCCGCGGCGATGTCAGCCTTGCCGGAGAGGAGCGAGGGGATGATCGCGTCGAAGTCGACGGAGACGGTCTTGAAGGCACGTCCGCACTTCGCGGCGACGGCCTTGCACAGCTCGACGTCGACGCCGACGACTTGGCGTCCGCGCAGGAACTCGTACGGCGGATACGTCGGCTCCGTCACCATCCGAAGCGTCGGCTCCTCTTTCGCAGTGCAGCCCGCGAGAAGTCCGCCCAAAACCACAAGAATGAAGAATGCTCTCATTAGCCGCCTATTATAGCAAAAATGCCGTCGCTTGAGGACGAAAAAGTCAGGTCAGAAATGGTAATATCTAGTGGGTCAGCAAAGAAAAGAGGAAGACCCTGGGGACCGACAGGAAAGAAGAAAGGACCCGACCACACCCGAGGGGGTGGTCGGCGGCGGCGCAAAATAAATGCTCATGATGCACGGAAATTGTGTATGATTGGAGTTTCCACACAACCTATCATTCGCAAAACCGACATCATGAGCAAAAGAAAGTATAGCATACATAAGGCCGCCGGGTACAGACTAACCGACAAGGAGCGCGAAACATTGGGAATCGCATGGAACGGCTACATCGACCGATGCCGCAGGATTTCGTTGAGGGACTTTGCCAAGAACCACGGCGTCGCCTACGAGACCTGGCGGCGGGAGTACAGCCGCGGCGCGACCTACCGGACGATCCGCAACGGCAACCGGTGGATCTACGCGGAATACGACATCGAGAAAGCCAGGGCGTCCGTCCGCGAGGGCAAGGCCAACATGGGCACGAAGATGAAGGTCACCGTCGGCATGGCCATTCTCTTCAGGCACTTCGTCTTGAAACTGCGGCGCTCTCCCTATGACGCGCGCCAAAGCATCATAGAAGCATTCCCAAACAGGAAGATCCCGTGCCTCAAGACGTTCTACAACCACATCGAGGCGGGCGACATGGGCGTCTTCCACGGCCAGACGCCCTATCATCCCGGCAAGCGAAGAAAGCCAAGGACTCCCGCGCACGAGGCGAGAACCGTGCCGGGCAGGCGGCAGATCAAGGACAGGCCCGCGGCGGCCAACGAGGCGAAGGAGCTCGGTCACTTCGAGATGGACACCGTAATCTCGAAGCGCGGCTCGCACGGCGGGCTCCTCGTCATGCTCGACCGCTGCAGCAGGCGCTACGTCATCGAGCACCTGAACCACATCAACCAGGACGAGGTCGTCAAGGCGATCAGGAAGATGAAAGCGCGCAAGGCCCTGCCGATCATCCGCAGCGTGACAACGGACAACGGCTGCGAGTTCCTCAGCCAGCAACGGCTCGACCGCGTGTTCAAGGCGGAGACCTACTACACGCGGGCCTATGCGTCCTATGAAAAAGGCGCCATCGAAAACTGCAACCGGCTCGTCAGGCGGTGGTATCCGAAAGGAACGGACTTCAACCGCCTGACGAGACGAGAAATCCAGCAGCTCGAGGACTGGATCAATTCAATGCACAGGGAATCACTGAAAGGAGAGACAGCGTATGCTTACGATTCACGTCTGGCCCAAGCGGCTTAAGGAGTTTTTGCTGACCCACCCTCTTTACAAGTCACCTCGAAAAGTGCAATAGGGCGGTTTCCAATTGTGCACTCGATTTCCCTTGCGCGCGGAAATTCGCTTTGCTATATTACAGGTTGACGGCGGGTGCCGTCGCTTGAAGCAAAGCCGTTGTGACAAGCAAAAGGAGTTCAAGATGGCAAGGAGATACTGGCTTTCCGCGGCGTGTGCTGCGGGCGTTCTCGTGGCGATGCCGCAGGTCGGGCAGTGCGTGACGGTCGACGTCACGAAGGTCCAGCAGCGCTATCCGTGGAACGGGCTCGTCGACATCG
>JAZQOA010000102.1:0-7587 GCA_045627605.1 Kiritimatiellia bacterium | reverse complement strand
AGTTCGGGCACCTGTCGTACTACCTCGCGAAGGGCGAGTTCGAGCTCGGCGGCGGCTTCTGCGACTTCCTGCTCTTCCCGGAGCGCGTCTACCACGGCGACGTCCCGCACAGCTACATCATCGAGCTGAAGGCCTCGAAGGAGGACGCGACGGACGCCGAACTCGCGGCGAAGGCGGAGGAGGGGATCGCCCAGCTCCGCAAGTACGCCGCCGACCCGCTCGTCCCCGAGCTCGCCCGCGGCACGCAGCTCCATGTCATCCTTTACCAGTTCAAGGGCAAGAATATCGTCAGGCTTGAGGAAATTTGAGGTTGGAGGTTGAAAGTTGTGAAGGTTGGAGATTGGAGGATTTTTCGCCGCCGTGTCTTCACGGGGGTTGGCGCTGTCTGCGCCGCGTTTCTCTGCGGCTGCGAGGATGGCGGCGGGGGAGGCGGCGGCGCCCCCGCAGACATCGGCGAGAACAACGCCGCGCTTGTCGTATGCGTTGGCGATTCGATTACGCACGGCGACGACGGCGTGGCCTATCCGCCTTATCTGGCCGCCTTGAGCGGCAAGTCTTGTTCCAATTGCGGGGTGGGCGGCGCCGAGGCCAAGGGAGGCGTGAACCTGGTCAAGTCCGCCCTTTCCAAAAAGCCCGGCTACGTCTGCATTCTCTTCGGCGCCAATGACGCGATCAACGGGCGCGATGCGTCCGCGACGAAGGAGGCGATCCGGGCGATGGTCGTCGCCTGCAAAAACAACAAGTCCGTCCCCGTTCTTGGCACGACGCCCCCGATGCTTGGCGAACACCTCAACTTCAACGACGCCGTGGACAGGATAAACCAGGGCGTCCGCGAGGTCGCCTCGGAGGAGGGGGCCCGCCTGGCCGACATTCACGGCGCCTTTGGAAATGGCGAGGGGCTTCTCATGAAGGACGGGCTCCATCCCAACGAGGCCGGTGCGCAAAAAATCGCCGAATGTTTCAACAAGTCTTTTTAGCCCACCATCAAGGAGGAACCACACTATGAACAAATTCGCATTTGCGGCGGCGTTGTCGATTTGCGCCGTTTGCGCGCTTGCCGCCAAGCCTTCGTCGCGGAACATCCAGCCCCTTCCCAGGGGCGGCTCTTCCTCGCCCTCGAACTGGGAGTTCAAGGGCGCTGATTCGCAGAAGTCGAAGTCCGCGCAGTCCGGAGGCTCCAGTTCCGCCACGTTCGGGTCAAGCTCCTTCGGGGCGAAGACCGCGAAATCCGGCAAGCTCATCCTCCCCGCCGACCTCGCCGCGCTTGAGATGGAGGAGAAGCCCGAGCAGAAGGAACTTGCGCCCGGCGTGACCTACGTGAAGGCGCATTTCAAGAACATGCTGGGCGACGGTCCCGTCGCGACCTACTGGCTTGTCATCGACTGGAAGAAGGCCGGCAAGGACATCTCCCTCAACATCGCCCGCCACCCTGAAAGCCGCATGAGACCGACGGATCTCGCCAAGGAAACCAAGGCCCTGGCCACCGTGAACGGCACCTACCACGAGACGAAAGATCCTTCGACGCCCCACTTCCAGCTCAAGGTCGACGGCGTCAAAATCCCGAGCACGTACCCTGATTCCGGGGATGGTTCCATGGCCTTCAACCGCGGGGAGATGCCGTTTATCGGGCATTTCTCCAAGGATCTTCTCGACACCTACGAAAATGTCATTTCGGGCGACGGCGTGCCGGGCCTGGGCCAGCCGCTTCCCGACTACTCCGACAAGTCGCCCGAGGCCGTCAAGCAACGGGCCGGCGCCCGCTGCCCGCGGACCTTCGCCGGCAACGACCTCACCAACCGCGTCACCGTCATTGGCGTCGCGGACGGCCGTATGAAGCCCTCCATCGGCGTCAACTACGTCGAGGCGCGCTGGCTCCTGGAAAAGTGGGGCTGCGATCCAAAGGCTCTTGTCTCCTTCGATGGCGGCGGGTCCTCCGTCATGGCCATACGCAAGGGAGGCGACTGCGAAGTTCAGAGCGTCCCTTCCGACGGCTACCCTGTTTCGCGCGAGCGCCGCGTTGCCGAAGCCATCCAGATTATCGACGGCAAGTCAAAGCCCGCCAAGCGGTAGCGTTTGCCGGGGCTTCTCGCGGGGAATGATGTTGCCGCCACGCACAATTAGGAAAAGCCTGGCCGAGGGCGTTGCGCTGGGCGCCGCCTACCGGCTTGAGCTTCCACGCGAGGCGATGCGGGGCAAGACGGGCGGACGCCTGGGCTTTTCCGCGGGTTCGTCCCTCGACTTCCACGACTACCGCGAATACCACCCCGGCGACGACCTCCGCCATTTGGACTGGGGCGTTTACGCCCGTAGCGACAGGGAGGTCGTGAAGATGTTCCGCGAGGAGGTCGAGCCGAAGGTCGACATCGTCCTCGATGTCTCGTCCTCGATGGCGCTTGAAGACACGGGGAAGGGGATGGCAGCCCTGCGGCTCGCCTCGGCGATTGCGGTGGCGAGCCGGAATGCATCGGCCGTGCCGCGTCTTTACGCCGCGGGAACAAGCCTTTCCGCCGTGGAGACAATGGCGGGAACCTCGCCGGAAGGATGGCGGCTTGCGGATTTTGGCGTGCCGTGCCACCCGTGGGAGGCGCTGGCTTCGTCCGCGCCCTTGCGGCTGCGCAGTTTGCGCGTCCTTGTCAGCGACCTGATGTGGGAATGCGAGCCGACGCCCGTGTTGCGGCGGTTGGCGGACGGTGCCTCCGCGCTTTTCGTCGTGCAGCTCCTCGCCGTTTCCGAGGAGGCGCCACCCGAACGCGGACAGTACCGGCTTGAAGATGTCGAGACGGGAAACACGGCCGATGTCTTTGTCGATGCCGAAGCCATCGAGGCCTACAAGGCGAATCTGGCCGCGCACCGCGAGCGCTGGAGCCGGGCTTGCCTCGCCTGCGGGGCGGTCTTCGCGGCGCTGGCCGATGTCGATGTCGCAGTTGGCGGACGGCTCTCCGCCCTTGAACGCGCCGGGCTGCTTTCCGGTGTCTGAATTTAGGAGAATCCAATGAGAACAAAAGGCGTTTTGGTTTTGAGGGACTGGGAATTCGCCCTGCGGGACGGGACTCTTGAGGAAGCCGTCGGCGGCGAGGGCTTTGCCTGGGCGGCGGTGACCGTGCCGCACGACTGGGCGATCAAGGGCGAGTTCCGGAAGGAGAACGACCTCCAGGTGACGAACATCGTCGAAAACGGCGAGAACAAGGCCTACGAGCACTATGGCCGCACCGGGGCCCTGCCGCACGTGGGGAAGGCCTGGTACCGCCGCCGCCTCGACGTGCCGGCCTCCGCGGCTGGACGCTCCTTTGTCCTCGCTTTCGACGGCATCATGAGCCATTCCACCGTCTATGTCAACGGCAGGAATGTCGGCGGCCGCCCCTTCGGCTATGCTTCGTTCGAGCTCGACGTGACGGACGTCATCGTCCCCGGCGGCGAGAACTGGGTCTACGTGCACGTCGACAATCCGCCGAGTTCGTCGCGCTGGTACCCCGGCGCCGGCATGTACCGGGAGGCGCGATTCCTCATGCTCGATCCCGCGCACTTCGAGACTTTCGGCGTGTGGCTCCGGACGCCCTTCTTCGACCCCGCCACCGGCAATGCCGTGTTGCGTGTCGAAACCCATGTCTCCGCGCCGTTCAAGGACGGTCTCCGCCTCGAAGTCCAAGTCGTGGGGCCGGGCGTCCGCGGTGACACGGCCTCGGTTTTCGGCGGCTGGCTCGAAATGAAGCTGGCGGGCGTCGCCGCCTGGTCGCCCGCCGCGCCAAATCTCTACAAGGTCTTCGTGCGGCTTGTCCGCGACGGCGTCGTCCTCGACGAGGAGGTCGTTCGCTACGGCTTCCGAAACATCGTGATGGACGCCGACGGCATGACGATCAACGGCCGTCCCTTCAGGATGAACGGCATCTGCCAGCACCACGACCTCGGCCCCGTTGGCGCGGCCTTCCTGCCTTCCGCCGCGCGCCGCCAGCTCGAGCTTCTCAAGTCGGTTGGCTGCAACGCCATCCGCACCTCGCACAACCCGCCTGCGCCGCAGTTGCTTGATCTCTGCGATGAACTCGGCTTCGTGGTGATGGACGAGGCTTTCGACGAATGGAAGCTCGGCAAGGTCGACAACGGCTACCACATCCTCTTCGACGAGTGGCACGAGCGCGACCTCGCGGACTTCATCCGCCGCGACCGCAACCACCCCTCCGTCGCCTTTTGGAGCACCGGCAACGAGATCCACGAAATCTTCGATCCCGACGGCTGGAAGGTCGCGCGCCACCTGCAGGACATCTGCCACCGCGAAGACCCCGACCGCAAGGCCACGGCCGGCATGAACATCAGCTGGCAGTACATCGCCAACGGTTTCGTGGGCGTGCTCGACATGGCGGGCTACAACTACAAGCCCGTTGAATACGCCGGCTACAAGAAGCTCTACCCGCACTTGCCGCAGTTCGGCAGCGAAACGTCGTCCACCACGAGCACGCGCGGCTACTACGACTTCCCGGTCGTGCCGTCGAACGGCAAGCGCGAAAACGGCATGTGCAGCTCCTACGACCTCGAGCATCCCGCTTGGGCGTCGATTCCCGACGAGGAATTCAAGGGACAGGACGAATGCCCGACGATCATGGGCGAATTTGTCTGGACGGGCCTCGACTACCTTGGCGAGCCGACGCCCTACGACTGGCTCTGGCCCTCGCACAGCTCCTACTTCGGCATCTTCGACCTCGCCGGCCTCCGCAAGGATCGCGCCTGGCTCTACGAGGCGCGCTGGACCCGCCGGAACGTGCTGCACCTCCTGCCGCATTGGAACTGGGCCGGACGGGAAGGGCAGGTGACGCCCGTCCACGCCTACACCAACGCCGACCATGTCGAGCTCTTCGTCAATGGCGTCTCGCAGGGCGTCCGCCAGCCCCGGTATTGCCGTTGCCGCTGGGACGAGGTCGTCTACGCCCCCGGGGAAGTCGTTGCCGTCGGCTACGACGCCGCAGGTACGGAAATTTCGCGCGACAGGCGCGTCACGGCGGGCGAACCCTGCGCCCTTGCGCTGGAGTCCTCCCGCAACGTGCTCCTGGCCGATCCCGACGGTCTTGGCTTCGTCACGGTCGCCATCCACGACAAGGACGGCAACCTCTGCCCGCTCGCGGACAATGAAATCTCCTTCAAGGTCGAGGGCGAAGGGGGGCTTGAAGCCGTGGCCAATGGCGACCCCCGTTGCCTGACGCCTTTTGGCAGCGACAAGATGGCCGCCTTCTTCGGCATGTGCGTCGCCGTCGTCCGTTCAAACGGAAAAACCGGCGAAATCAAACTGACCGCCAAGGCCAAGGGGCTCCCGGAGGCGACCCTCGTCTTCGAAGTCCGCTAAAGGTTGGGGACTGGCAGGAGGGGTAGGACGCCTTTGTCCTGCGCGTCATAGTCGGGGGCTTGCGATGCCCATCCCTCCGCCATTAATGGCGTTTCCCCATGTACGAATGTCTATGGCTTCTTGCTGAAAATTTAGGACAATCTAAAGTTGAACCTTGATTTATCCTTGGAAATTCGCTAAACTTTTGACATGATAAAACGACAGATAGAAGATTATTTAAGGCAAATCGCCGGTGAATTCCCCGTTGTGAGCGTCATGGGCCCTCGCCAAAGTGGGAAGACGACACTTGTGCGCAATGTTTTCAGGAACCACGCCTATCTCAATCTCGAGGATCCTTCAGTGCGGCTGGAGGCGGAAACGGATGGCCGTGCGTTCTTCCAAAATCATCCTTCACCGCTGATTCTCGATGAAGTCCAATGCTGTCCGCATCTTCTGAGCTACATCCAGGTTCTTGTTGATGCGGATGTTCATGCACGGGCAAAATATGTGCTGACAGGCTCTCACCAGCCAAGGTTGCGCGAGGGAATCGTGCAGTCGCTCGCCGGACGAGTCGGCGGAATCGAACTGCTCCCGCTCTCCATGGCCGAACTTGCGAATGCCGGAATCAGACTTTCACGGGAGGAGCAAATCTTCAAAGGCTTTATGCCCCGCCTCTATTCGGAAAGGGTGGGCGCGTCAAACCTCTATGCAAATTATTATTCGACATACGTTGAAAGAGATGTCAGCCAGCTCATCAACCTCAAGAACCGCCGGCAATTCGAATCCTTTATGCGCGTCTTGGCCGGAAGGGTTGGACAGCTTGTCAATGCTGACTCAATTTCCGCTGAAATCGGCATTTCGGCTGTCACGGTCAAGCACTGGATCTCCATTCTCGAAGCCTGCTACATCGTCTTTACGCTGCCACCCTACTATCGAAACTACGGGAAGCGGTTTGTAAAGACCCCGAAAATCTTCTTTGTGGACACGGGACTTCTCCTCTATTTGCTTGGCATTCGCAGCCCCGCTCAAGTGGCAAGAGACCCTCTTTTTGGCGGAATATTTGAAAATCTCGTCGTCGCAGAGATGCGAAAGTTCCGCCTGAACACGGGCCTTGGTGAAGACATGTATTTCATCCGCGACCAAAACGGCAGGGAAATAGACCTCGTCATTGAAGAGGCCAGGAAACTAAGGCTCTACGAGATTAAATCTGGAACAGAGATGACGCCGTCCTTCGCCCGGAACATCAAATTCTACCGCGAAGTTCTGGGAGATGATCTCCTTTCGTCAACCATTGTCTATTCCGGCCCCACCAATCTCCATCTTGATCCTCAATATGTGAACTTTGCCGAACTCGCACCTTGGCACGCTTTGTGCTAAAATTTGTCTGTGTTTAAATTTGTTAGAAGGATTTCATCTATGGGACACACATTTGTTATCGTGGCATTCGCCGCGATGGCGACCCTTGCCGCAGGCGCGGCGGAGCGCATTCTCCACATCGACGAGATGGATCATCTCGCGCAATGGACGGAGGGTTTCAACGAGGGCGCGTTCGTCACGGAGACGCGCTGCAACATCACGGCGGTCGGGTTCGCGACGGATAAGAAGGCCGATCTCGCCAAGACTTTCTTCAAGTTTGCCGAGTCGCCGAAGGAAAAGGCGTGGTCGCTCCTCTTCAAGTTCCGTTTCGTGGGCGACCCGTCGCGCGAGTTCGGCGTCAAGCTCTACTTTGGCGATCCGGCCAAACCCGAGACGCGCCTCCTGACCATCCGCGAGGATGGTTCCTTCTTCGAGGGCGGGACGAAGCCCGCCGCGCCGAAGGAGGGCGATGCCGGATTTCTCTTCGGCTATGGCGAGGCCGGCTTCGGCGCCTGGAACAGAGGCGCAATCACGGTCGAAGGCGGCAAGGCGACCTTCTGGGTCTATCGCGGCGGCAAACTCGTGAAGGAAGCCGAGGGGAAGCTCCCCGCGATGCCGCTCGTCGGCTGGAATTTGTCCGCGACGGGCGAGAAGACGAACATCGCCTTCGACCGCGTCATTCTCGTCGACGGCGCGGCGCGCCCCTACGAGCGCGGCGATCTCACGGAAGTGCTTGCGGAGCTTGCGCAGAAGCCGCTCGGCGCGTGGGACGCCGCGTTCGGCGGCGCACCGGTGACGGCGGATACGCCGGTCGCCTTTGCGGGAACGGCAAATGAGTTTCAGTTCCGAGCGCCGTTTGAAAAGGACGAAAAGGTCACCTTCACGTTCCGCGCGGCGGACGGCAAGACCGAAACGGTCGATTC
>JAZQOA010000101.1:0-29430 GCA_045627605.1 Kiritimatiellia bacterium | reverse complement strand
GCGGATCGAGCTGGCGAACAAGAAGCGCATGAAGCTCGGCGAGTACGCGAAACCCGGCGACATCGCGGAGGGCCGCGACGGGAGGTACTACGTCTACGACCGCGAGGAGTTCGCGCGGCGCGTGGCGCTCGAATCCGAGCGCCGGCGCATACGGAGGCACACGACTCTCAACAAGTGCCCGACAAGCGCGGAGCTGAAGGCACAGTGGGCGAAGGTGAGGGAGTCGCACGTCGAGATGCTCCGCTTCGGCTCGATGCTCTGCGATCTCGAGGCTTACGTGGACAACGGGATCATGTTCGACGGCAACGGCGACTTCGCGGGGCGCAAGCCGGGCGTCAAGGGGTGGCTCACGGAGCACTGCCCGGAGATCCGGGCGCGTTACGTGACGGCGATGCACTACAAGGCGATGGCCGTCCGGGCGAGGCAGGCCATCGGCATGGACGAGCCGCACCCGCTCGACGCCGTGCTCGGCGTCACGCCGGGAGCGGTGGATGGCGAACAGGGGAAGGCGGGGAGCGGTAGGACGCCCGCCACCGGCGGGCGACTTTTGAAATGTGATGAGATTTTGCGTCTTAATACTGGAGGCAAAACTACTGCATGTGCGGAACAAAATCAACGTGATGCTGGCAAGACGGAAGACGGAAGGGTGACGGAGTGGCGGCGGAAGCTGATTGAAATCCTCGACGACGCTGAAAAACGGGATGGGCGGGTTCGACGGCGCGGGGGCCGTCCCAGGAGGAGTGCGGAGAAAGACGCTGTCGGGAACGACGATGCCAATGGTGGAAAAAACGCGAACCATTCTGTCGTGCCTTGCGGGGCGGGCACCCTGCAGAAGGATGTCGCGGACGGTGTGGATTCAAGGAATCGCGGGACTGACGACTCAAACGGGGGCAATGCTATGAGCAGTGCCGCCGGGGACGACGGAAAGGCGGCGAAAAGCGCGAGGTGCACCGCTAGGTCCGACAACTCCAACGGTGGCAACGACGCACAAAGAGTTGCCGTGACTCGCGGAGAGGCGGAAGACGCGGGATGTACAGGCCAGGAAAAGCGGGTGACACAGGCGGCACTGGTCCTGGCGCTTGAAGCGGTGTCGGAACCCCTCTGGGCACTTGTGAAGTCCCTCGGGTCTGGTGACATTGTGCAATCGGCGTAGGCAGGACGCAGGGCAATGGGCAAAAAGGCGGTATGCGCCTGATGGGGCGCGGAATGCACGGACGTTTCGGCAAGGAACCCTGATCGCGCTCCCGAGAGGAAAAAACAAGTCGGGAGGGGTATAGCAGCGCGATGATTTGTGGACAGGGAGAAGACCAGCCAAAGAATTTTGGAAAAGAGTACCCGAAGGGGAAATCAGCGACGCACCCCAAAAGGACGGGCGATGCGGCGGTAATGGCGCAACCCGAGGAAATAGCCCACGACACCGCCAAGAAGATGCGCGACGTATGCGACATGCCCGAAGCTCGAAACCATCTCGACAAGATTGAGAAGGACGAGCAACACGGCGACGTGGCGCGCCTGCAGGTGCACCGGCACCACGTAGAAGAGCAAGAGCGTCAGACGCTGGCGCGGGCAGAGCGCGGCAAAGGCACCCATCAGCCCGAAGACCCCGCCCGATGCGCCGACGCAAAGGTTGAACCCCTGCCCCGCGGACTGCATTTCACCCCAGCGCTGCGCGAGTTTGAGCCCGACCGGGCCAAGATTCGAGACCGCGTACCAAACGTGGGGCTCGAAATAGTCGAAGACCATCCAGCCGATGCCGCCCACCGCGCTTGAAACGAGGAAAACGCCCCAGAAACGCGGCGTACCCATAATCTGCTCGACGGCGTAACCCAGGAAGACCAAGGTGAAAAGATTCAGGAGCAAGTGCCAAAGCGACCCGTGGAGAAAGGCGTAGGTCACGGGCTGCCAGAAGGCGCCGCACTTCGCGAAGGGCCAGAACATGCCGAAGAGCCGGTCGAACAACGCGCCGACGGGTATGTCGAAAAACATGATCCGGGCCGACACGCACTGTACGACGAAGACGGCGACGCAAATGAGCGTAATCGCGCGGACGCCCGGATAGTTGCGCAGGATGGCCCCGAAGTTCCCGGATACCGCGCGCAGAAAATTGCCGATCTTCGAAAACATGGCTACAGCGACACGAAACCCGTGGGCTCCACGGGCTTTTCGTCATTCGCGGACTCGGCCAAAGCCTCGGCCGATGAGGCGGCGGGGGTCTCAGGCGGGGCGGCGGGGACAGTCTCTTGCACTTCCGGCACGTCAACGGCAGGCGCAACGGCCTCCGCAGGTGCCGTATCAAGCGCGGGAGTTGACGCCGGTTCGGCGGCGACTTCAACCGCCACCGCTTCAGGTGCGGGGGCGGTCTCGGCAGAGGCGGCGGCTTCAGGCATTGCCGCGTCATCGGAAAGCATAATCCTTGAAACAAATGGCGCCACGCCGCGGAAATCCCCGCCGCGAAGTACCGCAAGTTCGCCGGCGTGGAGGCCGTCGAACTGCTTCCGGTGCCCGCCGGAAGTCGTCACGAAAATGTCGGCAAGACCTTCGCCACCGAAGCAGAGCCCCAGCGGCCGTCGCACAGGCAGCCTCACACCCTCGGCAACCGAACCATCCGCCGCGTGACGGACGATCATGGCGCCGCCGTGGCGGGCTATCAGGACGGAGCCGTCGGAAGCAAGCGCCAGGCCTGCGGGTGCGCCGGGGAAGGCATCGCCATCGTCGAAACACGCATGGAAAACCGCGCGGTCCAGCACGGCGGGCGACTCATCCGCGACGCCGTAGCCAAAGCGCCAGGTGACGACATGCGTCTGGTGCGCGTCGTTGAAGAGGAACGCGGAGCCATCGGGAAGAAAAGCCAGGCCCGATGGGATGCCGAATCCGTCCGCGACAAGCGTCAGCTTGCCGGTGCGGTCGAGGGAGAGCAAACGACCCGTGTGGTGACTGTCGGAAAGCACGCTGCAGATGACATTGCCCGACGGCCCCGCCACCGCCGAGGCGAAAACCGTCTGCCTGTAGTCCGCGATGCCGTTAATCACGGTCGCGTCGATGGCGCCGTCGCGAAAGACGACAACATTGGCCTGGTCGCGGAACAGAAGCAAGGCGCCGTCGGCCTGGAGCGTCATCGCGCCAACGGGGCGGCCGTCGTCGAGGACGGTTTCGACCGTTCCAGTCGCGGGGTCGCAGCGGTAGAGCCTGCACCCTGCGACATCGCTCCAGTAAACGCGCTTTTCAACCGGGTGCCAGAGGGGCGCGGAAGCGGCGGCAACCGCCGCGCCCGATATCCATTCGATTTCCTTCATCTGGGTCACTTCGCTGGGATCTGGGACATTTCCTTCTTGACGAGATCGACGACCTCCGGGTCCGTCGACGTGTCGAGCGTCTGCTTGTAGTAGGCACGCGCCTCCTCGTATGCGGCGGCGGCACTGGCGGCATCGGGGATCGACGCGTAGATGTCGCCTATGCGCTTCGCGTTGCGGCCGAGAATCATCTCGCGGGTGTGGACGACACCCGTCGCGGGGTCGCTCGTCTCCTTCTCCTCGGAGGACTGAACGACGGCCATGAAGGCGCGGAACTCGCGGATCGCGTCGAGGGGCCGGCCCTCCTTGAGCGCCTTGTGGGCCTTGACCTTCGAGAGCGCCATGTCGTGCCAATTCTTGTCATAGCCCGGGAACCCGGCCTCAAGGTACTTGATTGCGGTGTCGTAGTCTTCGAGCACGAACGAAAAGTCGAGGACGACGGTGCGGATCGCGCTACGGGTGTCTTCGTCGCCGGCCAGCGGGACGAGGCGCTCGCCAATTGGCTTCATCTCGGAGACGAACTTCGCATCGTCGACGCCGTCGTAGGCGTAACGCACGAAAAGCGAGCAGACCTCGCCGACCTGCTTGCCGCGGTTCAGCAGGAAGCCAATGCGGACGGGAATCTCGGAAAAGTCGTCCTTCGAGGCGACCGCCACCCACTGGCGCGCCGCGAGCTCGTAGGACATCGGGCGGAGTTCCCCGTTGGTGACGACACACATGCAGGCGGCATCCGCGACGTCGAACTTGCGCGCCTTCACGGCGAGCGGCAAGGTGCGGCGCATCGCGTAGAGCAGGTCGGCGTCGCCAAAGGAGCGGACAGCCCCCGCGAAGTTCTTGCCGAATTCCTCCCATTTGCCCTGCTCGGCGTTGAGACGGAGGCGGAGCGTCGCGAGGAAGTTGCGGGTGCCGGCGTCGCTCGTCACGGTGCGGCCCGCCAACGTCAGGATGCGCGAAATCAAATCAAATTTCTTGCGGTCGACCAGGATGTCGGCGCCACGCTGGAGGACGCGGATCGCGTCGTAGGCGGGCGCGTCATCAACGAAGCCGCAGGCGAGCTTGACGACGCGCTCGTCCTCGTCGGCGGCGATGCAGGAGAGAAAATTCCACTCGCGCATGTTGCGGCGGACTGTCGTGGTGAGCGTCTTGATCTTGAGCACTTCGTCGGTCCAGGCGATGGCGGACGCCAAGTCGCCGTTCTCACTGTAGTGGTAGAAAACCGCGCCGCAGGCATCCTCGGCAAGTTCCTGGTCGTTTTCGTAGGCGGCGAGCATACGGGCGCGCGCCGAATCAACAAGGCCCGCGCCAAGCTCGGTGCGGACGAGCATGCTGAAGATTTGGCGACGGTCAGCCGCGTATTCAGGGGCGCCAAGGGCATCCTCCAGCACCTTCACGGCCTCGTTCGTCTGTCCGCCGAAGTAAAGTTCCTCGGCGGAGGAAAAGAGCTTGCCCAGAAGATCGACCGGGGCGGCCGCCTCGTCACGGACGGCCGTTCCGGCATCTGCCGCAACGACGGGGGCGGACGGATTTTCGGCAGGGGCACCGGACTTGTCGTCCGCGGGTTTTCCACAGCCGACCAAGCCTGCCGCCACGGCTGCCGCCGCCGCAAAAATCACACATTTGAATGTCATTGCCATTGATCCTTTCTTAAATAAGGATAGAAAATCAGTTTCTATTTTAGCAGAAAGCATTTGCTTTTCAACTGTTTTTTGGACGACTCTTTGCACAACAAACGGCCACGCAGCGCGACGATGCGTGGTGAAAACCGCGACTTTTGGGGAAACGCCGCTATTCGACGCGGACTTCCATCCACACGATTTCGTGCGACTCGATTGTATGGCCGTCGCGATTGAAGATCTCGACGTTGTTGAAGCCGTCATGGAGGATGCCGGCGGGAATGTCGAACTGCGCGTAGTTCGCCGGCGCGTCCTTGCGTCCGGCGGGCAGCGGCGACGGCAGCGGCGCCTGCGACGGCGCACACTTCACGGTGTTGACAAGCAGCTCGACGTCAAGCTTGCAGGTCGCGCCCACAACGGCGCGCGCCACACGTCCCGCAACGCCTTCGCCGCAGTTGACACGTACGCCGCCGTTGGCGCACATCGGCCAAATCCACCGCGGATAGGTCAGCTCGGGAAACATCCCCTCGCCCACCTGCTCGTGGCGCGTGACGATATGGCGGCGAACGGCCCGCGCCGCGCCTTCGCGGTCGGCGGCGAGGGCGAAGCTCCCGCGGGTGAACGGCTTCGCCTTCTCGTGCCGCGGGAAATGGTTGTAAAAGTAAATTGCGTCAGCGCCCTGCTGGTAGAAGTTGGAGATGAAGCCGGCGTCGCTCTCCGCGGTGAACGTCATGCCATAGCCCGGGGCCGAGCACATGGAGTAGTCGATGTTGGGCGCGATAATCCGGCCCGGGGCGAGCGCCTTGTAGATCGCGATGTCGTAGTCCTGCTCGGTCGATGTGGAAGTGCAGGTCGGCACCAGCACGTCGAAGAGGTCTTCGCGCGCCCATGCGGCGACATCCATGCCGCCCGCGAAGGACTCGCGCACCCGGCCCGGAACGCGCACGGCGACGCGGACGCGGTGGCCCCACTTCGCCTCGGCCTCCCTCGCCGTCTTGCGCGTCTCGCGCATAAACGCGGTGAGAATCGGCGCGTTCGCCTCGTCAAAGCCCGGCTTGAAGTCGGGGAGCGAACGGAGCCAGTCGAGCTCGATGCCGTCCGACTCCCAGTCGAGCAGGTATTCCCGCATCATCCGGAGATGGTAGTCGTAGACTTCGGGAATGCCGTAGTCGAAGCCGTTGTCGCTCCAGACAATGCGTTGGAAGTGGCGGTACCAGGCGCGCGCAAGCCGCTCCTTGTTGTCAAGCCACAGGTCGGAGTGCTGCGGCCTGAACTCGCTGTGGAGCGGCGTGTGATGCACGTCGTTCATGCGCATCGAATGCCACATCTCGACGCCTTTTTCACGGCAGTAGGCGTAGCGCAGCGCCATGAGGTCGGGGCACTTGTCGTGGGCGCTTTTCGAATTGAGGAACATCTGGCGGTAGGTCGGCTCGGGCGACTCCTCGCCCGCGATGCTTTCGACGGGCCTGCCGCGGAGCGTCAGCCTGCCGTCGGGACCGATTGCGCAATCCTTCCAATAGGGCGTGCCAACCTTCGTGTCGTAGAAGCTCCGCTGGAAGTTCATGTTGTAGAAGACCGCCTCGACGCCCGGCTGGGCGAAGAAGTCGACGTCACGCCGCATCGCGGCGACAATGCCGTCGCGGTCCATCCGCGAGAGATCCTCGTTGACCCAGAAGTTCCAGGCGTCGGAATTGACGAAAACCTTTCCCATCTCCATTTCCCCCTTGCTAATGGTGCCGCATCATGCGGCGCCAGCACTGCGCCAGGCGGATGAGCCTCACCACGCCGTCGTGGCCGTACCTGGCCCTGTAGTCGTAAAGCAGCACGCGAAGCCGCCCGATGAAAAAGTGGCAGACGAAGAAGACCGGGACGATGGCCAGGAAATAGAGGCGGAAAACCCCCATTTCGTCCGCCGCGAAAATGCCGCCGAAGCACGGGGCGAGGTGCTCCGCGAGCCTTACGAGGCCCGTCGAGGCCAACGCGCCCAGAAGCCCCGCGCCAACGCTCACGATGAGTTGCAGCGAGATCGAGCCCGGCACCTGCTGCTTCTTGTCGGGGCACGCCATCAGGAAATAGCTTGACACGGCGTTGAGCGTCAGGATGTAGCCCATCCCCACCAGAAGCGAGATGAAGCCGCCCGCCGCGAAAACCATCCAGCGCCGCAGCGCGGCAAGCGGGGGAAAGACCACCCAGGCCACTGCGACAAGCAGGTAGAGATAGCTGAAGTTCTTGAGCATGAACTTCGGGCCGAAGGCGCGGCAAATGCGCCCGCTTACCGGCGCCAAGGCAAAGCCCGCGCAAAACTGCACCGCCGAGCAGAGAAGCGCCGGCGTGTCGCCAAACCCCAGGCCGCGTTTCAACGCCAGGACGGAAATTGGCCCGACGAGCAAGATCACCATGTTGAGGCAGAACCAACCGGGCGCGAACCGCCGGATGTCGGGGTTGGCGAAAACGGCGCGGATTCCCGGAAGCAACTTCTGCCGTGCCGCGTCGCGGACGCCCCCCGTCTCGTTGATTTGCCGGATGAATGTCGAGGCCGTGATGCCCAGCGCCGCGCCAAAGCCGATGACGCCGACCAGCATCCAGACGTTTTCCGAGAAGTGCAGGAGCGCCGCGATGGCAAGCAGCATCGCCGTCCCGCTCAGGTAGAAGCAGCCGTTGTTGCGGCTGATGAGAATCGGCGTCTCCTCCGGAGTGGCGATGTCGCCGATGAGCGGCGCCGAAAGCACGCAACCCGCCGCCCTGAAGCCATAGAAGAGAAAGGCGCCGGCGACGACAATGCCCCAGGCGAGCCCGGGCGAGAGGCGCTCCGCGAAGACCGACAGCGCAATGGTCAGCGCGGCGAGGTTGCGGCCGACCCAGAAGTCCGCCTGGCATCTTGCCGCGCCGACCTTCGCCGTGCGCAAGACGCCGAGCGGCATCACGAAGTAGCCGAGGAACATCATCGACCCGAGGAGCGCCACGACCCAGTTGGGCGCGGCAAGGTGGACGGCGAAGAGAATCAGCACGTTTTCGCCGAGGCACATGTAGCTCGCGCCGTTGACGAGGCTGAAAAGGTTGTAGAAGTGCTGGGCGCGTTTGCGCTCGCAGGCGGTAAGTGGACGCCCGAGGATCATTTCGCTTTTGCCGCGGCGCTACGACCGGACCTGGCCGTTGCCGCGCACGACGTACTTGTAGGAGGTCAGCTCCCGGATGCCGACGGGGCCTCGCGCATGGAGCTTGTCGGTCGAGATGCCCATTTCGCAGCCGAAGCCGAATTCACCGCCGTCGGTGAAGCGGGTCGAGGCGTTGACGTAAACCGCCGCCGAATCGACGAAGGTGGTGAAGCGGCGGGCGTTCGCGTCGTCCGCCGTCAGGATGGCGTCGGAATGATGCGAGCCGTAGAAGTTGACGTGCTCGATGGCCGCGCCGACATCGGGGACGACGCCAAGCGTCAACTTAAGCGAAAGGTATTCCGTCCGCCAGTCCGCCTCGGAGGCGGGGGCAAGCGCGGGCACGTACGAGCGGGCGACTTCGTCCGCGAAGAGTTCGACACCCCACTTGGCGCATTCACGCGCGAGGCGCGGGACGAACTTCGCCGCGACCGCCGCGTGCACGAGGACCTTTTCCACGGCGTTGCACGTGCCCGGCCGCTGGCACTTGGCGTTGCGGATGATGGCGAGCGCCTGGCGGAGGTCGGCGCTCTCGTCGACGAAGATGTGGCAGATGCCGTTGTAGTGCTTCAGCACCGGGACGCGCGCGCTTTCGACAACGGCGCGGATGAGCGACTCGCCGCCGCGCGGGATGACGACGTCGACGAACTCGTCGAGACTGGCGAGTTCCCCGACCGCCGCCCGGTCGGTCGTGCCGACGAGCTGCACGGTGCCGGCGGGCATCCCCGCCCTGGCCGCGCCTTCGGCAAGCGCCGCCGCAATCGCGCGGTTGGAGGCGAAGGCCTCCTTGCCGCCGCGCAGGATTACGGCGTTGCCCGACTTCAGGCAAAGCGCGGCGGCGTCGGCCGTCACGTTGGGACGCGACTCGTAGATGATGGCGATGACGCCAATGGGAACGGGGCGCTTCTCAATGACGAGGCCGTTGGGGCGCCTCGCGGTGCCGAGCCTTCGCGCCAGCGGATCCGGCAGGGCCGCGACTTCGCGAAGTCCCTTGGCCATGCCGTCAAACCGGGCGTCCGTGAGCGTCAGGCGGTCGACCATCGCCGGGGAAAGTCCTGCGGCTTTCGCCGCCTCGACATCCTCGGCGTTGGCCTTCAGGATTGCCTCGCGGCTGGTTTCGAGCGACGCGGCCATCTCGCGAATCGCACGGGCGCGGTGCGCCCCCGGAACGCCCGCCAGTTCAAGCGCGGCGGCTTTTGCCGCGGCACCAAGCGCGCGGATTTCCCCGTGGAGGTCCATTGCGAAAACTCCCTGCTAAATCGTGGCGCCAGGAATGACGGTGCCGACGTCCTTGCCGGCGACGACCGCCGCAAGATGACCCGCCTTGCGGCCGTCGGCGATGACAACCGTGCAGCCCGCCTTCGACGCCAGAAGGGCGGAGCGCAGTTTTGAATCCATCCCGCCCTTCGAAATGCCGCCGGCGGCGGGCGGGTTGATGAGCTTGAGGATGTCCGGGCCGAGCTTCTCCACGCACGCGATGCGCCTGTGGGGCGTCGCGGACATGTCGAGCAAGCCGTCGACCGTCGAGAGGAGGACGAGCAAATCGGCGCGGATGAGTTTCACGACGAGCGCGGCAAGATAGTCGTTGTCGCCAAGCGAAAGGAAGGCCTTGACCTCTTCGTCCGCCACGACGTCGTTTTCATTGACGACGGGCACGACGCCGGCGCGAAGCATGTGCTCCATCGTGCGGCGGGCGTTGCCGGTGCGAATGCGGCTTGAAAAGTCGTCGTGCGTCAGGAGCACCTGCCCCACGCGCATCTTGTGGGCCATGAAAAGCTCCTCGTACATCGAGATCAGGCGAGCCTGCCCCACCGCCGCGCACATCTGGAGGTCCGGGACGTCGGTCGGCCGCGACTTGATGCCCAGGGAGGCCATGCCCGCGCCAATCGCGCCGGACGAAACCAGCACGACCTCGTAGCCGCCGCGCCGGAGCGCCGCGACCTGCGAGACGATGTTCTTGATCCGCGCGGGCGAGGGCTTGCCCGACTTGTCGGCGAGGACGCGTGTGCCGATTTTAACGACGATGCGCCGCGCCTCCGGCAAAAACTGCCTGACTTTGGAGTCGAAATTCATGGTAGTTTATTATACCACACCGCAAGGGGCTAGCCCCGCGCCAACTCGTCGAGTTCGGCCCAGCGCGTCATAAGCGCCTCGATTTCCCCGGGGATGGCGTCGAGGCGCGCCTGCCAGGCGCGGATATCCGCCGCCGGCTTCCTGAAGACTTCGGGATCGGCCATCTTGGCATTGAGCCCGGCCTCTTCCTTTTCCAGCGCCTCGATCTTGCCGGGCAGTTGCTCGTATTCGCGTTTCTCATTGAAGCCGAGCTTGCGCGCCTTGGTGGACGGAGGGATGCCCTCGGCCCGGGGGACGGCGCCGGGGGCTTCCGTCTTTTCCCCGGCGGCTGAATTTTTCCCGTCCTCCCGTTCCCGGACTTTCGCGGCAAGGTAGTCGGTGTAGCCGCCCGGATACTGGCGGATGCCATCCTCCCCGAAGACAAGCGTCGAGGTGACAACGTTGTCGAGGAAGGCCCTGTCGTGGCTGATGAGCACCACCGTTCCATCGAATGCCGCGAGCTGTTCCTCAAGCAGGTCAAGCGTCTCGACATCGAGGTCGTTGGTGGGCTCGTCGAGAACAAGCATGTTGCAGGCGTTGAGGAAAAGGCGCGCCAACATCAGGCGGCTGCGCTCGCCGCCTGAAAGCGCCTTGACGGGTGTGCGGGCGCGCTCGGGACTGAAAAGGAAATCGCCGAGATAGGCGAGAATGTGGCGCGAATGGCCCGCCACGGAAACGGTGTCGCGCCCGTCGGCCACGTTGTCCGCCACCGAAAGCTCGGGGTTGAGCTGCTGGCGGAGCTGGTCGAAGTAGATGACCGAGAGATTGGAGCCGGGGATGACTTCGCCGGCCGTGGGCCGGAGTTCGCCCGTCATAAGCTTCACGAAAGTCGATTTACCCGCGCCGTTGGGGCCGATCACGCCGATGCGCTCGCCCCGGAGGATGTCGAGGGAGAACCCGTCGATCAATGGTTTGCCGCCGGGATAGGCGAAGGAAAGGTCCTTGAGGCGCATGGCGCGGCGGCCCGACTGCTCCCCGGCCCTGATCTCGAACTTGCTCGTGCCCTCCTCGACGCGGCGCTCGGCAAATTTGGCGCGAAGCTCCATGAGCGCCCTCACGCGGCCCTCGTTGCGCGTCGTACGCGCCTTGACGCCGCGCCTAAGCCAGGCCTCCTCCTTCTTGAGGAGCTTGCCCATGCGCGCGTAGACGACGTCCTCGTCTTCGAGCACTTGCTGCTTGCGGCGGAGAAATGTGTCGTAGTCGCAATCCCAGCCGTTGAGCTTGCCGCGGTCGAGATCGACGATGCGCCGCGCGAGATGGCGGAGGAAGGCGCGGTCGTGCGTGACGAAGATGAAAGTCGCGACGCGGCTGCGGAGATATTCCTCAAGCCATTCGATCGTGGCGATGTCAAGGTGGTTCGTCGGTTCGTCGAGGATGAGGATGTCGGGTTCCGAGGCCAGCGCCCGCGCCAGGAGGCAGCGGCGGCGCTGCCCGCCGGAGAGGCTGGCGAAGGCGGCGTCGCGGACGAGGCCGAGGCGTGTGATGGCGGAAGCCGCCACGGCGGGATCGGCGGGGCGTCCCCCGGGGATCCCTGCGGAAACCACGTCGAAGACGCTGCCTGAAAGACCGACGGGGACATCTTGCGGAAGCGTGGCGACGCGCAGGGACGGCTGTCGGACGATTTCGCCGGCGTCGGGTTCGAGTTCGCCGGAAACCACCTTGAGAAGCGTGGACTTCCCGCAGCCGTTGCGCCCCACGAGGCAGATGTGGTCGCCTTTGGAGATGTTGAGGGTGACGGAATCAAGGAGGGGTTCGCCGCCGAAGGCAAGCGAAACGTTCTGGAGCGAAATCAGGGAACCCATGGCGGCGCAAGGCGCGCGCCAAGGGCAACGCGCCGGAAATGGCTACTCCTCGAGCATCTTGAAGAACCGCACGAAGCAGGGGTGGTTGCCGTCGGCGTCCGCCACGCTGTCGCGCCAGATTTGGGCAAGCGCCATGCGCGAGGCGTGGACGGTGCCGCTCTTGATTCCCGACATGCCGAAACGCGGCGTAAAAGCATCCCCACGCATGATGACGAGGAAGGTTTGACCACGGGTCGTAAAGAGTCCGCACGAATTGCGGATCACCGCCTCGCGCTCGGCTTCGGAAGCCAGGAAACTGTCATCCGGCAAGTCATAGCCGTCGACTTCCCAGTGTTCCGACTTGCCGTTCTTCTCCTTCCGCGCCTTCAGGTACATGTACCCGACTTGCGAGAGCGAGGTGAATTGCGGATCGTCGTAAAGCGCGCTCAAAACATTCCGGGCTTTCAGGAAACGTGTGACGACCTTGTCGACGTCGGCGTTGTCCTCAAGCATCTCGAAGGAGCTGTCGGATCCATTTTCCGTGTCGACCGGCATTTCAAAGAAAACCGCGGCAAGGGCATTCGTATCGGTCGTGTTCAGGTTGACAAGCCCGCTCGTCGATTCGGAAGCCGCGAAATTGTCGAGAACCTTGTGGAACTTGCAGTCCGGGTCGTCGGCAAAATCCGGGAGCTTGTTGTATTCCAAGATGGTGCCGGCGGCATCGCCGGGATTGACTTCGCCGGCGTCATCATGGTCGAAAAGCCTGACCGTATAGTTCATGCCGATCGGCAGATACCCAAGCTCGCCCACGGATTCAACGGGGGCCATCTTGGCGAAAAGCGAATTCCAGGGACTCGGGGCGACGACACCATCGACCTCGCGGAGGAAATCGTCCGCGCTGTCGGCCTCCCCAAGGTAAACGCCATCCACATAGCCGTGCAGGCAGTCGCGAATGACATCCGGATTGGTGAAAAGCTCCTCCTGGAGATTGGAGTAGCCTGCGAACGGCCCCGTGGTAAACTCGTGCCCGTCGGCTTCGAAATACTTTTTCGTTGCAGCGTGGTGGCGGAGCTTGTAGGTGAGGCAGGCCTCGTCGTCATCGCCAAGGACATGCACGTTGGTAATGTACGCGCCGGAAAGGAGAAGGTCGTCCGAGCCCGACTCCATCATGCGCTCATCGCCGTAGCGCGGGTCAAGCGTCTCGGCCCACACCACGATATTCGTTGTCCATTCGCAAAGCTTGACCGTGCTCCCCATGCCCGTATCGGCAAAGACTTCCGTTCCCGTTTCCGTTTTCTTAAACGAATCAAGGTTGAGATCGATCGCCATCGACCTCATCCAGTAGTCTTCGCAATCGGCGTCGTTGTAGTGGGAAAGCGGGAAAGAACGTCCCGGAGCCAGGGTCTTGCCGGCGCAGACCACATTGAGGTCAAGTTCCTGGAGGTTCTCGTTCAACCCCGGCTGGTTGGGCCCGAGATTCTCAACTTTCGCCTTTTTGCCGATGCCGGCCTTGAAATCCAAGACACCGTCACATCCGATGAACGATGCCTTTTTCTCCATGACCGGGACATTAAGCGCCGCAATGGGGTTGTCCTCCTTGGGGTCGGAGATGCTCCCGCTAAAGAATACGCCAAGTTTCGCCTCGACTTCCATTTCGGCGACATCCGTGGCATATGGGTTGTCGGGCTGCCGGTCTGCGAAAACCACGTTGGCCTTTACGCACTCGACTTCGTATTCGGAGTTCGTCGCGCTATAAACCTTCACGGTTTTGAGGACGTTTCCATCGGAATCCTTGACCTGGTAGTCCGATGCGATTTCACGCCGCGTGATTTTCAGTTCCATTTCATAGCCGTTGAAGAGCGGCATCATCTTGGCGACGGGGCGGCCATACCGCTCCTTTTCGCTCTCGCCGGCCGGCCTTCCCGTGACATTGTCGTCGACATAGTCCAAAAGCCCGAGGTAGGCCCATTTCGCCCGCGTATCGTCAAGGCCGCTGTCCTTGAAGGCGGCGATGATGTCGGTCCTCTTTTTTTTCAGTTCGGAGACATCGAGTCCGCCAATCATGACGCGGGGGTCGTTTTCCGGGTCGTAAGGCGAATACGAGAACGTGGAGAAATCGGCATTGTCCGAAAAATCATCCTTGTGGGCGGCGATGAATTCGCCAATATTTCCGTATCCCCCGTCAACGGGATGGATATCGCCCTTCCCCTTGAAATAGTCGTCGGGAAGCGAGATTTCGGTGGCATACTGCCCCATCCAGCGTTTGCCGGGTGGATCAGGCAATTCCCGCTCCTTGTTGGCGAAGGAATTGAGATCGAGAAGACCCGTGGTGTTGAATGCCATGAAGGCATAGCGCCCCACGATGTCGCCGCTCCCATTTCCTTTCAATCCCCTGACGCCCACCCATTCGGGGCGGCTGATTTCGTGTCCGTTGAACTTCACGGCCGAGGCTTTGTAACGGGTGCCCGGCGGAAGAAAGGCCTCCGCCGCATAATCCATGATTGAAGCCTCCGCGACATCATTTGACTTCGCGATGTCATAGTCGATGGAGCCAAAGGTCTCGCTCAGGAAGGTCACGTTGCGCTTGTAGCTGCCGTTTCCGAAATCCTCGGTTCTCCAATACGGGCTGGAAATGTCGTCTTCGTCAAACCAGTAGGGGTAGCTGTCGTCCCCGATGTCATGGTCGATGGCGGCGATCGCGTAGGAGAGGGCGTTCATTGTCATCTGCCGCGCGACAGCGGCGCTGCGCGCGTTGGCGGAGCCCGCGCGGTTGACGCGCATCATGACGGCGAAAGTGACGCCACTGATAAGAAGCATTGAGATCAGGCCGAGAACAACGACCAGCGCCATTCCGCTCCGGGCGCCGCACGGCGATTTACTGCTGCGTTGAATCATCCTACAAGTCCTCGTGCATATCGCGGAAAGGAAGCGCGATTGTCGTCTCAAGCGCAATCGTGCTTGATTTCGTCGATTTTTTCTTGGTGTTGAACGTGAGGCGGTAGGGCTTTCCCCACGGATCAAGGTATTTCGACCCCTGGGGAAGCGTGATGTTAAGGAAGACGATGCCATACGCATTGCCGTCAGGACTCGCCACATAGTTCAGGAGCGAGGCGTCGACTTCCTTGTCGTCGACATTGCCGCTCGGCCAGTCGGCGGGATCCGGATAGGTGACGCAATACTGCGTGAAGGCACTTACCAGTTCGCGGAGTTCGGATTCGGCCTTCGTTGTCTTCGCCAGTTTCTTGGCCTTTGCAAAGGACCCGATTGAAGCCATGGAAAGAAGCGAGATAATCGCGATGACGGAAAGCAACTCGATGAGCGTGAAGCCCTGTGCGCGGCACGTTGGGCGCGGGGCGAAATCTACGTTTGAAAAGGAAAACATGGCCCGCCCCTCCTACTGCGGTTTCGCGCCGACCCAGATGTCGTCGCTTCTCTTCCCGGTTTCGGCGACGCCGTTCGGCCCGCAGCTGTGGCCGCCGACAAGCGCCGAATTCGACGCCGTCGGGACGGAGGCCTTGACCGTGACGAATTTCGGGTATTTCGCATCGCCGCCCGACGATGTAAAGGAAAGGCTCATGACGGAAGACCCCTTGTAAATCGTCGAGGGACTCCCATCCACGGAGCGCGTCACCGCGCTGCCCGCGGCATAGGAAATCTTCTGAATGGTTTTCCCATTGCCCTCGGTGGCGTCGCCCGTGTTGGCATAGAAAGAAATGCCCGAACCACTGAAACTGTTGCCCTTGTCGTAGACCGCCTGCGAAAGGTCCCTGGAAACCATGCCGATCACAGTGCGCAAGGCAGCCTGCGCGGCGACTTTGTCGCGTCCGCCCTGGAACGCCCCGCTCTGCTGCTGCATGACCATCGAGCACATGACGACGATGACGAGGAGAATTGCCGTCGCCACCATGATCTCGATGATTGTGAAGCCGCCGCATCGGCTTTGACGGGAAACGGATGTCTTCATGGCGCCACCCCCGTATAGGCCATGTCCACGACGAACGGCGTACGGTCGTATGGCTTTCCGCCCTTTGAATCCGTGACCCATATCGAGGCCCTGTAAAGGCGTCCCCCGAAATCAACCGGGTGCTTCACCCGGGTAATCTCCAGGCGATAGCCCAAGTTGATGCGCGGCATGTCGAGGTACATCCCGTTGCTGCTGAGTTCCTCATCGCCGCCACAGTCAATCTGGTTGCCATCGACACGGACGCCCTTCATCACCTCGTCTCGGAATCTCGCTTCGCTTTCCCAGTCCCTCCAGTCCGTCATCTCGGCGGCATTGCCCTGGATTTGGCCAAGGACGTTCTCGGCGAAGGTTTCGCAAATCGTATCCGACAACGCCAGGTTGCCCTGCTTGAGCCCGACGGGCATAATGCCAAGAAGCCCCGTGATCGCCACGGAGAAAAGGAGTAGCACGAGGTTGATCTCCATCAGCGTGAACCCGGCGCGAAGCCTGTCCGCGACGCCAACCCCTCCCGATGTCTTGGAAACGTTTTTCATGGCTGGGCTATTTCTTCTTTTCGGTCTCGACACTGGTCGTGCCATCCGTATTGACGGAGATCACGACCTTTTTGCCTGAAACGGATTCCGTAAGCGTGATGGAAACCTGCTTCGACGCAGAGCCATCCGGGTCGAAGCAGACATATTCGCAGTTGCCGCTTTTCGCCTTGTCCGCGCCGCTGATCTCGACCTTGAAACCCTTGGGGAAGTCCTGCCGGTCGGCGATTTCAAAGCCATAGGCATCCCCCTGGCTCCATCCCGAGGCATTGTCGAGTTTCATCTGGGTGCATTCGTATGCGTACTTCACCTTGGAATTTTCAAAAATGGGGGCTTCGGCGGGACCGTTCGAACGCGAACGAAGCTTCCAGGCCTCGGCGCTTTCTGAAATCTTCGTGAGACGCCCCGCGTCGAAATTCCATATCGCGCGGCCACGGACATCGTCTTCGATCAAGTTGTAGCGGTCGGTGATGTAGCCGCTGGCGGGCTTGTCCGTCACCACGCCGGCGCGCTCGAAAATCGCCACCGAATAAGTCGGGGCATCGGAGTCGCCCGACTGGAAGAAGCAGGCAACGACCTTTTTGCCGTCCATGCAGGCGCGTTGACGCGCGTATTCAAGGAACTTGTAGGTTGTGTTCTCCGCTGCCGAAAAAGACGCTCCGCGCGTCAAGCCAAAGGCACTTGAAACGACAATCGTCGTTACCAGCACCATGAGGCTCACAACAACGAGTAGCTCGATGAGCGTAAAGCCGCTCCCGTTCCCATGGGGTCTTTTCATCTGCAAAATCCTAAAAACGATCTTCGTCGCGGAGATCCTTCTTGTTGAGCGAAGGCTCGGGCGCCTCGACTTTCACGGTATCGGTATCGAAGTTGATCGTCACCTTGAAGTAGCGGACCCTCGACGTCTTCTTGGAGGAAGTCTTGCTCTTCCGGTTGTTTTTCGGAACATAGACAAGCGGACGGTTGCTCCCGGCCGTGGTTTTCGAAAGCTGTATCACGGGTGATGAAAGATCCCCGTCTTCAGTGGTGAAAAGCGTGGTTTCGTCGATAAAACGGAGATTTTCAAAATTCTGGTCATTTTCCTCGCGAAGCGCCGAAAACACTTCCGCGTTGTCTTCGCCGTCGAACACCCGCGTCTCATTATCGCCTTCCCGGTCGACGGGCCACTGGTTGTATTCGGTCTTGTAGCGGTTGAGGGCGACTTCAAGAACCTCGCACGTCAGCGCATTGCGCTTTGCCCGCGCGTTGCCGTTCACAAGATTGACGCCGCCAATGACAATCGTGCCGAGGATCGCCAGCACGGTCATCGTAAGCAGAATCTCGAGCAATGTGAAACCTTCGCGCAAGTTGCATTTTCCAAGTCCGGTCTGCATCTCTCAACCTCCTCAGGGAACTACTGCCATGCCACGACCCACTTGCCGTTTTTCCGGCCCTTGTAACGCGGGTCGCCATAGGAAAGCGCCAGCGCGGCGGCATTGACTTGGGTTGCCTTTTGCGTGACGGCTGCCGCAGGAGTATCGATTTTCCCGTTGTAATCGAAATCAAGCGTGAACAAGATCGCATTGCCCCAGGCGTCGGATACGACAGCCTTGGAGACGCCCTTCTCCAATTCCTTGTTTGAAAACTCAAGATAGGACTTGCCCTTGCCGTTGAGCTTCGCCATGTTGTCGTTGTTCATCGGGAAGTAAGGGCCGCCCGCGGCATTGCCGGAAACAGAACTGGTGCCGTCGATTTTCTTCGTCGAAAGCGACCCCTTGTCGGGAAACGACCGGTTGTCAAGCAAGTAGACCGACCAGGCGGTGGCGACCTGGCGCGCCGTGTCGCGCGACTTGGCCGTCTTGGCACTGCGCTGGGCCGTGCTAATGCCCACGCTCGTCGCGGAAATCAGCACGGATATGATGAGCAGCGACACCATCACCTCGAGCATCGTGAAACCGCCTCTGCGGCTTGTCATGAAATGAGTTGTCATAGGTTGCCGACGCCTCCGTAGATGTTGTCCTTGTTCTCCGCCTTCGTCCGGTCAAGCAAGTCCGACTTGTCGCACTTGCCGTCCGGGCCGCACGAAACCAAGACATAGCTTGTGTAAGGGGGCTTGCATTCGTAAATCAGGGGCCGTCCCCACCCATCCCCGAGGCTAATGTGCATGCAGTTGCTTTTGACATCCGCCGGACGGTTGCCATGGGAATCGACCTTGCCGACGAAGTCGAAACGGTCGCCAAGGTCAATTTCGTCAAGGAAATTCTTGATGCGCTTCGCAAAGTTCGCGTCACGCGTCGAAGATTCAAACTGCTCCCAGTTCGACGAGAAGTGGTCCTCCCAGACGGTGTCCCCCAATACGGTCCGGCGCGAACTTGCCGTGCCGATCAAGTCGTATATGTCCTTGACGTCGCTGATTGGCCCCTCCTCCTCGTTCGGGTAGTAGAGCGCAAGGTAGAAGAGGAGTCCGAACTCGAACATATCCTCGATGTTCCCGTGCTTGATGTCGCCGGGAAGGAGACCGAGTTTGCCCTTGGTCTTCGCCTGGAGGCGCGGGTAGCGGAACCCCGTGCCGTTCTCGCCGCCCGAAGGCGGGTAGATGCCGTATTCCGCGTGGAATTCCTCGATGGCCGCGGAGAGGGTTTGGATGAGCTTGGAGGTCGAGGCCCTCTCGCCCACGTTGGACGTGGCTTTCGAAAGGCGGAAGACAATGGTCATGAGGATCATGATGATGACCACCACCACCAGCACCTCGACAAGTGTGAAGCCTGATTTCCTATTTTTCATGGACTATGCCCTTCGCCGGGCGGCGCACCTCTTCTTCGGTGCGCCGCGCCTGTTTTCGCTACCCGTTGAGCGAGGAGATGACGGAGATGAGCGGGAGGAACATCGCGATGACGATCGTGCCCACGATGCCCGCAAGGAGAATGATCACCATCGGCTCGAGAATCGAGGTGAGGCCCGAAACGGCGTTGTCGACTTCGTCCTCGTAGGTGTCGGCGATTCGCGTGAGCATGTCTGCGATCGCGCCCGTCTCCTCGCCGACGTCCACCATGCTGATCACCATCGGCGGGAACTGCTTGGTCTGCTCCATGAGGTTCGACATGTTCTCGCCTTCCTTCACGCCGTCGTGCACCTGCTGAAGGGCGTTGTAGAAGACGACGTTGCCCGCCGTGTCGCGGACGATGCCAAGCGCCTGCAGCAGCGGGACGCCGGAGGAGAGCAGCGTGCCGAGCGTGCGCGTCAGGCGCGCGATGCAGGTGCGCCGCGTGAGCGTACCGAAAACGGGAAGGTCGGCCTTGAGCCTGTCCGCCGCCAGCTTTCCGGCCTTGGTCTTCATCATCATGGAGACAAGCATCGAAATCGCCACGATGGCGATTACGATGAAAAGGAAGTAATGCTGGAGGGCGTTGGAAATGCCGATCACCATGCGCGTGACCGCCGGCAGGGACTTGCCTTCGAGGAGGTCCGAGAAGATTTCCTCGAACTTCGGGATGACGGTGAGCATGAGGACGGCCGTGATGCCGACGGCGGCAATGAGGATGATGACCGGGTAGGTCATTGCACCCTTGACCTTGTTCTTGATCTTCTGCGCCTTCTCCATGAACTCGGCGAGGCGGGTGAGGACGAGCTCGGTGACGCCGCCGGCCTCGCCGGCCTTGACCATGTTAACATAGAGGTTGTCGAAAATCTTCGGGTGGTTGGCGAGCGCCTCGGAGAAGGAGTTGCCCGACTCAACCGAGTCGCTCATCACGTGGAGCGTGTCCTTGAGCGTGGCGTTGGTGCATTGGCGCTCGAGCACGCGGAGACTCCTCAAAAGCGGCATGCCGGCCGCCATCAGGGTCGAGAGCTGGCGCGTGAACATCGTGAGGTCCTTCTGCTTCACGCGCGGCTTGAGGAACGACGGGAGCTTGATGTCGGCGTTCACGCCGCTCTTCTTCGCGCTTTTCGCGGCGGCCGACTTGCCGCCATCGGCCTGGCCGATGGCCGTCGGAAAGAGGTTCTTGGCGCGGATGAGGTTGATGGCCTGGGCCTGGGTCGAGGCCTCGATGGTGTCGCGCACCTCCTTGCCGGAGGCGTCGGTGGCGATGAAATTGAATTTGGGCATTTTTCTCGTTCCGTCGTTAAAGGCATGCGGGGCCGGCGCTCACGCCGGCCCCGCGCCGCCACAGGTTATGCTACATGCTGAAGATCGAGAGGTTCTTCATCTTGTACTTCGCGCAGATGTCAAGCGCCTGCACGAGATGCATGTGCTTCGAGTCCGCCGTGCATCGGAGGAGCACGTTTGCCGAGGTCGACAGCGAGGCGTAGCGCGCCATCTGCCGGTCGAGCCCCTCGAGCGAAACCTTGTTGCCCTTGATGACGAAGCCGAACTTGTTGATCTCGATGTTGATGAGGTCGGGCTGCGACTCCTTCTTCGCGTTGGGGTCGGGCGCGGGACGCGACGCCATCAGCTTCGAGAGGATGTCCTCCTGCTTCAGGGTGACGACGAAAAAGATGAGCAATTGGAAAACGACGTCGATCATCGGCGTCATCTCGGCCTTGGCCTCTGCGCTTTGCAATCCCTTTGCCATTCTAACTTCCCCCCTTCTTGTGGTGCGACACCGTGTCCTTGTGCTCCTGGACGGCCACGAAGCCGATCTTCCAGCAACCGGCCGATGTGCACACGTCCATCACGCGCTTCACGTCCTCGTGGCGGGCGCGCCAGTCGGCGCGGATCAACACGGGGAACGAACCGAACTTCTTGTAGCGCGCGGAGATAATCTGCCTGAGTTTCGTGTCGGTGAGCTGGGCGTTGTTGATGGAAATCTTCCCGCGGGGGAAGATCGCCGAACGACGGCTCACCTCGATGACGATCGTCTGCACGGGCATGCTGTCCTGCGTGATCGTCTCGCCGTGGACGCTGTCCTCCAGCACGATGTCCTTGTTAATTTCCTTGGACATCTTGAGCGTGACGACGAAGAAGATGATGAGCTGGAACACGACGTCGATCATCGGCGTCATGTTCATCTCCCCGCCGTCACTGTTGCTTTTCCTTCTGGCCATAGCGGTTCTCCTTTTTCAAGGGGCGCCCGGAAGGACTACTCTACGACTTCGACGTGGCGGAGGTCCTTGATGAGCTCAAAGGTGAGGGCCGACATGCGGAGGACCAGACGGGCCGCGTTGTTGCGGATGATGTAGAAGGCGCAGACGGACGGGATCGAGACGACGAGGCCGCCGGCGGTCGTCCAGAGGGCCTGCGAAATGGCGAGGGCGAGGGCGCCGACGTCGGGCGAGCCGGTGGCGAGGCCTTCGAAGGCCATGATCATGCCTTGCACCGTTCCGAGAAGGCCGAGCGACGGCGAGATGTTGCCGCAAACCGAAATCCAGTTGATGCGCTGCGTCATGCGCTCGTTCTCGATGTCGGCGGCGGTGTTGATCGCCTCCTGGATCACGTCGAAGCCTTCCTCGACGTGCTGGAAGCCGGAGGAGAGGATGTTGGCCAGCGGACCGGGCTCGCCTTCGCAGACCTTGAGGGCCTTGAGGACGTCGCCCTCGGCCATCGCGGCCGAAACCTTGTCGACGAGCGAGGCGGGGATCATCTTCTCGGGCTTCATGAGGATCGAGCAGTCAACGACGAAGTAGATCGACGCGATGCCCGAGCCGAAGAGCGCGGCCCAAAGGACAACGCCAAGCCAGCCGGAACCAAAGATAACGGCGATGAGCGAAGTGGAGTCCTTGCTCTTGGAGGCGCCCTTCTTGGCGTCGGGGCTTGCCTCGAGAGTCGTGTCGGCGTCGGTCGGCGCGGCGGCGGCCTCGGCAGCCGGCGCGGCGGCGGCGAAATCGGGCACTGCCGGGGCGTCTTCCTGGGCGAAGGCACCGGCCGCCATGGCGGCAATTCCGGCGGACATCATTGCGATCTTGAGCATCTTGTTCATTTTAGTGTTCCTGGGTGGATGTGGTTGTTAGAGGTTAAGAGTTGGGGTTGGAAAGTGACGAATTGAGAATTGGACATGACGCTGCCGTTAGAGCATCTTCGCGTATTCGCTCTGCGCGTACTTGGTGCGGAGCGTGGTGCGGAGTTTCTCGGCGTTGCCATTCTGCGAAAGGGTCTCGAAGGCCTTGGCGGCCTTGTAGAGGGCCTCGGGCTGGATGGCGCGGACGTTTTCGTAGAGAATCACGGCGCGGAGGTAGCCGTCCTTGAGCGCGTTCATCGGCTCTTTCTGCTCCATGAGGATGTCGCCGCGCATCACGAGGGCCGCCGCCGAGGCTGCGCGGTCGCCGTTGGAAATGGCCTTGGAGATGAGCTCGGAGAGCTTGGCCTTCTTGTCGGTCTTGAGAAGGGCCTGCCAGTAGGTCGGCGCCATTTCGCCGAGGTAGGCGGCGTCGGGCTTGGTGGCGATGATGGCCTCGCACATCTTGATGGCCCCGGCAGCGTCGCCGGAGGCGAGCTTGGCCTGGGCGAGGTAGCGCGTCGCGGGCTCGTCCCAGCCGAGCATCGCGTACTGGGCGACGATTGCCTCGAGCACGGGGATCGCGGCGGAGGCCTTGCCCGCCTGGACGGCCTTTGCCGCCGCATCGAATTTCTCCGGCTTCGGCGTCTCGACCTTGGAGACCTCCGAAAGCAACACGTCGGTCGAAACAGACTTGCCGTCCTTGAGCTGCTGCGAGACGACGTATTTCTTGCCCTGGGCCATCCAGCGGATGTTGCCCGAAATCTGGGTGCCGTCCTTGCGCGTGATGCGCCCGGGCATCGACTTCACCGCGGGGGCGGCGGCCTGCGCGAAGACTTCGCCGGCCATGCCAACCGCAAGGGCGGCCGCCGCGCAAACTGTCATGATCTTGGAGATGTTCATTGTGTTTTCCTCGTTTAAGGTTGTCAAAGGTGTCCGTGAAAATCCAACTTGCAGCTTGAATCTGCTCCGCGCGGCGGCCTACTCCCCGTCGTCGGCTTCGGGCTCTTCAGCCGCAGGCTTGGCCGCCGGGGCGGGTGCCGCGCCGCCCTTGTCGCCGAGCTCGATCTTCGCCTGGTTCTTCCAGGCGTTGAACTGGCTGGCGTACTTGCCCTGCGGGAAGCGCTGCAGGTACTCGTTGCAGTTGTCCGTCACGACCTCCCACTGGCCGTGGTCGATGAGAAGCGG
This sequence comes from Kiritimatiellia bacterium, assembly GCA_045627605.1. Lineage (GTDB taxonomy): Bacteria > Verrucomicrobiota > Kiritimatiellia > RFP12 > JAAYLN01 > RGIG5952. The sequence goes on along the minus strand of JAZQOA010000101.1, from coordinate 5,891 downwards.
GACGGACTCGTAATAGGCCACCTCGACGAGCGGGAGGAGGCGCGTCGCCCCCGGCACCACCGAGTCGATGAAGACCTGGTAGGAGATGAGCGCCTTGCCGCGGTATTCGGCCGCCTTGCGGGCGTCGCCGAACTCAGCCTCGGCCTTGGCCTTGCGGGCCATGATGCGGCCGGTCTCGATGTCGCAGCTTGCCGACTCGACGTCGTTGGTGCGGCGCTTCTTGACTTCCTTCATGGCGTCGATGGAGACGTTGAAGAGGTCGAAGCGATGGTCCCCGTTCTTCTCGACGAGGCCGGCCTCCGACGACGCCTGGCTGAGAAGCAGGTAGGCGTCGATAACGATCGAGAGGTTCGAATTGTCCTTGATGAAGGACTGGAGCTTGGCGACGGCGCCGTCGTAGTCTTTCTGCGCGACAAGGAGCTGGCACTCGGCGAAACGGGCCTGGGCGCGGATCGTCGCGTTTTCGGTGCGTTTGAGGATCATGTCGAGGCCGATGCGCGCAAGCTCAAACTCCTTGGCCTCCATAAGCGCCGTTGAAGCGCGGAGCATGTCGTGGTCGGAGTAGTTGGCGCCGGTCGCGGAGAACATCTCGCGGTAGCGCGAGACGGCCTCTTCGCGCATGCCGAGTTTCATGAGGTTGTCGGCAATGAGCGGGAGCGCGCTCTTGGCCTGCTCCGAATCGGGATAGTCCTTGCGGAGGCGAGAAAGGGCGGCCTCGGCCTTTTCGGCGTCCTTTTTCATCGCGTAGATGGAGCCGATCTGGATGAGGGCCGTCGGGGCCGAGGAACCTTGCGGATAGGCCTTGATCAACTCCTCGTAGGTGGCGATGGCGAGGTCGCGCATCTTGTCGAGGCGGGCGGGGTCCGAACCCGGAATCTGGGTAAGCGAAAGAGCCTTGTTGAAGAGCGACACCTCACGGATCGTGGCGTTGAGCTTCTTCTCCTTCTCGTCGACCTCGGCGGAGGGCGGCGGCGACGCAAGATCGGCGGCGAGGTCGTCGAACTCCTTGACGGCGAGCGAAAGCGAACGCGTGGCGCCCGCGATCTCGGTCGCGTTGGTCGTGTCGGACTTGATGACGCCAAGCGCCATGCCGCGAAGGGCGTTCGCCTTGCGGAAGCGCGATGAGAAAAGCATCTGCGTGGGCTTGGGCTGCGTCTTCAGGCGGGCGATGAGGTCGTTCAAGACGGGGATGAGGTGCGCGTAGTCCTCGCCCTCCTCGTAGATCGAGGCCATGCGCGAGAGCGCGTCGAAGGCGCGCGGCGAGTTGGTGTAGGAATTGGCGACGATGGTGTAGAACTCAAGCGCGTGCGGGTAGTCCTTCTCCTGGTACGCCTTCTCGCCGAACGACGTGAGGTAGCTCACGCACGACGGGTGCGACGGGTAGAACTTGAAGAACTGCGCATAGGTGTCGAGGCGGATGTCCGGCCGGCCGTACTCGCCCCAGTATTCGGCGATGCGGATGAGCTCGTCGCCGGCGGCGTTCATGCTGTTCCTGCGCTCGCAGAAGCGCTCGGCGAGGTGGCCGATTACTGTCTGCGCGTAGAGAATCGCGTCCTCGTCCTCCTGGATGCCCTGGATGTAGCAGCGCGCAAGGTCGCCGAGCGCGGTCACCGACTCCTCGCAGTCGGGGAAGCTGTTGAGAACCTGGCCGAGGCGTTCCTTGGCGGCGGCGATCTGCCCTTGCGCGTAAAGCGCGCGGGCGTCGCGGTACTGGATGGTGCGCACCCGGGCGGTCTGCTCCGGCGTGACCGCGGCATTGACCTTGCCGCCGAAATCGTTGACGAGGATTTCGCGCACGGCCTCGGACTTTTCACCGGCGTCGGCCGCCCAGTTGGACTCCGGGTACTTGAGGTACACGTTGACGAAGTGGTTGTAGGCGCCGTCGCCCTTGCGCTTGCCCGTCGTGTCCTTCGAGCCAAGAAGCAGCGAAAGCACCGCCTCGCGCTGCTTGGGGTCGTTGACGCTGAAGCCGTCGGCGGCCATCATCTCCTGCGCCTTCTCCTGGAGCATGACGGCGAGGAGATAGCGGCACTCGGCCATCGGGCTCACGCGCGTAAGCGGATCCCCGGTCTCCTTCTCCTGCTCGACGAGGGCCTGGTGAATCGTGGTGAGGGTGCCCATGTAGCGGTCGACGAGGAGCTTCGCGTCCTCGGGCTTGTCCTGGAGCATGAGGCCGTGGGCCTTGAGGACGATCGCCTTGCCGAACCAGAGGTCCTGCACCCAGAGGAGCTTGTCGCAGGTGGCGTTGACTTCCTTGAGGTATTCGTCGCGGACTTTGGCGTCCTTTGCCTCGTCGGCAAGCGAGAGCCCGACCTCGGCCATTTCGGCCATGCACTGGCGGGCGACATGCTGCGGGAGTTTGCCGGCGGAAAGGAGCACGCGGTAGATGCCGATCGCCTCTTCGCGCTTCTTCATGTTGAGGAGCATCTGCGCATACTTGTAGGCGGCGTCGGTGAAGACGGTCTCAAGCGACGCCGGGATGTCGTACGTCGTCTTCTTGGTCTTCGGGTCCTCTTTCTGGAAGGCCTTGAAGAAGCCCCCGTAGATGGCGCGGCACTCGTCGAACTTCGCGTAGGTGAAGTACGAGTCGGCGAGGGCGAGCTTCATTGCCCAGACAACGTCTTCCTTCTCGCGGTTCTTCTCGGCCGCGGCAATGCGCGCCTTGACCTCGTCGAACTTGCCGCGGGCGAGATCGCCTTCGAGCTGCAACGCGGCGGCGCGAGTCGCGGCCTCGGGGAATCGCGCGGAGAGCTCCTTGAGGACGGCGTCCGCAATGTCGAGGAAATACAGTCTCTGCAGACCCTGGACGTAGCGGAGGCCCTGGTCGAGCTCCGACTCTTGCTGCGACTGGCCGAAGGCGCAGGCCGCGGCGCAAACGAGCGCCGCGACCGCAATGCGCGCCGTGAGGCGCGGCTTGATTGTAAATAGGCTGTGCATGGTATCCAATGTAAAGGGTTCAGTTATCACAACGTGTGATAATCCTAAATGACATTCCAAGTTTTGTCAAGCACCTCGCCGCAAAAATATTTCCGGTTCACCTCGCCCGCCCCACCCTGCGCCCAAGTCCTGATGTCATCCGGGCACATCCGGATCCGTCGGGTATTCCGCGCCCAAGTCGACCTCGCCAAGCTCCGGCAACTGCGACAGCCACTTGAGCTTCTCGCCCAGCGACACGTGCACGTAGCGTTGCGTGACGTCCGCCTTCGTGTGCTGGGCGAGTTCCTTGACAATTGCGGAGGGGCACCCGCATTCCGTAAGCCGCGTGATGAACGTCGCCCTCAGCGAATGCCAGCTTGCACGACCCTTGAGTTTCGAGTCCGCGACGCCCGCCAGCTTGAAGATCCGCTTGATGCCGAGGTTTAGCATCGACTCGTTTTTCGCATGGGCGCAGGCGAAGGCGCCGAAGACAAGGCCGCCGGGCTTGAAATCCGGCGAGGCTTTTCGCCGGGCGAGAATCGCCGCCGCCTCGGGCAGCAACGGGTAGTCGGTCCCGAGCGTGGCGCGCGACGTCTTGGGCGGACGGTGCACCCACGTCCCCTTTGTTTCGTCGAAATCGGCCCAGCGCACGGCTTCAAACGAGCCGATGCGAAGCCCGTAGCGAAAAGAGAAGACAATGGCGTCCGCAATGTCTCGCAACACCTCGCGGGTGAGTATGCGGACGCATCCACCAAGCGGCGACGGGTCATCCGCGAAGCGCGCGGCCGCCTGGCGGATGCGTCGGACTTCGTTAAGCGACAGGACGCGGTAGTTCATCGCGTGGTCGCGCTCCTTCGGCTGGAGCCGGATTGAAAGCACCCAGGGGTTGGACGGCGCATCGGGGAAGAGCAGCTGCCAGATGCGCCGAAGGCAACCGATGTGTTTCTGCGCCGTCGTCACTCTCTCGAAGAGCCACTTTGCATATTCCTCGGCAAAATCGCGCGAAACCTGCTCGGCGAACTCCACGCCGTGGCGCGCGGCATACTTGGCGAACTTCGCGCACTGCTGCCGGTAGGCCTCCTTGGATTTCGCCCTCGCCTCATAGCGGTCGCGGACGACTTCCCAAAGTGCGGACAGGGGAACGCAGGGCGACGACACGGGGACTGGCGCCCCAATGGCCGCCGATGGCCGTGTCGCGAAACGCATCCGCAAATACTGTTCCTCCGCGAAAGCCGCCGCCTTCCAGACAAGGGAATTCGCTCGCACGACCCCCTCGGCGAGATTCGAAGTCCGCAGGGAAATCCTTACAGGGGCGCCTCGCTCCCCCGGAAGCTTGAACTCGAACCAAAGCGGGGCGTCCACATCGTCCCCGCCGGCGCTTAGGTATTTGTCGCCCCTCCGCCTGTAAATGCTGCCGCGAACCGGCCTCAAGACAACCGCGCCGACGGCATTTCCCCCGTTTTTCATCATAGACTCCTTTCGTTGCGTTGCATTGCCGAATTGCAATGTGGGGCAAAATGCTAACGCAAACGCCATGGCCGCGCAAGACGAAAACAGCGGGAGGCGAAGGGCGCGGCATGGCGCGGCAAACACCGTCACTTGCCGGAGACGATTGCGTCGAGGCGGTCTGTGATCAAGTTGAAGTCCTCTTCCTTGATTTCGGCCTTGCCGTTCCTGATGAAAGTCGGCAGGGCGTTCTCGTTCGCGACCCAGACTTTCGGAATGGCCGGGATGGTTTTCCGCACGAACCAGCCGACGCAGGCGATGACCGGCAGGACGGGCACGGCGACGCCGGTCTTCCCGTAGACGAAACGCTGCGCCTCCTCGGCGAGGGCCTCCGCCTGGGCGACGGCGTTGGGCTGGCGCACGACGCCGTTGAGGGCGATCACCTTCCCGTCGTACGACGCCACGGTCTCGCCACGCTCCGGCTTCGACCACGTTTTCGTCTCGATGCAGAAGACGCCGTTCCGCCCGACGACAAGGTGGTCGATGTTGAATCTCCTGCCGCCGGATTCAAGCTGGATGTCGTTGTACACGCGGTAGAACAGCGAGAGTTCGCGCTCGAGAATCTGGGCGATGTAGCGCGGGCCTTCGAAACCGCCCCCCTTCGCCGCCCTGCGGAACAGGAAGAAGGCGCAGGCAAGGCCCAAGGCAAAGAGAACGGCGAACAGCAAGGGGAGGGGCCTGTGCGGATAGAGGCAATGGACCAGCTCGTCGACGGACAGGGCAAACGTCACCGCGCAAAACACCGTCGGCACAAGCCGCCTGACATCATCCCCGATTGGAGTTCCCGCCTTTTTGTCCATATTCCATTTGCCCTCCGATGTCGCGGGCGGATCCGCCAGCGATTTCGCATAAGATTATACCACAACGGGACAGTCTTCTGCCCGCCGCTGGCGGACGACACGCAAATGAGATTTTGCACGTAAATACTGCAATTAAAAATTCAAAACTGCGGAATAAAATTAAATTTCATAAAAATACGGACAGGTGAACGCATGGACGGCACCGGTGGTGGGCAACCCTACGATTTTCCTACGGCATTTTACGCAATTCGTTGCCTAATTGCGATTTCTAAATCAACAAAAGCATTAAGAAGTTAGTTAGTGTGGCTTGCGCCCTCGCGGCGGGCATCGCTATGGCGGACACGGCGGTAGAGTCCGCGAACATCGTCGGCTACATCGAAAAGGGCTTTACACCCGAACAGAACAACGATGCCGTCGCCACCTTCGGTATGGTTGGTGGTGAAGACCTTGATGGCAACATCGTCCTTGGAGACATTACCGCCAATGATGATTTCAGCATTGTCAATGGTGATGTTCTAATGGTTTACATTGGTGGTGAAGAGCAGTTCCAAGCCTCTTACTTCTCTCGCGATCTTCTTGACTCAATCGGTTATGAGACCACAGCCGAAGGCTGGTGGGATGTTGAAGCCGCTGGAGATATGAGTCTCTTGGAAGACCCAACCTACTGCT
>JAZQOA010000100.1:0-2234 GCA_045627605.1 Kiritimatiellia bacterium | reverse complement strand
CGTCGTCCACCTCTACGGCATGGTCGCCGACATGGACCCGATCATGAAGATCGCGAAGAAGCACAAGCTCTACGTCATCGAGGACTGCGCGCAGTGCTTCGGCGGCGTCTACAAGGGCAAGAAGGCGGGCACGATCGGCACCGTCGGCTGCTTCTCCTTCTGCCAGTCCAAGCACTTCACGACCGGTGGCGAAGGCGGCATGGTCTGCTGCAACGACGACGACCTCGCATGGGAGATTCGCTCCGTCCGCGACCATGGCTACGACGTCCGCGCCAAGCTCAACCTCCTCAAGATGGAGGGCAAGCAGCTCTACATCCACCGCCGCGTCGGCTACAACTTCCGCATGACCGAGATCCAGTCCGCGATCGGCCTCGGCGAGCTCCAGCGTTTCGACAAGTGGAACCTGCCGCAGCGCAAGAAGCTCGGCAAGGCGCTCATCAAGGGCCTTGCGGACCATCCGCTCGTCAAGTACGCGCCGGTCGACACCGAGGAGCGCCAGAACAGCTTCTGGCTCGTCCCCTTCGTCATCGACACCTCCAAGTTCAAGGATGGCATCACGATGAAGCAGTTCATCTCCGCCGTCCAGGCCGAAGGCGCCGCGGCGTACTCCGTGCTCTGGCCCGAGATGTACAAGGAGGAGGCCTTCGCCAAGCAGAAGGGCTTCGGGTCGCGCCAGTATCCCTTCAAGGATCCCGCGCACCGCGAAATCGACTACACCAAGTTCGATTGCCAGATGGCCCACTCGATGGCCGACTCGACCATCTCCTTCTGGACCCACCCGACCTACACGCTCGCGCACATCAAGGCCGACATCGCGGCGTTCAAGAAGGTCGCCGCCGCCTACATGAAGTAGGTAGCCGGCACGGCAAGGCTGGCTTGGCCCGCCTTGCCTTGGCAAAGGCCGCCCCGCCCGGGGCGGCCTTTTTTACATCGGCGGTTGTCCGCCCGCAGGGGGGCGCAATTGGTTGCTTTCGGCCGGTTGTGTTGCTATAATTAAACGAAATGTCTGAAATAACGATAACTGAATACGCGCTGATTGGCCGGCTTGTCGTCGCCGGGATCCTGGGTGCCGTCATCGGTCTTGAGCGTGAGTTCCGCGCCAAGGAGGCCGGGCTCAGGACCCATTTCCTCGTTGGGCTTGGCAGTGCGCTTTTCATGATCGTGTCGCAGTACGGCTTTGCCGAGGCCGCGCAGATTGACGGGCTTCGCCCCGCCGACTCCGCCCGCGTCGCCGCGCAGATTGTGACGGGTATCGGCTTCATCGGCGCGGGCGCGATCATGGTGCAGCGCCACTATGTGCGCGGCCTGACGACGGCGGCGGGCCTCTGGGTTGTCGCGGCCATTGGCATGTCGGCCGGCGCGGGACTCTACGTCCTTGCCGTGACGGTGACGGTTTTCGCCCTCATCGGCCTTGAAATTTTCCGCATGCTGCTCAAGTGGGTCAGCCTGAAGATGGTTGAGATTACCTTCAGGGCGGATTCCCCGGAGGCGGTCGAGCGCATGCTTGAGCGCATCCGCCTGACGGGGTGCAAGATCGCCGCCTACAAGATTTCGTGCCTGAACAGCGCCGGGATTATCCGGGTCACGCTTTCGGCGCGCGACCGGGCGCGCAGCGACGACGCCAACAAGATGTTCGTCCGGCTTAGCGGCGTCCAGGGCGCCCAGATCGAGTCAATCGAGTAACCCGGACGGAGGTGCGCATGCGTTGGGTTGGCGTTGATTTGTCGGGCGGGTCTTTCCACGCCGCGTATTCCGACGGAACGGAAGTCCCGGAGCGGGAATTCAAGGCGGTGCGCACGTGCGGATGCCGCGTCGGGGCGGCACTTCCGGCCGAAGGCCTTTTCACCGAGCGCATCGACCTTCCCCCTGCGGCGAGGAAAAATCCCGCAAAATACATTCCGGGCCTCCTTGACGTGCGCCTCCCCGTGCCGGTGGAGGACTGCCTTGTCGTTTCCACGCCTCCCGCCGGTTCGATGGCGATGGCTTTCGCGGTGCGCCGAGAGGAATACACCCGTTTCATCGATGCTTTTCGGGATGCCGCGGGGTGCCGTCCCGAACGCGCCGTGCCCGCGCCCCTTGCGCTGTGGGGCAGGGTGTGCCGCGACTTTCAAAAGTCCGGCCGCAAGGCTGCCGGACTTGTCCTCCACCTTCACGCGGGTTCCGAGTCGTGGTCGCTTCTCGCCGGCGGGCCGGGCGCTTCCGGGCGGGGGCCGTCCATCCCCCAGGCTGCGAGG
>JAZQOA010000099.1:0-18057 GCA_045627605.1 Kiritimatiellia bacterium | reverse complement strand
GTTGGGGGGGGGTGAGGTCGTTGTGGGGGCTTTTGAGGAGGGGGGCGGGGGGGGGGACGGGGGGGCCGCCCGTCGCCGATGACGTCGATTTTCTTCCATTTGCCGTCTTTCCAGCGCCAGAAGAATACCGCCGAGAAAATCACGATGGCGGCGAGCATGAAAAGCCAGGCGGTGACGACGGTGCCGCCGAAGACGCAGACGGCCAGGAGTTCGGAGGGCACCCAGAAGACCCAGCTCACGAGGAGGAGGGCGAAGAAGACGAAGCGCGTGTCGCCCGCGCCGCGGAGGCCGCCGATCAGGACGACGTTCATGGTGTCGAACATCCCCCAGCACACGCAGAAGAAGAGCAGCAGCTTGCCGAGCTTGACCATCTCCGCGACGGTGTAGGCGGAGTCGGGCGAACGGAACAGGCCGAGGAGCTGCTCCGAGAAGAAGAGGAAGACGAGGCCGATGAAGACCATGTAGAGCCAGCCGAGGTGCAGGCAGCGCCAGCCCGCCTTCATGGCGAGATTGCCCTTGTGGGCGCCCTGGAACTGGCCGACCAGCACGGAGGCGGCGTTGCCGAAGCCCATGAGCGGGGAGATCGCCATGCTGTTGATGCTGAGGACGACGTTGCTTGTGGCGAGGGAGAGCGCGTCGAAGCGCCCGAGAAGGAGCGAGAAGACGGCGAAAGAACTCGAGTCGCTGAGCATGGCGAAGCCCGAGGGAAGGCCAAACTTCGCGATGCGCTTCATAAGGCGCCAGTCGGGGCGCCAGAGCTCGCGCCAGGGCAGGGCGCGTGTTTCCCCGTCCGCCACGATGGCGGCGGCGAAGAGGAAGATGCCGGCGATTTGCGAGAGAAACGTGGCGAAGGCGGCGCCGCCGATGCCCATGCGCGGACAGCCCCAGTAGCCGAAGATGAAGAGAATGTCGAGACCGATGTTGATGAAGCAGCCGGCGGTCGAAACGACCGTTGCCGCGACGACCTTGTTGCGTCCCACGAGGTAGCCGTTGAGCACCCAGTGGAGGGAGAGGGGAACGCCCGTCATGATCATCCAGAAGGAGTATTCCTTTTCGGCGGCCAGGAGGTTCTCGGAGTGGCCGGCGAGGGACATCAGCCAGGGGCAGAGCGGGATCATCAGGGCGAAGGCCGGCAGGAAGAGGAAGGACATCGCCACGCCGCCGACGCAGGCCTTGGCGCAGCCTTTCAAGTCGTTTGCACCGTAATATTGCGAGACGAAAGTCCCCGCGTAGCCGGCGAGGGAGGCGAAGAACGACAGGAGCGAGAAGGTCAGGATGCCGGCGGGCAGCGCCGCCTGGATGGCCTCGCTGGAATAATGGGCCAGGAGCACGCGGTCGGTGAACTGCATGATCGTGAAGGCCGCGTTGCCCAGGACCATGGGCAGCGCGATTCTCACGACATGCCTGTAGCCGCCATTTGCGCGCGGTTTGGCTGGCTTTTTCCTGAAAAAGGACTTTATCGAGTCAAAAAACATAGTGAAAAAGTTTAATGGCTCGAATTTTTATTGTCAAATCACGGTTGGCGCGGAAGTCGCGGGTTGTCCATTTCCCTGATGACTTGCGCGAAAATCTCCTTGAACCGAAGGTTCACCCGGCGCTTGATCTGGTAAATGTTGTCGCGCGAGACATGGAAGAGGTTCATGATGGATTCGGTTGCCAGCCCTTCGATGGTGGCGGCGTGGTAGATTTTGAAATGGCCGGGGGCGACATCGGCGTTGAGTCTTTTCAATGTCTCCGTTGTCACGGCGGCGATCCATTCGATATCTGGGAGCAGACCGGACTTGCCCGGTTGCGGAGGGGCTTCAAGACCTTCGAGTTGACTGGGGGCGAGGAGCTGGATCTTTGACTGCGCCTGCTCCTTTCGCTTGAAATCGGCTATCCGCCATTTCACAAGTTGCGCCAACCAAGCCCTGAAGGGGCCTTTTGACGGGTCGTAGTGCGCGATGTTGTCGTTCCTGACGATCGCCAGCATGACGGACTGGACGATTTCGTCCGCTTCGTTGTCTTTGAGGCCCGCGGCAATCGCCGTGCCGAAGACGAAACCGGAATACATGTCGAAGAACCTCGCCCAGCCGGCTTGGTTTTCGGGATTGAGGATGTCGCGCAGAACCGATGAGCGTGTCTCCTCGTTTTTGTATTGCTTGTATTTCATTTTCAACCCCCTGTTTTCACGCGGAATGAAGAATCCGCCTCCACTCTTGTCATCGTTGGAATTTTGCCCGGTCTGACAAAAAAAAGTTGCAGAGGACCGTGGTGGCGGGCCTCCCCCTTTGCCGATGGCGCCGCCTTGTTTGCATCGGTGTCGATTGTTTGCTATGATTTTGCTATGAAAAATAAGTTGTTTTTAAGCTTTTGCGTGGGGGTCGCAGTTTGTTTCCAGCCTGACACATGGGCGGATGTGATTGAGGTCGAAGTGGACGGCGACATCGCCGCAGCGGTCGAAGCGGCGCAGGAGGGCGATATCGTCCAGCTCGCGCCGGGCACGTATACGCTCGCGGCACAGGTTGAGGTTGGCAAGCCGATCACCGTGAAGGGCGCGGGGCGGCTGCTGACGCGCATCGTCTCGGACGGCTCCACGCACCGGCTCTTCTATTTGAACAACGCCGATGCGGTGCTGTCGGACCTGACGCTCGCGGACGCGACCGCGAACAACGGCGGCGCGGGCGTCTACATCAACGCCGGCACGTTGCAGGATGCCGTCGTGCGCGACTGTACCAATACCGGCGGTTACTCAGGTGGCGTGTATGTGAACAACGGCGCGGTGCGGCGCTGCATCCTTTCTGGCAATGTCTGCAGCGCGAACGGCGGTGGCGGTGTCTATACGAAGGGCAACGCGGTTGTCGAGAACACGCTTGCCTACGGCAATGAGTCGGCATGGGGCGGCGGCATTTATGTCGAGTCGGGCAGCCGGGCGGCAGTCGTCAACTGCACCTTCGCGGACAACAACGGGCGACTCAATGGCCGTGATACCTACGACTACAGCGGCAGCGGCGGACTCTTCGCCACGAACACGATCTTCGGAGTACTTACCAAGAACAACAATGCCACCAAGTCGATTTACACCCGCTGTTATTCCTCGACGGACGCTAACCCGATCTATGTCTCGGCGGGCGGCGGCAACTACCGCCTGTCGGCGGATTCCCCGTTGCTGGGGGTGGGCGTGGCGGTTGAGTGCGAGCGAGACCTGGATGGCAATCCGTTTACGGCGACGCCGTCCGCAGGTGCCTACCAGCCTGCCGTTGCCGAGGTCTTCGAGTTGCCCTCGAGTGGACTCTTTGTTGGCTCGACGATGGACGTGACGGTGCACTTCCCCGCCGAGGCGGCAGGTGGCGAGGGAACGCTGTTCGTTGTCGCCCCGGACGGCTCGTCCGTGTCGTACGCCGTTTCGGACGGCGAGCCATGCACCGTTGCGGCTGGGGTGATCGGCGGACATTCGCTGGTGCTGCGGGTCGCGAAGGGCGGGGTGGTCTTCGCGTATGACCGCACCAATGCCTTCTTCGCCGGTCTAGGCGAAGTCTATGTTGACCCGCTGAGCGCGACGCCCGCCGAACCCTACGCGACGTCGGAGACTGCGGCGCGGACGATCGAGGCGGCGCTCACCCAGGTCATGGACGGCGGCACGGTGTGGATCTGCGACTGCACCTACACGGTTTCGTCCGCCATTGCCTTGAACCGTGACATCACGCTGAAAGGCCTGAACGGACGTGAGAAGGCGATATTCCTTCAGGGGGGCGAGAACCGGCTTTTCTCGCTGGACCATCCGAGGGCGCGGCTCTCGGGTTTGACATTGCGGGGTTCGGGAGCGGCGGTGAACCTCCCTGGACTTGGCGTGTATCTTGCGGCTGGCGGCGGTACGGCCGAGGATTGCCTCTTTGAGAACTTCATTTCGTCCAACGGGTCTGGTGCGGCGGCCTTCGCCGATCTTGGCGAGGGAACATTCGTGCGGTGCGTCTTCCGGAACAACAAGGCCGCGAAGTATGCCGGCGGTGCGTATGCGGGAGCCAAAGGACGGCTCAACCTGCGCAACTGCCTCTTCTACGGCAATACGGGAGGAGAAAACTGGGGCAGCGCGGTCTATGTCGACGGACCGGGCACGATGGTCAACTGCACGCTCTACAACAATCAGGTTACGCCGATATCCAGAGGAGAGCTTTGCCGCTGCCATGCGGATTTTGCCGTCACGAACTGCATCTTCGGGTCCGTGAGCTGGTATACGGGGTCGTCCAACCACGCCAATAACCTCGGCGGCAGCACGTCGCTGGCCGATCCGGGATTCCGCGACGCGGCGAACGGCGACTATCGGCTTGCCGGAGCGGCTGTGACGGCAATCGACCAGGGCGAGGACTCGGCGGTGGCGGAAGGGGAGACTGACCTCGCGGGGGCGCGGCGCATCCAGGGCGAGCACGTGGACCTTGGCTGCTACGAATTTGCCGCGGCGGAGTTCTCGGCGGGATTCGCCGTTGACGGCACGGCGTCCGCAGTCGGTGATTCGGTGCGACTCGTCCCGACCGTCACGGGCGGACAGAACCCCGTCAACAGCTGGCGTGCGGTCAATATCGCGAGTGGTACGACCATCACCGGCACGACGACGGGCAGCGGGGATGATGCGGCGTTTGAAGTGGACTTTGCAGAGCCGGGCGTGTACTCGTTTTTCTATTCTGTCCGTGATGGCGATAACACGGCGGAATCGTCAATTCTCAGGGCGGCAACGATCCTGTCGACGGGCGATGTCTACGTGGCGGTCGCGGGCACTCCGGTTTCTCCGTTCAATACGCCCGAGACGGCTACGACCAACCTGTGGGCGGCGGCGAAGATTGCGCCTGACGGGGCGACGGTCCATGTGCTTGCCGGCGTTCACCGGGTGGATATGCGGGTGCCGGTGAGCCGCGGCGTCAAGGTTCTCGGTGCGGGACGGGACCGGACGGTTGTCACTTGCGAGCCGAATGCGGCGCACGGCCTGTTCTCGGTGTCGCACCGTGACTCGTCCCTTCGCGAGCTGACGATGACCGCGACCTTTGGCGTGGCCTACGCCGATGGCAACGGCGGTTGCGTGAGGGTTTCTGCGGGCGGACTGGTCGCGGATTGCCTCATCACGAATGTCGTGATGAACGCGGCCGTTGACGGAACGGCCATTAGAGCCTCGAGCGAGCAAACGGGACAGCGTTCGCGCATCAGCCGTGTGGTCTGTCTCCGTTGTCGCGGCGGAAAGTACGGGACGATTGCCACGGACAACGCCGTGGTTGACAACTGCCTGGTGGTGGACTCGAGCGTGGATCAGGCGTACGGCGGAGGCATTTACGTGGACAGTACGAGTGTCGGCAGTTATGTCACCAACTGCACGTTCGTCGGCACGCAGGTGAAGTACGCCTACACCTACAATGCGAACACGAAGTTTGTCAACTGCGTTTTCGATTGTCCGATCTCAACGCAAGGTGACGTGCTGGTCACCAACGTTTACATCCATTGCGCGTCCTCGCCGACGGTCAAGGCCGGAGAACCGCATCGCATCCTGGAGAGCCGGATGTCCGAACTCGGCAACCAGAACGAAGTCGAGCTCGGGCTTGTCGATGTGGCCAACGGCGATTATCATTTGAAATCGACCTCGGTGTGCGTTGGCGCAGGACTTTACGAGCCGTGGATGCGCAGGGAAGTCGATCTTGACGGACGCCGCCGCACATCCGGCGGCAAGGTCGATCTCGGTTGCTACTCCTACCATATTCCCGGCATGGAGATTATCGTGCGGTAAAAGACGGGGCGCCCGTAAGACGATGCGGACGGCACGGGGCCGTCCCTCCGCCGATGGGAATCCCCCGTGTTTTGTGTATGATATCCCTTGTAACCTTTTGGCTGCATCGACGTATTCGGTCCAGATAAACACTCGGAGGTAACGGATGGTTGACAATGCATTTACACGGGCGCTCGGGGAGATTTCGGGCGCGAAGGAACCGGGCGTCGCAGTCCGGGCGTCGGGCGACGGCGAGGTGCACGCCGTCGTCTCCGGCGTCCCGATCACCATGGTCTGCCAGGAGGACGATCCCGATACCGTGATCGCCGTTGCCCGCGTCGGGTCGACGGCGGGGCTCCGTCATCCCGAGATGCCGCTTGAAGATGCGCTTGAGGCGAATTTCCTCTGGATGGGTAATGCCGGCTCGACGCTGGCGCTCGACCCGGAAAACGGCGACCTGATCCTCCACGACCGGCGCGACGCCTTTTATTTCGAGACCGCCGATGTCCTGAAGGGCTATCTCGCGGCGTTCGCCGACACGGTGATCGGCTGGCGGAATCACTTCGACCAGTTCCGCGAGGCGAAGACGAACGAGGACGGCGACGGAATGGAGGTGGCGCCATGATCGACGAACGCAAAGCTTTCGACCAGCTGGTCTGCGATTTCGCCGCGAAGGCGGGGCTGGCGCTCGAACCCGACGACGAGGGCGTGTGGACGGTTCCAATCGGCGCGAACGTCTTCGCGCACATCCTCTACCACGCCGATCTCAGGCAGGTGCTGGCCTACGCGAGCATCGGCGAGTTGCCCGCGGGCGCAAACGACGAGGTCCGCGCACGGGCGCTTCTGACGGCGAACTACTACTGGCAGGACACCCGGGGGTTCACGCTCGCGATGGAGCACGAGACGCGCCATCTCGTCGTGCAGGACCGCCGCGCATTCGCGGCGTTTGAATCGCCCGACCATCTTGCGGACTACCTGGCGCAGATGGGCGAAGCCGTCCGCGACCTGACCCTTGCGCTCGGCAATCTTTCCGACGCGACGGAAATCGAAAGCGAGGGCTGAGACATGGGCGCCGTGAATCCCCTTGGCAGTCTGAATCCGAACGAGTTTGTCCAGCCGCAGCCTGAGGGCCCGGTCGGTGGAGCCGGCGGTTTGGAGGAGCGTGGCGAAGGCGTGCGGAACGAGGCCGTCCGCGATCCCGGAGCACCCGCGCAGGGCTGGGATGTCTATGCCAACGTGCGGTTCGAGAGGCTGCCGTTGAACGTCCAGCTGGCGCGAAAGTTTTCAGGACTCAATGCGGAATCGCGCTACAGGAAGCTCCTTGAGGATAGCGCCCCGCTGTCCGAAAAGCACTACGACCGCAATTCCTACCAAGGCCAGTACGAGATGATCTGCGACGCAGCGGCGGGGTTCTGCCGCAAGTTCGTCGAGGGCGATCTCGACGCCTTGCGCCAGCGGGCGCTGAAGGCGGGCGCGTCGCCCGCGACAGTCGACGCCCAGCTTGGGCAAATCAGGAAAACCCGCTTGTCGCTCGTCGGGCACATCACCAACGAGCTGGCGGCTGCGCACGACCGGCTGCTTGGCATCAGCCCCGGCACGGTCGACTACACCAATGCGATCACGACGTCGCTCGGGAACATCAAGTCGACACTCCGGAACTTCCGCTATCGCTTCGACCGTGACCATGCCCTGATGACCGGCTACTCGCATTTCAAGCGGGCGATCGGCCAGTTCTTCTCAAACTCGACGCGCACGCACGACAACGAAGCGGCCGCGCAGTTCAGGAATCTGGCGGAGCTGGAGAGCCATTTCAAAGAGCTCTGCGGCGACCGCGTCGTCCTGGGGGCGGGCAGGGGCGCCGGGGAGTTTACGGAAAGCCGTCTGCTCGAGCTCAGCGAGGACTGCCACACGATCAACGAGGCGATCCGCAACATCGACAAGTCGGTCGATGCCCGTGGCTACGCGTTTGAAATGGCGAAATCGCTGGTCGGGGACTTGGCGACGCACGGCGGCGAGAAGTTTGTCGACATTTCGGGCGGCGTGGGGGCTGGCTTCAAGATCGGCACCTTCGACGGCAGGGTCATGGCCAAGGGCCACCACTACTACAAGATCCACTCGAAAGGCAACGGCGAGGTGACGGTCGAGCACCTGAACCAACTTGGCATCGCGGGGCGCGCCACGGCCGGCTGGGACAACCTCGCGAAGGTCGACCTCAACGCGGAGTTTGGCGGCGGCATCAAGACGGGGAGCTGGTCGGTGACGTTCAAGGACATCGATTCGGCGGCCCGCTATTTGTCGGGCAACGTCGGCAAGCTCAATCCGCTCACCCTCTACGGCAATATCGGCAAGTTGGTCGGGGACACGGTCCTTGGGGCGGCGAAGATCCTGTTCAAACCCTTCTGCTGGCTGGGCCGGAACGCCCTCTGGCTCGCGGGCGTCAATACGGCTCTGGACTCCGGGTACGGCAAAAACGGCGAGCAGGACTTCGTCAACCGGATGACCGTCGGAAACATCCTCGGCAAGGTCGCCGAGCGCATTCTGCCCGGCGCCAACCTCCTGAAGAGCGGTCGGCGCGAGTACCGGTTTGCCAAGGGTGGCGGCGAGGCCTCGGGCACGTTCCAGACCGTTTTCGCCAACCTGGCGGGCGGCCTCTCGGAGAATGTCGAGTTCCAGCACAAGGCGGTCAACACCGACTACAAGCCCTATATGGCGGTGCTCGAGGACGAAATGCACGGCACCGTGCTTGCGCGCGTCGAGCGGGAGTTCGACGCCGGGGAGGGCGGGCAGGCTGCGGAAACCCGCAGGCTCATGTTCACCGTGAACGTCGGGCGGATCCTCGGTCTGGTGGCCGATCCCGGCCTGCGTACGCCCGACGCGATCCTGAAGGCCCTCGCGGACATCAACAAGTCGATGAACGATTTTGCGCGAACGTTCGACGCGGATCCGGGGGCGAAGGTCCCTGCGTCGGCCATCGCCCGCTACCGCGCCACGGCCCGTGTCGCCGCCGCGCTCTTCGAGATGTGGGAGGCGCTTCCCGAAGGGGGCGTGTCGAAGGCGCAGACGGTTGAGTTCGGGCGTCTTTCGGCCTTGGTCCGCCGCGGCGTCACCAACCCGTCGGTGAAGTTCCCGTCCGAATTGCTCCAGCGCGAACTGATGGTCGGCCGTTCCTACAAGGACAACGTGATCGTCAACCGCGCGACCGTCTTGTTCACCTACGATGCGCTCGGTTCGCATTCGTTCAAGGTGATGGAGGGAAATGAACTGTTAGAGGGCGGCAAGTTGGTGAACCGAATGGCGCGCGCCGGCGTCGAGGGCGGACTCGCGGGCGCCAACGGCATGACGGGTGTGCTGCAGAACGGCATCGAGGCCGAGTTCATCACCCATGTGCCGAAATCCACGCATCGGCGTCCGTGGCAGAACGACCGCCGCACCGAGATCAACCTGCGCTTCGGGCCGGACAGCCTGGTCCTCGACCCCATCCTGTGGGCGATTGGCAAGGCTGTCGCCGACAGCACGAACGCGAAGAACCCCGCCAACATCGAGGAAGCCGGCGCCATCGCCGCCAAGACGCTTGGCTTGGCCGGCATGGCCGCGCTCAAGCGGCTTTTCAAGGACTTTCGGGCAAGCGCTTCATTCGGGGATGTCGGCGACAAGCTGGTCAAGAGCCAGGAGAAGTCGCTCGACGTCAACGCGGAGTCGATGTTCGGTCGCCTTGACATCCGTAGCGGACGGAACGTCCAGCTCGTGATCGAAGGCGGCCGTCTGACGGGCATCTCGTTCGGCGACCACTCCAAGGTGGACATCCGGATCGACCTGGGCGAGGTGGTCGTGGCCGAGGGCGAATTCAACATGGATTCCGTGACGAACCGCAACACCTTCGCGCTCGACCCCTCGTTCCACTCGCTCCTCGCGAAGTGCGACGGCATGACGGGCTACGGCAACCAGGCGAACTGGGTGCAGTACGCGGCGAAGCAGCGCGGAGCCTTTGCGCGGATGTTCGATGTCGTCAGGAACGCCATTGCCGATGGAAGAAACGCGGATGTCCCGCGCGACAAGAAGGAGGTTGAGGACGGCAAACAGTTCCGCGCGATCTTCGCGAAGATGGGTGCCGACCTCGCGCGCATGAACCGGATGACGGGCTCGTGCGGCGCGGCGTTCCAGAAGAACTGGGAGAACTTCAACAACCTTGTTGCCGAGATTTCCGATGGCGGCGGTCTTGATGAAATCGTCAAGGCCCGCAAGATGCAGAATCTCCTTGAATGCATCACGCGGCACTTCAACCTCGTCGACATGGACTTGTCGGCGGACGAGACGGTCGATCCCAACCTGAGGATGTTCCGCCAGTTCGCCGCCGAAAATGGAAATGGCTGGTTCAGAATCGCCAAGTTTAGCCCGGCCCTGCAGCCGGACGGGACGTCAGGCGTGACCCTGGCGACGGGCGACAGAGTGTGGCGACTTGTTCGCGATCCGGCGGCCGTGGCCGTGAACAACGAGGCGCGCCGCCGTCTGCTGAGGGCGATTATCGCGGATCTGCATCCCGAACAGCGGGAAGAGTTGGAGGCGGTCCAGGACTTCGCGGAGCTACTTGAAAGACTGCCCGCGGAGATTCGGAACCAAATCAAGCCGGAGGATTTCGACGGCTCCGGCAAGCCGCTCACCGCCTACCGCATCGGGCGCATCCTCGACGTGCTCGCCGCATACAGGGTCGGGCAACTCATCGCTGACGATGCTCCCGTGGAGAACGCGGGCGCCGGCCGGGAGAGGATCATCTATCCCTGAGCCGACCCTGTCCGCCGCCTATTTCACGCCCCATTCGCGGCGGAGATTTTCCATGAGCCCGGTGAGCGCGAGGGTTTCCGACCACGGCATTTCGGCGCATTCGAGGCGGCCTTCGGCAATGGCCTTCGTCGTGGCGCGGATTTCGTATTCGTAGCCGTTGAAATCAAAGGGGCAGGGGATCGTGCGCGTCTCGCCGGAGGGAATCTTGCAGACCGAGATCGTCTCGCAACGGGTCAGCTGCGGGGTGTCGATGTAGCCGAGTGTGCCGGCGATGCGCCCCGAAGTGCCCATGGCGGCGGTCATCGAGGTTGTCAGCGTGGCGAGGCGTCCGTCGCGGTATTTGAGCGCCACGACCGAATGGTCGTCGACGCCGCCGGGGGTGAGCGTCGCGCAGGAGGTGGCGCGTTCAAAGTCCAGGCCGAAGTACATTCCCGCGTAATTGAGCGGGTAGAGGCCGAGGTCGAAGAGCGCCCCGCCGCCCAGCGCCGGCGACGCCATGCGCTCCTTGTGGCTGATGGCGAGGCCGAAGGAGGCCTGGAGGAAGCGGGGGGCGCCGATCTCGCCCGAGGCGATGATGTCGCGGATGATGTTGACGGCGGGCTGGAAGCGCGTCCAGACGGCCTCAAGCATGAAAAGACGCTTCTCACGCGCCAGGGCGAAAAGGGCGGCGGCATCGGCCGCCGTCGTGGTGAAGGGCTTTTCGCAGACGACGTGCTTCCCGGCGGCGAGGCACATGCGGCAATGTCCGAAGTGCAGGGCGTTTGGCGTCGCCACATAGACGACGTCCACGGCGGGGTCGGCGAGCATGTCGGCGTAGGAGCCGTAGGCGACCTTGAAGTTGCATTCGGCGCGGAGGCGTTCCGCACGGTCGAAATCGCGCGCCGCGATGGCGTAGGGGTTGGCCTCGTCGCGCAGGAAGTCGAGCGTCCGCGCCATTTTGCCCGCGATGTGCCCGGCGCCGAGAATCGCGAAGTTGAGTTTGCCGTTTTTGTCCATAAGTCGCCGTTCCTTTCGGCAATATTGTAGCATAAATGGTATAATTTATGCATGAACATCGAATTAGCACGCGCCAGCGACCGGCAGGAACTCATCGATTTCCTGCTCTCCGTTTTCAAGGGCAACAACCCTAACCACGCCCCCTTTGACAAAATCTACCCCGATCTTTTTCTTGCCGACGACGAGGTGATGGGCCGCCACGCCGTCATCCGCGAGGGGGGCCGCATCGCCGCGTGCGTCGGCACCTACCCGATGCTGATGCAGGTCGGCGGCTGCCGGATCAAGACCGTTGGCGTGGGGCAGGTGGCCACGGCCAAGGCCTCGACGGGCAAGGGCTACATGACGGCGCTGCTCATCCACGAGCTTGACCGCTGCCGTCGCGAGGGATGCGTCCTGGGCTGGCTGGGCGGCCGCCGCGACCGCTATTCCCGCTTCGGCTTCGACATCGGTTCCCTCTCCTACGATTTCCATTGCGATGCGCATTCGCTGCGGGGCGTTGTCCTGTCGCGCGTCATCACCCATGTCGACGCCCTTGCCGAAGATGCAATCACCGACGCCATGTTCGCGCTCCGCGACAAGACCGTCAACTCCGTCATCGAGCCGCCGGACACCTTCCGCATGCAGATGGGGCGGCTCGGCTTCAAGTTCGAGATTTGGTCGTCGACGCCGTCCGGAGGCGCGGAACCCGACGCCTGGGCCGTTGTCGACATGGCCAACAAGCGCATTGAGGAATGGTGTGGTTCGCTCCAGGGGCGGCTTGAAATTCTCCGCGCTGTTGGCGAGGCGCTGGGAACCGTCAACAAAATGGAAACATGGATCGACGCCCAGGCCTGCAAGGCGCTGCGTTCGCTCTGCACCTATCTCGCCCCGTCCGGGCGTATGCTCGCCGTGTTGGACAAGGACGGGCTTCTCGACGCGGCCCGCCCGCTGCTGCCGCAGGATTTCAAGATGCCGGCGGACGATCTTTCGCCCTGCGAACTTGTCCAGGCGCTCTTCGGACCGGATCCCGGCTCCAGCGCCTGCCTTCCGTTCGCCATTCCGGGCATCTTCCACGTTTAGGCCATTTTCGTTAACGCAAGGGGAATCTTATGTTAGGGGAAGGATACATCCCGCCGGAATCACCCGAAGTCCTGAAGTCGCTTGAGACCTTCCGCGACCGCAAGCTCGGGCTGATGATGCATTTCGGACTTTACTCGCAGATGGGGATTCTTGAATCGTGGCCGCTTTCAGACGCCGACGCCCCCTGGGCGCGCGCCGAGATCGAACGCGACGCCCTGCCGGGCTTCAAGGAGGCCTACTATGCGTTGAACCGCAGCTTCAACCCGGTTCGTTTCCGTCCGGACGACTGGGCGCGCACAATTGCGGACTGCGGCTTCAAGTACGTTGTCTTCACGACCAAGCACCACGACGGCTTCTGCCTCTATGACAGCAAGTTCTCGGACTACAAGACGACGTCGCCGGAGTGTCCCTTCTCGTCGAATCCCAACGCCGATATTGTCAGGGCGCTTTTCGACGCCTGCCGTCGCAAGGGCTTGGGCATCTCCGCCTACTACTCGAAGGCCGACTGGCACCATCCCGACTACTGGGACAATGCCGGCATCGGCATTCAAACGTCACGGAATCCCTCCTTCGACATCGAGAAGGACCTGCCGCGCTGGAAGCGATTCCAGGACTTCACGCGCAACCAGCTCCTTGAACTGGTGCGGAATTATGGCCCGCTGGACGGGCTCTGGCTCGATGGCTGCTGGATTTTCGGCGAGGGACCGAAGTCGCTCAATCTCCACGATGTGATTGCCGAGGCGCGCAAGACAACGCCCGGCCTGCTTGTGGTTGACCGCTGGCAGTGTACAGATTGCGAGGACTACATCACGCCGGAGCAGTACATCCCCGAGGAGCCGCTCTCCGTGCCGTGGGAAAGCTGCATGACGATGTCCGCCTCGTGGGGCTACCACTACGACGACGCCTACAAGAGCGTGGCGACGCTGATTCACATGCTCGTGGATGTCGTCACCAAGGGCGGCAACCTCGCGCTCAATATCGGCCCGATGCCCGACGGGCGTCTGCCGCGCCCCGCCGTCGAGCGCATGCGCGCGATCGGTGCCTGGCTCGCCAAAAACGGCGAGGCAATCTACGAGACCCGCGTCCAGGAGCCCTACCGCCAGGGATCGTGGGCCTTCACCCGCAGCAAGGACGGGATGCGGAAATACGGCATCCTCCTGCATACGGAGAAAGACATAGGCAAGTGCGCCGTCGCCCTGCCGCTTCATCCGGCGCTGGGGAACGTCCGTAAGGTCGTCCATCTTGCGACGGGCATTGAAATGCCGATTGAAATCACGTCGGGGGCGGCGCGTTGCGACGGGAACGTTGCGGTCGTGTCCTATCCCGAGGGGTTTGTCCGCGACGAATACGCCGACGCCTTCCGGATCGTTTCGGAATAGGCTTGGCGTCTGTTCCAAAGTTAGCGGACTTGCAGCACGGAGGCGTCGGGCCTGTACTTGAGGCGCAGCTCCAGCAATTCGGCCCCCGCCCCCGCCAGCCTCACGGTCACTGAACGCCAATTTCCCGGCAGGTGAAGCGGCAAGCGCCAGTTGAGGTTGGCCGGGGCAATGTCCGTGCGGTTAATCCAGGCGTCTCCGTTTCGGGAAGCCCTCGCCCAGGCAAGGGCACCCTGGCCGTGTGCCTCGTCGACGCGGAGGAGAAATTCAAGCCGATTTGTCTGCGTAGCCATCCCCCCGGAAACCAAAGGCGGCAAAAACATTCCGGCGGAGGCCACGCGCCAGTCTGCATCGCAATCGACTGAAAGCGCGGGATCGGCGGTATCGCCAAAAAGCACCGAGGCCGAACCTCCCGGAGCCACGGCGACGGTCAGGGCGCAGAAGAGCGTCCCTGCCTCGACATCTGTCCAGTCGCTTGAAAAAGGCCGGGCTGCAAGTTGGGAGTCGGCTCGTGACCGCGAGATCAAGATGCCGTCCGCGACATCGACATTCGCCACCAGCGAGTTTGTCGTCCAGGCGCGTGCCTCTCCTCCAGCCCCCGCCACCACGATGCTGGCGGCAAGACCAGTCCCCGCCATGCCAACGGCAAGCGCCAGGGCAATGGGAACTCTCAATGGAAACGTGCTTCGTTTCATGGTTAATCCTGATGTTTCAATTCGTGCAAGAGAGCGTCAAAAAGAGTGTCGCACCATAAAATCCAATCCATTGTAAAATTCCCAAAGGGCATCATGGAATTGGCGATATTTCAAATGGTTTTCGTAGTTCGCCTTCATCCTGAGATACTTGTTTGTACCCTCCTCGGCAACCATTCTTTTCCATGCTTTCAGCTCTTCTGAATCTTCAGGCTTGATTGCCGCAATAAGAAACGGGGCACGGGCCTGAGGAGGTGCCCGACCTACATCCAGGTAAACTAAGGGCTTGAGTTTTTCGAGGGCGTTTGTTGTTGCCGTATATGTCGCCCAATCGCGATGAAAAGTTGGTAGATTCGCAATGACAATTGTTGTGTTGTCTCGTTTCTTTAAAAACCGAGCGGCCTCAAGCCAGCCGTTTGTGTTCAGCTCAAAATCAAGACATTCCGCCCAAAGGGCGTCGGCAGAGACGACGATGTTCGTCAAGTCCTCTGGGCGCACATTCATCGCCTTGCCCCGCTCTTCGACCAGCGCATCCAAATACGCCACCACGGACGGCGCGGATGCCCAGTCCACGCCGTTGGTCAAAGCGGCGGTGGGGCTTGCCGCCATGCCAACGGCAAGCGCCAGGGCAAAGGGTGCAAGATGCCTTTTCTTTTTCATTCCCACTCTCCGTTGAAAGGCAGGGGCGTGCTGAGATTGTCCAAGTCACGGACAATCCCCGTGCCGAATTTGCGAATGGTCGTTGTGTAGTGAACTTGCATATTGACTGATGCGGCCCTCCTTTATCCTCGTTGAGGTTGCTTGAGGCAAGAACATTTCAAAACTTACCAAATCTGTGGCGGACAAGAAAGCCTATTTTATGGTGAAAATTGCATACCGTTTCATAAAAGTTCCTATATTTTTGATCTTCTTCATACGCTGCGGAAAGCCGATGATGCTCATTTGAAAGGCTTGTATTCCATGCCTGCTTTGAAGCGACAATTTCACTTGTGTCTTCTGGAAAAATCGGAACTACTGCAATCGTCTCTTTTTTCCTTGCCGCAGGAGTTCCACGACCTAACGCAACAATTGGGTGAAGGCGCATCATGACGTTTGTCGCAGCTGTATATGCGCGAAAATTAAATTCAAACCCTCTCATTCTGGTGATTACCGTCACTGTTTTTTCCCGATGATTCAAGTACTGGACAACATGGTCAAAATCATTTGTTCGCAATTCAAAATTCAGACTTTCCTCCCATAGCACATTCGCGGAAACCTCAATTTTCGCGAGGTCTTCTGACACCACATTTTGAACTTTCCCCCGCTCTTCAACCAGCGCATCCAAATACGCCACCACGGACGGCGCGGATGCCCAGTCCACATTTTGTGCGATCTGGGACTCTGAATATGCATTCAAAAAAGCGCATGCACACATCAAGAATACTGTAATCTTTAATTTGACATTCATCAATCACCTCCATCAAAATGAATTTCAGTGGAAAAATTAAAAACAGTCCGTGTCACTCCTGTCCCGAATTTCCGGATTGTCGTTGTCCCGTTGGTGTCAATTTGAAATGATTCCTTCCAAGTTTGCCGAGTTAAATGATGAAAATTCGTTACGGATGAATCTTCACCTTCGATCCACCAGCGAACTGGAATGTTCCAGTCGAGGGTGCCGCTTCGCCAATCAGTATAAACAAAAGGGAGACCAATATCATCATTGAAATAATTGCGCCTTTCTATACGCGTTGGCGAATATGCACCATGGTTTATGTCATGGTCAGGATGATTTCCTGGACGCAAAAACCAACCACTGACATTTTCAGCAGAAGCAAAAAGTTCTTCAATGAACACATTTTCAAAGCAAACATTCGTTGGTGCTAAATAAACAGTAATATTGCACCCAGCTCCTATGGCTTGGCAATTGAGGTAAGAACGTTCGAAACCCCATGCTTCAGCGTTGCAATACCATTCGGGCGCAAGCACCACAAACTTTTTAGAGATTTGCAAATCATCTGGAAGTATCGCGGTTATTTGCGCTTCACCGACTTCATCCGTTGCAACAGCAATCAATACAGATGGCGAATCTTCATCTTTCATGAATATTGGACCTGAAATATCCCATGATGACACCATTATGGAAGCTGGTTCAACTGTCACTTCAACAATTTCACCCACTCCGAGTTCTGTGCGGCTTCTATCTTCGGGCCATTCGGAGACTGTTTCCGAAACCAGCGTGATGTTGTTGACGGTGACATCAGAGGAGCCACAGGTGCCGTTCCTGACGTGCACCCTGTAGGCTACGCCCGGTTCGAGATCGGCGGGGACGAAATGCAGACTGTCGATGCCGGGCGGGGTGCTTGTGACCTCGTAGCCGTCCGGCGAATACGACTCCGCCCCGAGCTCGATTTTATGCGTGGTGGCGTCCGTCGCCGCGACATTGATTGTGTCGCCCTCCGCAAAGGAGAGCCGCCGGATGTGCAAGGTTGCCGAGGTTGAAACGCCGAAGCCATTGGTGGAGGTCGTGGCATGGACCGTGTAGCTGCCGGAGGGGAACGCCGAGGGGTTCACGACGATGGGCGAGCCGACGCCGATGACGTCGCCGTCTTCCACCATCCAGTAGATTTCGCCCCGGTAGAACGAGGTCTCGTCAACGGAAAGTTCATACGCCTCCATCATTCCGCACAGGTCGATCACGGTGGGCGTGATGGAAAGCCGCCAGCATTCGAGGTTCCACTCGCACCCATGGTCGGCGTCGGGCGGAATCCATCCCGTGTAGGTCCCTTCAAGGGGCTCGGCCCACATTCGCCCGAAGGTCCCGTCCGCAGCCGGGGGGGCGTATGTGTCGCCGTCGCGCAGCGCGAGGGACGCCTGCCAGTAACCGGCCCCGCCGTCGCCAGCCGAACCGCGAAGAAGCGGCGCGGCGATGGTTTCCATCGTGCGCGAAAGCCTGACCACCGCCCTTTCGCCGACGGGGACGAAGACAAGCTGGGCGGCGGGGGAGACGCCCGGCACCCACGGGATTTCGACAAGGGTGTTGGTGGTGGCGATTTGCAACGCGCACGGGAGGTTTGACTCGATTTCACAGACAAGGAGCGCGGCATCCTCCCTGTTTGTGGCGGGCGGCTCCAGGGGATTGTCCGGGTCGCCGCCAAGCCAGCGGGTTTCGTAGTCGTCCGTGAAGCCGTCGCAGTCGCCATCGGCGCAGGGCCACGTCGCCGTGGCCAGGGCGGGATCCGTCCCCATTGCGATCTCCCAGGCGTCCGACACGCCGTCGCCGTCGGAATCCGCAGACGGGGGCGAGGACGCGGGGACGTCCGGCGGGTAGCCGTGGACGAGTTCCCATCTGTCGTCCGGCCCGTCGCCATCGGAATCCGCCGCGTATGGGTCGGTGCCGAGCAGAAATTCGTCGCCGTTGGGGAGTCCGTCTCCGTCGAAGTCCGCCGCCGCC
>JAZQOA010000098.1:0-54733 GCA_045627605.1 Kiritimatiellia bacterium | reverse complement strand
TCGAGCGCCACGCGCCGCGCGAACTCCTCGCGGTCGTAGACGTAGTACCTCCCGTCGCGGCCCTCCGCGATGTCGCCGGGTTTCGCGTACTCGCCGAGCTTCATGCGCTTCTTGTTCGCCAGCTCGATCCGCTTCTCCTTCTCGCGCTCATAGTAGGCGCGGCGGCGCTTCCGCCGCGCGATCTCGTCGATGGCCATGTAGACGAGGACGAACGGGATCAGCGCCGCGCAGGTGACGAGACCGAAGAGAGCGCGGAAGATGTTCACCATCTCCTCCTCCATGTGCTGGAACGAGTCCGTCGGCCCGTAGTGCGGCGCGGCGAACGGATTGTCGCCCGCGAGCCGGCGGCGCGTCTTGCCGCTCAGACGACGCCGGGGTTTGGCGGCGTCGCTGGCGACTGGTTTTCGCGTTGTCCTCCTGGTCTTCTTTCGCATGGCTTTGAACTCCCGGAATATGGTTCGTTAAATGATATGTGATAAATCTACCATAACGAGATTTTATTGTCAATGAGATTTTGCGGAATATAACGCCGCTAAGGGGATGGTGCAGGAATTGAATAATCAAAGAAATTACCTGGAACTTTTACCAGGAACATTTACCAGGAACATTTACCAGAAACATTTACCAGGAACTTTGAATTACCTAACGGATTGGCGGGGCGTGTTCGACGAAGCATTTTTCCCACGTCGCCGTGGTGTGGTTGCGGAAGAAGACGCCAAAACGATGCCCGCCATACCATTCGACGATGGCGGAGCGGATTGCCGAACCGCGCAGGTTTTCAAGCGAGGCGACATCGAACTGCGATGTCGGCGAGTCGTTGATGGTTGAGACCTGGCGGAAGACATTTTGCTTTCCCCAGACCTTGTCGCCGATGTGGCTGTGGCCGTAGAAATGGGCTACGTGGAGATCGGGGAGCGGGAGGAGCATTTCCTGGAGCGGCCCTTCTCCGTCGCGGTTGCCACCGGGGAAGCCGTAGTGCGAAAAGGTGAAGAAGGGCTTGTCCAGCGCCGCCATTTCATCGCGGACGCGGGCGGCGTCGGGGCCGAAATCGTGGGCGGACATTTCGCAGCCCTTGATGTTGCGCTGGCCGCAGTGCGTGGTCACCCAGGTGCCGTCGGCTTCGTCGCATCGGTCGGTGAGGAAGAAAAGGACGAGGTCGCCGAAATCTTTCCTGAAGCTCCAGTCTAGCGTGCTGGCCGAGGTGTGCCACTGCGGTTCGCGGAGGATGCGTTCGCGCATTGGGATCGTCAGTTTCGAGGGGCCCTCGACCCAGCGGTGGTAGTCGAACTCGTGGTTGCCCATCGCGTAGTAGACGGGGGCGTCGACGCGGGCGAGCTCCCTGACTTGCATGTCCGCCATCTCCTCGAGGTGCGTGAGGTTGGTTCCCTCCGTCGAGTCGCCAAGGTAGCAGACGGCGTCGATGTCGAGGCCGAGGGAGAGGAAGTCTTCGACGCCCGTGTGCATGCAGCGGCTGGCGTTGACGGGATCGGATTGCTGTAGGTCTGAGAAGACCCACAAGCGCCGGAGGGGAGTGGCGGCATAGTTGCCGAAGGGGAATTTCGCTTTCATTCGAAGAGTCTTTTTACATGTCCCGTGTCGAGGGCTTCGGGGGGGCAATAGCCGGGAACCGGCGAAACCGCGAAGGCGTTGTGGCCGGCCTTCGCGGCGGCGGAAAAGCCCGAGACGTCGTTCCAGGGGGTGAAGAGTTTCCAGTCTTTTTCCCGCTCGGCGAACCTCAGTTGGATGGGCGGCGCGGAAGTGGTGTCGGCGTAGAGGACGCCACATGATTCGTCCATCTGCGCGATGGCTTTGCGGGCGAAGTTCTCGGCGGAGCATTCGTCGTGTTTCCAGGGCAGGATCCAGTAGCGGATTTCGTCGCGGAAAGGCAGGAGGCGCGTTCGCGCGGCGAGGATGCGCGTTTGCGCGGCGGGGACGTGCAGCACTGCGTTGGCCGCGACGGGGAGCAGGATTGAACACGCCGCCGTGGCGACGGCGAGGAGGCGCAATCCTGTGCGCCGTGCAAGCAGTTTGGATAGCAGAAGCGCGGCGAAGAAGAGTGTTGGCAAGACGAACATTGCCTGGTCCGCGATGCGGTAGTGGAGGAAAAAGGCGGCATGGACAATGAAAAGCGCAAGGACATAGATGCTTGACGGGGAAAGCCGGCGGAGCTTGAAGGCGCGGAAACGCCTTGGCAAGTCGATCAGCGCGACGAGAAAACACGGCGAGGCGAAACTCAGGGCCGCGAGCGCGAGGTTGGCGAGCGTCAGCTTGAAGGGAATGCGCGACAAGCCAAGGACTTCGGGGGCGTAGTGGCCGAAAAGCAAGTTGCACACGGCACTTCCATCCGGGATGCCGGCGTTGATTTCGTCGTTCATGAGCTTGAGGACGAAGTTTGCGCCCGTGCCCCAGGCAAAGACGAGGACGTACAAGGCAATGCCTCCGTAGAAAACGCGGTTGAGCAGGCTGCCCTTGCCCAGGCCGCTTACCTCGCGGACGAAAATGGCATAGAACAACACCGCGCCCGTCAGGGGGAGGGAGAGCAACGAGAGGTTGTGGACGGAGAATCCCGCGCCGGCGAAAAGGGCGGCGCCAAGGGCGCCTGTGGCTACCTGTACCGTGGTCTTGTTTTCAAGGAGGCGCAGGACGCAGAGCGTTTCGCAGGCGATGAGGCAGAGCGACATCGTGTAGCTTTCGGCGATTGTCGCGAGCCACCAGGTCATGTGCGCGAGACCGAGCGTCACCGTTGCGGCCGTCGCCGCGGCCGCCGACTTCGAGAATCGCCTGGCTGCGGCATGGAAGACGCCGAGCGCGGCCGCCGCCCAAAAGGCGCTCATGAGGTTGGCCGCCTGCGGGGCCTCGATTGAGAAGACCCGGCCGAGAATGCCCGCGAAGAAGTGCGCCGCGCCGATGTAAAGCGGGTGTGCGGAGGAAAGCCCCGCGACGCCACAGAGGTCGCGGTAGACGATGCGGAGTTGGTAGACGCCGCTGTCCTGCCAGCTCACCCCCCGCTGCGCCGTCAGCGCATAGAGAATGAAGAAGACGGCGGAAATAAAAAAGGGGCGGAGACTGGACGGGGACTTCATGGCGAGAGGCTATTTCGCCGCGCTCCAGCGCGCCATGCAGCCGCTGGGGACCGGGCGTACGCCTTGTGCGCCTTCCAGCAGCATTTCCCCGCTTTCAATCGCGCCTTTGAGCCCCTTCAGCGCATCGTCGAGCAGGTGCGCGAGCACAACCGGGGTGATGCCGGGCGTGTGGGCGCTGAGCAGCACGAAGGCGGGCGAATCGGAGAGAAGCTTCCGGCACAGGTCCAGCGTGAAGGGGAGGTCGCGTTCGATTTTGTAGACCTCGCCCTTGGCGCCGCGCCCGAAGGAGGGCGGGTCGAGGATGATGCCGTCGTAGTGGTGGCCGCGCTTGATTTCGCGGACGAGGTATTTGTGGACGTCTTCGACGATCCAGCGGATGGGATGGGCCTTGAGCCCGTTCAGCTCGGCGTTCTTGCGGGCCCACTCAACCATGCTCTGCGAGGCGTCGAGATGGCAGACGTCAGCCCCGGCCAGGGCGGGGGCCATTGTCGAGCCACCGGAATAGGCGAAGAGGTTGAGGACGGAAAGCCTGCGCCCCGCGTTGCCCACGGTCTCGCCCAGCCACCGCCAGGAGGCGCGTTGCTCCGGGAAGATGCCGAGGTGGCCGAAGTCCGTCGAGGAAAGGCGGAACTTGATGGCGTCCACCTGTATCTCCCAGTTTGGCGGGAGTTTCTCGCGGCCGTGCCAGTTGAGGCCCTGTTCGCGGTCGAAGATGGCGTCGGCCTTCTGCCATTCCGAAGCGGGGAGGGACGGCCGCCAAATCGCCTGCGAGCAGGGGCGGGCAAGCACGAAGCGCCCGAAGCGCTCGAGTTTGCGTCCGTCGCCGCTGTCCAGAAGTTCGTATTGCGATTCCATTTTCGTGAACCGGGAAAGCTTAGCGGACTTCGTTTGGGAGGAGGACGCTCCAGTTGACCTGCTTGGCGCCGTCCTTGCCGAGGGGGATGGGAAGCGTATCGGCGGTGAAGCCCTTGGGTGGCGCGGGACGCTTGATTTTGATCTCCGGGGCGATGGTGCGGACTTCTGCGTATTGCGTCGGCTGGACGGCCTCCGGGTGGCTTGCCGCCGGTTGTTCCGCGACCTGGGGCTCCGTCGTGGTCGAATGGACTTGGGCTGCGGGCTGGGCGGGTGCGGCTGGCGACGGGACCGTCTGGGGAGCGGTGGCTGGTTGGCCTGTTTTTACAGGGGGGGCGGGAGGCTGGGGCTTGTCGGCAGACGGCGACGCGGGCTTGGCAGTCGCAGCTGGCGCGGCGGGTTTCGCCGCGAGTTTTTCGGCGGCGGCGTCACGGACGGCGGCGCGGAGGGATTCGTTGTCCTTTTTCACGGCCTCAAGAGTCGCGTTCATTTTTTCAAGAACCTTGGCGAAGGCGGCGTCCTGCTCGGCCCGTGCCGCGGTAACGGCGTCCATGGCGGCTTTGTCTGCGGCGGCCTTGTCCTGCGCGGCCTTTTCCGCAGCTGCGGCCTGGGCTTTCGCGGCGGCGGCAGCTTGTTCGAGGCGCGCCTTTTCGGCCTCGGCAAGCGCCGCGGCCTGTTCTGCCCTGACTTTTTCAACGGCCGCCGCAATGGCGGCGTTGACATCGACGGCGGGCGCGGCCTGCTGCTTTTCCAACGTCGCGGAAATAAGGGCCGTCTGCGTGTTCTGTAGGCCGCGGACAGTGGAGAACCACATCATGAAGAACCCGGCGATGACGAGGGCGAGAAGCGCCGCGAGGGAGTAGGCGACCACCGCGGTGCGGCGCTGGGCGCGCTGTTTCTCGGCGTCCATGTATTCCTGGAAGGCCTTGAGAATCGCGAGGGCGTCCCCGGCGCCGTTCTGGGAGCGGAGCGCGACGAAGGCGCCGTCCGCCGGCGCGTAACCAGGGCCGGGCGTCGTTGCGTTGGGATCGTTGTAGTGCGGGAGGCCGTCGGCCGCGTTCATCTGGACGGCGTCGGTGCCGTTGACTTGCTGTCTGGGGGGAACTTCTGCCATTTCTTTGCCTTCGTCTTAGCTCTGCGAAAATTCAAGGTTCGAATCCGGCGGCTTTCAGCGCCGCCTGGATTTCCGCCGGGTTGACCTCTCTCGGCTGGATGCCCTTGCGCGAGGCGATGGCGGCCGCGATGCCGGCGCCGTAGCCGACGTTGAGACAGATCGCCATGACGCGGAAATTGGAGTGCGCCTTGTGGGTGCCGGAAATGTTGCGTCCGGAAAGGAGAAGCCCGTCGATTTTTTCCGGCACGACCGCCCGGTAGGGGATGGTGTATTCGCCCCGGGCGTGGAAATGCTTCTGTGCGCCGTTGGCGTCAAGACCGTTGCCCTTGGTGTTGTGGATGTCGAAGTTGAAGTAGTTCTTGACGGCGATCCAGTCGTCGAAGACCCTGGCCTCGACGATGTCCTCGGCGGTGAGGGTGTAGAGTCCCTTGAAGTGGCGCGTCTCGCGGACGCCCACGTTTTGCGCGGAGGTCACGAGATAGCAGTTTTCGTAGCCGGGCACGAACTCCCGGAGGAAGCCGACGATTTCATCCATTTGCCGGCGGCACTGGATTTCCGCCCGGGTGAGGTCGCGGACGTCCGTGCCGTCGATGCCGATGGCGTTTGTCATGTTCACGCAGACTTCGCCGGGCAGACGGGTCTGGTAGAGCAGCACGTGGCCCGCGGGGAATTTGAGATGGCTTTTGCCCAGGGCCTGGACTTCGCCTCCGGGCACGTCCATGTAGGATTCGAAACTCTCGGGAAATATCGCCCGCGCGTAGTCGACGCCGCCGATGCGGAACATCAGCGTGACGGGCTGGCAGACGCCGTCGCCCTCGCGCCCCAGGGTGAATTCGGCTCCGGCCCTGTAGGCGACGTCGCCGTCGCCGGTGGCATCCACGACGACATCCGCGAGGATGGCCTCGCGCCCCGATTTGCTTTCGGTGACGACGCCCTTGACGCAGCCGTCCTCGACGATCGCGTCGGCAAACCACGTGTGAAGCTGGATTTGGACGCCGGCTTCGACAAGCAAGTCGAAAAGCGCCTGCTTCTGGCATTCGTGGCTGATGTTGCAGGGGCGGTCCTCCCTCCAGCCGGGGGGGAGGGACTTGCTGGCGCGCATCCTGTTGAAGATTTCATTGCCGATAGGCGACGAGTTCGAGCCTGACCAATGCGACATGAGACCGGCCGTCGCCATGCCGCCGAGGCAGTTCGCCTGCTCGACGACCATTGTCCTGGCGCCGTTCCTCGCCGCGGCAAGCGCGGCGCCGACACCGGCGGGGCCGCCGCCGACAACAAGGACCTGGACCTCGGCCACGACGGGGATTTCCCGTGCCTTTTCCGCGAAAAACTTGGTTTTCGATGCGTCTTCCATGCTTATAGTATATCATAAGAGCCGCCGATGTGGTATTATAGATTGGCAATGAAAATGAACCACAAACGCATTGAGGGGCTTGTCCGCGAGCTACTCGTTGAAATCGGCGAGGATCCGGGGCGCGAGGGACTCGCGAAGACACCCGCGCGGGTCGCCAAGGCATTGGAATTCCTGACATCGGGCTATCGCAAGAGCGTCGCGAAGGAGATCAACGGCGCGGTTTTCACGACCGGGTCGAACGACATGGTGATCGTGCGCGACATCGAGGTCTACAGCCTCTGCGAGCACCACATGCTTCCCTTTTTCGGGCGCTGCCACATCGGCTACGTTTCCAACGGCAAGGTTCTGGGCGTCTCGAAGCTCGCGCGCATCATGGAGGTCTACGCCCGGCGGCTCCAGATCCAGGAACGCATGACGCAGCAGATCGCCGAGGAGATTCAGAACGCCGTCGATGCGCAAGGTGTGGGCGTGGTGATGGAATGCCGCCATCTCTGCATGATGATGCGCGGCGTGGAGAAGCAGAATTCAGTCATGACGACCTCGGCGGTTCTGGGGTCGTTTCGCCGCAATGCCGCGACGCGGGCGGAATTCATGAATTTGGTGAAATAGGCGGGAAGGGCGGTTGCGGGCGTTTCGCCCGGCGTCCAGACGGGAGAAGTCGGAGATGGCATGGCTTAACGGAAAGGTCGGCGAGATCAAGGTCCGCGACGAAAAAGAGCTTTGGGCGGTCTGCCCCAAGTGCAAGGCGCATTTCCCGCGCGAGGACTACCCCCGCGGTTTCGGGGTCTGCCCCCGGTGCGGGGCGCCCGCGCGGCTGGATTGCCGCGCCCGCGTGGCGGCGGTCGCCGACGAGGGGTCGTTCACCGAGCTTAATTCAGAGGTCGGCATTTCGGATCCGCTCGGATTTTCCGATGCCGGCGGCACCTACAGGGCCAAGGCGGCCGCGACGACGGCGAAAACCGGGCTCAAGGAGTCGGTTCTCAGCGGACTTTGCCGCATCAAGGGCCGCGAAGTCGTCCTTTGCGTGATGGACTTCCGCTTTCTGGGCGGCAGCCTTGGCAGTGGCGCCGGCGAGAAAATCGTGTTGGCGGCGGAGCGCGCCGTGCACGACCGGCTCCCGCTGGTCGTCTTTTGCGCCTCCGGCGGCGCGAGAATGCACGAGGGAATCGTCTCGCTCATGCAAATGGCGCGCACCTGCGCCGCGATCGCCAGGCTCCGCGACGAAGGCCTGCCTTACGTCTCGGTGTTGACCGACCCGACGACCGGCGGTGTTTCCGCTTCATTCGCGCTGACGGCGGACATCGTCGTGGCGGAGCCCAGGGCGCTGATCGGCTTTGCCGGCCGCCGCGTGATCGAGAACACGATCAAGCAGAAGCTGCCCGATGATTTCCAGACCGCCGAATACCTGCTTGAACACGGCTTCATCGACGCCATCGTGAAACGCGCGGACTTGCGCGACTTCCTGGCGGACGCGCTTTCCTTTTTCAGCCCGGTGCAAAGGCCCGCCGCAACGGCACCCCGGGCGGCGAAGCGCCGCGCCAGGAAGCAGGCCGGCGCCTGGGAGACGGTCAAGCTCGCGCGCAATCCGGGGCGGCCGACGATTCGCGACTACATTTCCATGGCTTTTGACTCGTTCATCGAGCTCCACGGCGACCGCCAGGTCGGCGACGACCAGGCGCTTGTCGGCGGGCTCGCCGACATTGGCGGCGCGAAGGTGGTGCTCATCGGCCACCAGAAAGGGCGCAACGCGGAGGAAAACCTCGCCTGCAACTTCGGCATGGCGAATCCCGAGGGCTACCGCAAGGCGATGCGCCTCATGAAGCTCGCGGAGGCGTGGCATCTGCCGGTCGTCAGCCTTGTCGATACCGCCGGGGCGTATCCCGGGCTCGAAGCCGAGGCTCGCGGACAGGCCGAAGCCATCGGACGGAACCTTTGCGTCATGGCGCGCCTCAAGACGCCGATCGTGACGGTGGTCACCGGCGAGGGCGGCAGCGGCGGCGCGATTGGAATCGCCGAGGGCGACCGCGTCCTCATGCTTGAAAACGCCGTCTACTCGGTCATTTCGCCCGAGGGGTGCGCGGCGATCTTGTGGAAGGACGGGAAATTCGCGCCCGCGGCGGCGGAGG
The DNA here is from genome assembly GCA_045627605.1 of Kiritimatiellia bacterium. Classification (GTDB taxonomy): domain Bacteria; phylum Verrucomicrobiota; class Kiritimatiellia; order RFP12; family JAAYLN01; genus RGIG5952. The sequence goes on along the minus strand of JAZQOA010000098.1, from coordinate 46,204 downwards.
CGCTCAAGATCACCGCGCCGTCGCTTTTGGAACTCGGCGTCATCGACGGGATCGTGCCCGAGCCGAAGGGCGGGGCGCACACCGACAAGGCGGCGGCGGCGGCGGAACTGCGGGCCGCCGTGCTGAAGGCGCTCGCAGACGTGCTGGCCGAGCCGCCCGAGTCGATCGTGGAGCGGCGTTACGCCAAGTTCATCGGGATGGGCCGGCAGTTCAGGTAGGCGGAGTCCGCGAAAAGGGAGAACGAGATGAAGACGATTCCGGTAAAGATAACCGACACGACGCTTCGCGACGCGCACCAGTCGCTTTGGGCGACGCGGATGCGCACGGCCGACATCCTGCCCGTCATCGACGCGATCGACGCCGTCGGCTACTATTCGCTTGAATGCTGGGGTGGTGCGACGTTCGACGTGTGCATGCGCTTTCTGCGCGAGGATCCATGGGAACGGTTGCGCACGATCAAGGCGCATTGCAAGACGCCGCTCCAGATGTTGCTCCGCGGCCAGAACATCCTCGGCTACAAAAACTACCCCGACGACATCCTCCGCCGTTTCATCGAGCTTTCGGCCCGGAACGGCATCGACATTTTCCGCGTCTTCGACGCCCTCAACGACACGCGCAACCTCGAGTGCGCCATCCGCGCGGTCAAGGCCGTCGGCGCCCATGCGCAGGGCACGATCAGCTATACGGTGAGCCCCGTCCACACCGAGGCCATGTATGTCAATCTCGCCCGCGAACTCGAGCAGCTTGGCGCCGATTCGATCTGCATCAAGGACATGGCGGGCATCCTCAACCCCGCCGAGGCCGCGCGGCTCACCGGGGCGATTGCCAAGGCCGTCTCAATCCCGGTCCAGATCCACTCCCACATGACGAGCGGAATGGCCGTGGCGACCTACCTCGAGGCTGTCAAGGCGGGTGCGGGCGCGGTCGACACCTGCGTTTCCACGATGTCCGGCATTTCAAGCCAGCCGCCCGTCGAGACCATCGACGCGATCTTCAGGACCTCCGGTTTCGACACGGGGCTCGACATCGACGCCATCCGCAAGATCGGACTCCACTTCCGCAAGCTCCGCCCCGAACGCGAGCCGGCAAGCGCATCGCGCGAATTCGTCGACGCGGGCGTCCTCAGCCACCACATCCCCGGCGGCATGATCTCCAACCTCCGCTCGCAACTCCAGCAGCAGAACGCGCTCGATCGTCTCGACGAGGTGATGGAGGAGCTCCCGCGCGTCCGCGAGGACATGGGCTTCCCGCCGCTGGTGACGCCGACGAGCCAGATCATCGGCATCCAGGCCGTGCTCAACGTCCTCAAGGGCGAGCGCTACGCCATGGTGACCGAGGAGACGAAAAACTACGTCCGCGGTCTCTATGGGCGTTCGCCGTCGGCGATCAAGCCCTCGGTCGCGAAGAAAATCCTCGGCGGCGCGAGCCGCGTCAAGTGCCGTCCGGCGGATCTGCTGAAGCCAGGTCTCGCCGCCGCGGCCGCGGCACTCGACCCGAAGTACATCAAGTCAGAGGAAGACATCCTCTCCTACTGCCTGTTCCCGGAAGTGTCGCTGGGGTTCTTCGCGTGGCGCGCCAAGCCGGCGGGCCAGCGCGACCCCATCCCGGCGGATCTCGAACCTCACGCGGGAAGTGCGCAACCCGCCGCTCCGGTTCCCGTTGCGCAGCCCGCCCCCGCGCCGCAGGGCGAGACTGTGGCTTCGCCCCTGAGCGGAACCTTCTACCGCCGTCCCGCCGCCGGGCAGGCGGACTGGGGGGAGGAAGGCAAGACTTACGAATCCGGGGAAACCGTCTGCGCCGTGGAGGCGATGAAGCTCCTCAACAACATTTCGGTCCCGCGCAAGTGCCGCATTGTCAAGTTCCTCGTCGCCCACGGGGCAAGCGTCGCCAAGGGCCAGCCCTTGTTTTCGATTGAGTAGCCGGGCGTCCCAGGGGGCGACCGGGAAGGCGGATTGGCGCGCCAATCCGCCCTTGTGTGTTTTCCCTTCCGTTCGCTAACTTGATTTTTCAACTTCAATATGGTTAAATAGAAAAATAGATTTGGAGTGTTTCAAAGATGAAGATTCTTTTCCAAGGCGATTCGGTGACGGACGCCGGCCGCACCGGCTGCAACTACGAGAACCTTGGCCGCGGGTACCCGATATTCGTGGCCGGGGCGTTGCTTTCGCGTTTCCCCGGCAAGGGGTTCGACGTGGTGAACCGCGGCATCAGCGGCAACCGCGTCGTCGACCTTTACCAACGCTGGAAAGTCGACGCGCTCAACCTCAACCCCGATGTCATCAGCATTCTCATCGGCATCAACGACACGTGGCATGAGCGCGCCTTCGGCAACGGCGTCGAACTCGACCGCGCCGAGATGGTCTACCGCGAGCTTGTCAAGTGGACGCTCAAGGCCCGGCCCGAAGTCAAGCTGGTCATTTGCGAGCCCTTCATGTTCCCGGTGGGCAAGGCCGGGGAGGGGTATGAGTGCGGCAAGAACTGGGCCGCTCCCGACGACTGGGAGCCGGAAGTCGACCAGCGCCGTGCCTTCACGAAGAAGATCGCGGAAGATTTCGGTCTTCTCTTCGTGCCTTTCCAGAGCGTGCTCAACGACGCCTTGAAACTCGCCCCCGCGCCGCACTGGCTGGGCGACGGCGTGCATCCGACGACGGCCGGGCACGCGCTTTTATCCGAGGCCTGGATCAAGGCCGCGGCGCCGGTTCTCGGCATTTAGCCGGAGCAATCCGGTCACCTTTGTTCTTTTTGTTCTGTTTGACAACGGAAGGGCCTTCTCCCGTGTGCGAACGACGGGACCTGGTCCAAGGAGGAAGTATGGACAACGACCTACAGGCAATAGTCAATTTCTACGAGCGCGACCGCGGCGTGAGCCGCGAACTCATCATTCACGCCATCGAGAGCGCACTTGAGCAGGTCTTTGGCAAGGCGTTCCGCTGCCCGGGCTACGTGCGCGTCCAGATTGACCGGAAGAAACTCACGGTCAAGGCCTACCGCAGGTACATTGCGAGCGACACGGATGTCGGCGCCGCATACGTCCTCGTTGAGAATGCGCGCAAGGCGCGTCCCGACGCCGTCCAGGGCATGGAGTTCGAGGTCGAGATTCCGGCATCGAGCCTTGGCCGCATCGGCATCCAGAACGCGCGCCAGATGATCCTCCTCAAGCTTCGCGAGGCCGAGCGCGAGAATGTCATCGCGAATTACCGCGGCAAAGTCGGCGAAATCATCACCGGCACCGTTCGCAACGTCACGCGCCGCGGCGACGTCATTCTTGAGATCGAGAATGCCGACGCCGTCATCATGCGGCGCGATTGCCTTCCGGGCGACAACTTTTCCGAAGGCGACACCGCCCGCGCGATTATCGCGAAGGTGTTGCCGCTTTCCGAGGCCATTCAGTCGAGCACGCCCGCGATCATGCTTTCGCGCGCCAGCTCGTCCTTCCTCCGGCAGCTTTTCGTGACGGAGGTCTCGGAGATCAACGACGGCACCGTCGAGATCATGGGCGTGGCCCGCGATCCGGGTTCGCGTTCAAAGATCGCGGTGAGGTCCTACGACGCCAACGTCGATCCTGTCGGCGCCTGCGTCGGCGTGCGCGGTGTGCGCGTCCGCACGATTGTTGGCGAGCTTGGCGGCGAGAAGATCGACATCGTCCGCTGGAGCGACGACGTGTGCAAGTACGCCGAACAGGCGCTTTCGCCCGCGAAACTCATGTCCGTGGCGATCGACCCCGATGACTCGCGCAAGATTTCCGTGGTGGTCGCCGACGACCAGCTTTCGCTTGCCATCGGGCGCAGCGGCCAGAACGTGAGGCTTGCCTCCAAGCTTGTCGGGTGCAGCATCAACATCGCCAAGCAGGAAAGTGAGTTGTCGTTTGAGGCGATGCTCGAGAAAGCCGTCGGCGCACTTGTGGCCGCGGGCATTTCCGAGGCGGACGCCAAGTTGCTCGCGGACAACGGCTACACATCGCTCGACGGCATAGCCGAGGAAAGCGCGGCGGAGTTGTCCAATGCGACGGGCCTTGCCCTGGAAGCCGCGGCCGAAATTGTTTCGAAGGCCGCTGCCGCAAGCCAGGTGAACGGATGAGCCGGCAAGGCGTGGGATTTTTTCAAGACGGACAGTGATTCATGAAAATTTACGAACTGGCAAAGCAAATCGGCGTCAAGGCCGGGGATTTGGCAAAGGCCGCGAAAGAAATGGGAATAGAGAAGGCTGGCAATTTCACGCAGCTTTCAGACGACCAGGCCGCGGGATTGGCGAAGGCCTTCCAGCCCAAGGTCGAAGTTCCCGAAGAGATCGTGCCAAAGGTGCCTGCGCCAAGGCCCGTGTTTAAAAAAGGCGTGCCGCTCCAGTCGGTTTCCCACGACGAGGATCGCCGTCGGCTTGCCGGCGGGCGTTCCCGTGCGCTTGCCAACTTCCGGGGGCGTTCCCACGGCATCAAGCCTTTCACGCCATTCCCCGTGACTTTGCGGAAACCCATCCCGGTGGCCGTGCCCGAAGTGAAGCCCGAGCCTGTCGCCCCTGTCGAAGTGCCGGCGGCCCCGGCGGAAGCCGCCGTCAAGCCCGCGGCCTTCGAGGAACCGGCGGCGACATCGGTCGCGGTGGAAAAGCCCGCGCCGGTCCAGGCGGCTCCCGCTGCGGAGAAGATTTCTGACGCCGTTGAGTCCAAACCGAGTCAAAGTGCGCCCGCCGCGCCGGAAAGGCCGGTCGAGATCGACCTCGGCGGCTTCGGCCAGCTCCAGGGCGGTTCGCAGGGCGATGGACCGCGAGTCATTTTCCACCCGGCTGCCGTCGACGACTACGATGACGACGACGACGACCGCGGCCGCCGCGACGACGACGACGAGAGCGACGAGGATTTGCAAAGAGAGTATTTCGGTCGTCGCGGGGCGTCTTCCCAGCAGATGAAGCACAGGCGCGACGACTTCCGCGAGGAAGGCGAACGCGATGGCCGTCGCGGCACCCATGGACAGCAGCAGGGGCGTGGCGCACCGCAAGGTCGCGGCCCCCAGCAGCCCGTGCGCGGCCAACAGCCGGCACCGCGCGGAGGTGCGCGGCCCGGGCAGCAGCAGGCCGCGCCGCAGGCGAGACCGGGTGCCCCTTCCGTTTTCCCGGCGAGACCGGGTGCCCAGTCCGTCTTCCCGACGCGCCCCGGTGCCCAGTCCGTTTTCCCGACGCGCCCCGGCGCCCAGTCCGTCTTCCCGACAAGGCCGCAGGCACCGTCCGTCTTCCCGACGCGCGCCGGGCAGCAATCCGTTTTCCCGACAAGGCCGCAGGCGCCGTCCGTCTTCCCGACGCGCGCCGGGCAGCAATCCGTTTTCCCGACCCGCCAGGGGATGGCGCAGGGCCGGCAGCAGGGCCCCCAGGGCCAGGCGCGCGGCCAGCAGGCCATGGGCAAGAACCAGCGAGGACAGCAGCCAATGAACAAGAACCAGAGAGGACAGCAGCAGCCCCCGAACGGCAAGTTGCCCGTCGCGCCGCCAGTGCCCGCACCCAACGCGCCAATCGCCGGCGACCATGTGATTTCCCTCCGTGGGCCAACGCTTATCCGTGAGCTCGCCGAGATGATGGGGGTGAGGCCCAACCGTCTGATTGCCGACCTCATGCAGGAGAAGGTCCTGGTTTCCATCAACCAGCGCGTCGATCTTGAAATGGCCGGCAAGATCGCCGACAAGTACGGCTACCGCGTGGAGCTCGAAAGGGCGCGTCGCTCGACCGAGCGCAAGCCCGAGATCAAGCGCCTCGACGAGGACGACGAGATCCCGGAGGACAAGCCCGAAGACATGAAGCCGCGGCCGCCGGTCGTGACCTTCCTCGGCCACGTCGACCATGGCAAGACTTCGCTTCTCGACTACATCCGCAAGGCGCATGTCGCGGCGGGCGAGGCGGGTGGCATCACGCAGCATATCGGCGCCTACTCCGTCGACATCAACGACCGCAAGATCACCTTCCTCGACACCCCGGGCCACGCCGCCTTCTCGGCGATGCGCGCCCGCGGCGCGAAGCTCACCGACATCGCGGTCATCGTGGTGGCGGCGGATGACGGCATCATGCCGCAGACCCGCGAGGTCATCAAGCAGTGCCGCCAGGTCGGCGTTCAGATGATGGTCGCCATCAACAAGTGCGACTTGCCGTCCGCCAAGCCGGACCGCGTCCGCCAGCAGCTTCAGGGCGAGGGTCTCACCCCCGAGGACTGGGGCGGCGACATCGTCTGCTGCGAAGTCAGCGCACACACGGGCGCGGGCATGGACAACCTTTTGGAAATGATACTTCTCCAGGCGGACGTCCTCGAACTGCAGGCGAACCCGAACCGCCGCGCCGACGGCTACATCATCGAGGCGCAGATGGAGCGCGGCATCGGCCCCACGGCGACGCTGCTTGTCGCCTCCGGCACGCTGAAGGTCGGGGACGTCGTCCTGATCGACGACAACTACGGCCGTCTCCGCGCGCTTATCGACGACCGCGGCAACCAGGTCAAGTCGGTCGGCCCCGCGCAGGCCGTGCGCGTGATGGGCCTGAGCGGCGTACCCGACGCCGGCGCGGAGTTCCGCGTGATGGTCTCCGAGAAGCGGGCGCGCGAACTCGCCGAGAAGTTCGCCGAGGAACGCAAGGCAACCGAGCTCCAGCAGGCGCAGAAGGCCGTCAACATCGACACGCTTCTCGACAAACTGGGCGAGCAGAGCAAGAAGCAGCTCTCGATCATCGTCAAGGCCGATACGCAGGGCACCGTCGAGGCCATCATCGACACGCTGCGCGACATCCGCTCCGAGAAGATCACGCTCGAGATTCTCGGCAGCTCCATTGGCAACGTCACCGCCAACGACGTCCAGCGCGCCGCGGCGGGCCATGCGCAGATCGTCGGCTTCCAGGTCAACACCGAGGCCGGCGTCGCGCCAATCGCGACGCACGACGGCGTCAAGATCAACACCTTCCGCATCATCTACGAGCTCTTCGACTTCGTCAAGCAGTCGCTTCTCGACATGCTCGACCCCGAATACAAGGAAGTCGTCAAGGGCCACGCGCAGATTCGCCAGATCTTCGACATCGGCAAACTCGGCAAGGTCGCCGGCTGCCAGCTGCTCGACGGCGTTGTGCGCAAGGACGCCCGGGTGCGCATCAAGCGGCTTCGCGACGTGCTTTTCGAAGGCAAGATCGCCTCGCTCAAGCATTTCAAGGACGAGGTCGCGGAAGTGCGAGACATGCAGGAGTTCGGCGTCAGCTTTGTCGACTTCGAGGATTTCGCCGAGGGCGACGTCATCGAATGCTTCGCGATGGAGGAACTGGAGCGCACGCTCTAGTCTTGCGCCATGGGTGTGGATCGTTTGGAAAGGGTCAACAGCCTGGTTCGGCGAGAAATCGCCGAGGCCATCCCTTCGGTGATGGCCGGAACCGGGCTCAACGTGGCGTCTTTGACCGTCACCAAGGTTGTCGTCGCGAGCAATCTCAGGAACGCGACGGTTTCCATCTCCGTCTTCGGCCACGAGAAGGAACGCGAGCATATTCTTTCGCAAGTCCGTTCGAAGCGCAACGACTTCCAGAAGCTCATCAACCGCGACATCCGCCTCAAATACACGCCGGTGCTGCATTTCGAGCTTGACGAGTCAATTGAAAAGGGCGACCACGTTTTGGATGTGCTTTCCCGAATGGAGCAGTCCGGCGAGTTGCCGGGTGCCGACGAATAGCCTTTAGGCGCGCAAGATGATAAACTTCCGCCAGTATTCCCAGTTCCGGGCGCCCCCAAGGGAACTTTCGCCCGAAGACGGGCTTTTGCTCGTCGACAAGCCCGAGGGACCGTCATCGCACGACGTTGTCGGCGACATCCGGAAGAAATTCGGCTTCGCCAAAGTCGGGCATGGCGGCACGCTTGACCCCGGGGCCACGGGGTTGCTCCTGATTCTCGTGGGGAAGGGGACGTCCCTTTCAAACCAGGTCATGGGCTGCGACAAGAAGTACGAGGGCGAAATTCTCCTGGGGACGGAAACCGATTCGCAGGATCTCGAAGGCGAAGTCGTGGCCGAGTTGCCGTACGACCTTGTGACGGTGGAGCGCCTTCGCGAGGAAGCCATGAAACTCACGGGCGACCTCTACCAGGTGCCGCCCATGGCTTCGGCGCTCAAGAAGAACGGCGTGCCGCTCTACAAGCTCGCGCGGAAGGGGGAGACCGTCGAGCGCGAGCCCCGACTCATCCACGTCTACAGTTTCAAAATCCCGGACTATGCGGCGCCCGTTGGCAAATTCGAGGTGAAGTGCGGCAAGGGCACCTACATCCGCACGCTCTGCCACGACCTTGGCAAGGCGCTTGGCTGCGGGGCGTGCATGAAGTCGCTTCGCCGCGTCGAGTGCGGCAAGTACAATGTCGCGGACGCCATTTCACTTGAAGCGGCATTGGCCCTTTCGAAGGAGGAGCTTGTCAAGCGCATCATCCCGATGCGCCTTGTCTGACCCGTCGCCGCACACGGCCGCGCAAGCTACTGGAACGCCATGAGAAAACCCATTGTCATCATCCCGACCTACAACGAGAAGGAAAACGCAAAGGCAATTGCCGAGGCGGTGTTGCAAAACCTCGAAGGCGGCGAAGTTCTTTTCGTCGTTGACAATTCGCCGGATGGCACGGGAAAAATCTGCGATGACCTCGCCGCCGCGGATCCGCGCATCCATGTCTTGCACCGCGAGAAGAAGCAGGGGCTTGGCCGCGCCTATATCGCGGGTTTCACCTGGGCGCTCGACCAGGGCTTCGACCGCATCTTCGAGATGGATGCGGATTTTTCGCACGACCCCCGCGAACTCCCCAACTTCATCAAGGCGGCGGAAGACGCCGACCTCGTTCTGGGGTCGCGTTACATCGGCGGCATTCGCGTCATGAACTGGCCGCTCAGCCGTCTTCTCATCAGCACCTTCGCGGGCGTTTTCGTTCGCGCCGTGACGGGCATGCCGATCATGGATCCCACGGGAGGCTTCAAGTGCTTCCGGCGCGAAGTGCTTGAGGCGATTGACTTCGGCAAGATTACGTCAAGCGGCTACTCCTTCCAGATCGAGATGTCGCACAACGCCTGGATGAAGGGCTTCAAAATCGTGGAGATCCCGATTACATTCGAGGATCGCCGCGCCGGGTGCTCGAAAATGAGCAAGAACATCGCCGTCGAGGCCTTTTTCAAGGTGTGGAAACTCGCCGCCGCGCATTGGTTCCGGCGTACTCCGGCCGTGAAGACGCGCCCATAGCGCCTCGTCTTGCGAAAAGGAAAACGCCGGCCCACAAGGAGGGTCGGCGTTTTGTCTTTTCCGGTTTTGCGCTTTCCGGGATTTACCGGCTCCACGAGCCGGAGATGACATTCGTGCGTTTCTTGCAGTCCGCGCTGATGATGACGAATGCCGCCTGGCAGGGGTTGGGAACGCCGGCGAGAGACCAGCCGGAATACCCCCCGTAGATGTTCTCGAAGCCGCGGGAACGGCGACTGGTGCTGATCCAGTCGAACTTGCCGCCGACCCAGCTGCCGTCAGATTTCTGGACGAAAAGGCAGGCGTAGGCGCCGATTTGGTTGTCGCCAAGGCCCCAGGAGGCGAGCGTAGGGCCGGTCCAGGAATACGACAAGCTCCCGGCCGACATTCGGAGCCCGCCGATGGAGGCCGAAGTCTTTGCGGCCCCGGCGCCATTCACGCCGCCATAGGCCCATTTGAGGGAGCCAAAGGAAACGGCGTCGCCGGCGCCGGCGGGTGCCGGTGCAGGCGTTTCGCCACCAGCGGTTGCCTCCGTCTCCGAATCTGCCTTGGGAGCTTCTTCTTTTTCGGCTGTTTTTGTCTCGGTCGAAGTCGCCGGGGGCGTTGCCTTCGGCGATTCTGCCTGCTTGGTTGTCGCCTGGGTCGACGATGACTGCTTGGGCTGCGCCTGCTGGACTGTCGCCTGCTGGGCCGCTACGGCTTCCTTGTTGTTGTCCGCCTTGCCTGAAGCCGATTCGGCCTGCCAGTAGGAGCCGGAGGCGTCCTCGGAACTTTCGCACCCGCAAAATGAAATTGCAAGCATGGCCGTCGCGGCGGCAATAAGAGTTGTCCTGTTCATTGGGATCCTTCTTGTTTCGGGTTCCAGTGTCACGTTGTTGAATTTTGTATAATCTATCAAAAGCCCGCTTGCAAGGCAAGCCTCTTTCATGAGAAAATAGAAACAGCGACTTATGATAGAGAACCTTGAATCAATCCTCAACCCCGAGCAATATGCCGCCGCCACCGCGGGCGACGGCCCCGTCCTTGTGCTGGCAGCGGCAGGCACGGGCAAGACGCAGACCCTTGTCTATCGCGTGGCGTATCTTGTCGACAAGGGCGTCGCGCCAGAATCCATTTTGCTCCTTACCTTCACCAACAAGGCGGCCAACGAAATGCTGGAACGCGCCAAGGCGACTGTCGGCCCCATGGTGGGCGACATCTGGAGCGGCACGTTCCACCATGTCTGCAACCGCATTCTCCGCTGCCACGCGCATCTCATCGGCTACCGCAACAACTTCGTCATCGCCGACCGCGACGACAGCCGCAAGCTCATTGAAAAGGCGATGAAGGAAGTCGGCGTCGGCGGCGACGAGTTCCCGAAGCGCGACGTGCTGGCCTCGCTCTTCAGCAACGCCGTCAACCGCGACGTGCCGCTCGAGCAGGTGCTTGGCGAAAAGCTTTCGACAACGCCCTTCAACTTCGAGGACATCGTGCGTGTCCGCGACGTCTACACCCGCATGAAGTTCGACGACGGCATCATGGACTTCGACGACTTGCTCGTCAACACGGTGCGGTTGTTTGAGTTCAAACCGGAGATCCTCGAGTTCTACCAGGGGCAGTTCGACTACATCCTCGTCGACGAATACCAGGACACGAACTCGATCCAGTCGCGGTTCGTCGACATGCTTTCAGGCCCGGGCGGCAACATCATGGCCGTCGGCGACGACTTCCAGTGCATCTACACCTGGCGCGGCGCCGATTTCCGCAACATCATGGATTTCCCGAGGCGCTACCCGGATGCGCGCGTCATCAAGCTCGAGCGCAACTACCGGAGCACGCCCGAGGTCCTCGACGTCGCCAACGCCTGCATCGCCTGCAACACCGAGCAATTCCAGAAGACCTTGCGCGCGACCCACCCGCACGGCGACAAGCCCTCGGTGTACTTCGTCCGCGACGCCGTCGCGCAGTCAATGGATGTCGTGAGTTTCATCCGCCGCTACGTCGAGCACGGCTACAAGTACTCCGACATCGCCGTCCTCTATCGCAGCCACTTCCACTCGATCGACCTGCAGATGCTCCTGTCGCGTTCGCGCATTCCCTTCACGATCACCTCGGGCATTGGCGTTTTCGAATCGGCCCACGTGAAAGACCTCATCTCGCTTCTGCGCGTCATGGCGGATCCCCGGGATCGCCTGGCCTTCGAGCGTTTCTTCGTGCTTTTCCCCGGCGTGGGCGAGCAAACCGCATCGAAGATGTGGGCGAAGCTTGGCGGCCGCTGCGACCTTTCCGGAGAGGAAGGTCGCGCGACCCTGCTGAAGCTTCTCAAGCCGGCGGCGCGCGCGTTGTGGGCGCCGCTTTCCGATTCTGTGGCGGCGTATTTCGACGAGGTCGCGGAAACGGGCCGAGAACCGATCGTGTCCTTCGTCAACGACTTCCTCGACACGTTCTACACCGCCCATTTGCAGAGGGAGTACGAAAACCCCGAAGAGCGCGGCGACGACATCGTTGAAGTCGCCTCGCAAATCGAGTCGCGCGGCTCGCTCGCGGCGTTCCTGCAGGACGTCGCCCTGCTGACCAACACCGACGCCGAGAACGTCCCCGGACTGGGGCGCAACACGGTTCGGCTCAGCACCATCCACCAGGCCAAGGGACTGGAATGGCCCGTGGTCATCCTCCTCTGGGCCTGCGAGGAGATGTTCCCCTCGGCGAAGGCGCTGCGCGACGGCGAGGATGACAGCGAGGAGCGCCGCCTCTTCTACGTCGCGGTCACGCGCGCCAAGAACGCGCTTTGCCTTTTCGCACCGATGAACCGCAAGAATTACGACGGGCATTACTTCCCGTGCCGCCCGTCGCGTTTCATTTCCGAACTGCCGCAGAATCTGCTTTCGTTGAGGTACAACGCCTACTGAGGCTGTCGCCCCGGGCGCAACTGGAGGAGTGCCATGAATGAAACTCGTCATGTGAAATGGTTGTTGGTCGGTGCGGGCGACATCGCCCGTTCCCGTGTCGCCGCCGCCCTTTCCTGCGCCGCCAACTCCGAAATCGCGGGCATCTACGGCCGTTCGGTCGGCAACGCCGAGCGACTGGCCGAGAAATGGGGGTGCCCGCGCGTCTACCACGACTATGCGCAGGCGCTTCGCGAAAGCGGCGCCGACGCCGTCTACATCGCCACGCCGCACCATGTGCACGTGCCGATGGCGCTCCAGGCGCTTGACGCGGGCAAGCACTTTCTCGCCGAAAAACCGCTGGGCGTCAACGCGGCCGAGTGCGAAAAACTGCTCGCCGCCTCGAAGAGCCATCCCGAATTGGTCGTCTCGTGCTCCAACTACCGCCTCTTTTCAAACCAGTTCAGGGAAACCCGCCGCCTGATCGAAGGCGGGGAACTTGGCGCGCTTGTTTGCGGCTGGGCCCAGGACGAGGAACCCTACTACAACCCGTCCAACGCGCCGCTCCTCGTGAAGGATGGCATGTCGCCCATTCTGGGGTTCGGCTTCTACCTCGTCAACATGGCGCAGGCAATCTTCGGGTTGCCCGAGGCGGTCATGGCGATGACGGCGTCCTTCAATTGCGCGAAGAAGGAACCCTTTGACATCGACGACGTGGAAAACGTCATCCTGCGTTTTCCGGGCGGCCGTATGTTCACGCTCCATCTCAACATGGCCTCCGTCGCGCCGCTTCGCCACGCCTACGAATTCGAGTTTGAGTACGGAAGGCTTCTTTGGCCCGCCTGCCCGCCGCACTTCAATGCGCCAATCGAAATCGTCAAGTGGGGGGGCGGCGACAAGATCGAGGCGTCCGTGACGCCCGCCTCCAACGGCGCGGAAAAACCAAACTGGCATCTGCCGATGGTCCAGGACTTCGTCAATTGCGTCCTTTCCGGCGGAGTGCCCGTGTGCACCCTTGAAAGCGCTGTTCGCACGGCCGAAATCACCGAGGCGATTCTGCGAAGCGCCGCCGAAGGACGGGTTGTTACGCCGGTTTACCGCTGACGGAAGTCGCGTTCGCCACGCCCTTGACATGGGCCTCGCCGGAAAAGACTTCCTCGATTGAACCGTCGTCCTTGCGCAGGAGCAGGGCGCCGGATGCCGCGATGCCGGCGGCGACGCCGCTGGCCGGCGTGCCGACAAGCTCGATTGAAACACGTTTGCCAAGGAGGGTGTCGCGCCGGGCGATACGCGGCAGCAGGGCGGGGAACCCCTGGCCGAGCCATTCCCCGTAAACCTCGCCGAAGGAAGCGAGGATGCGGGTGAGGACGTCGTCCAGTTGGAAGGCATGGCCGGCTTCGGCCTTGAGCGAGGTCGCGATCGCGGCGACATCCGGGGGCAGGGTGGGGACGTCGAGGTTCACGTTGACGCCGATGCCTGCGACGACATGGCGGACGCCCGCCGCATCGGATGAAAGTTCGCAAAGGATCCCGCAAAGCTTGCGTCCGCCGACATGCAGGTCGTTCGGCCACTTGATGGCGACGGGAAACGGACTGCCGGCGGACGGCAAAAGCGGGTCGAGCGCCTCGGCTACGGCGAGACCGGCGGCGAGAGGGAGGGTGGAGGCGCGGGGAATGTCGCAAGGTGGACGCAGGACAATGGAGAAGTAGAGGCCGGCGCCAGGCTGCGAAACCCATTGGCGCCCCTGCCGGCCGCGCCCGGCGGATTGGGTTGCCGCAACGATGACGGTGCCTTCGGCGGCCCCGTTGGCGGCGGCTTTCATGGCGTCGGCATTTGTGCTGGCCGTATTTGCCAGTTTCACGATGTCCCATTTCATGGGAAATATTGTAGCAAAGAAATGGGAAACCCCCACCTTGCGAAAAGAAAATTTGACAATTCCGGCAAATGTGGTAAGATATTTAAGTTTTCGTTTGACCCGGAAGTCGGGGCAGGCAGAACCACGGAAAAGCATTGGGCAGGCATTTCGTCCAGTGGCCGGGGTTCCCGGTTAGTGGGTGAATGCTTGTTTAACGGCTGAAAGGGCAACAATCAGAAGCCCGTGTAGCTCAGTTGGTAGAGCGCGTCCTTGGTAAGGACGAGGTCATCGGTCCGACTCCGATCATGGGCTCCAACCTAACCACATCGGAAGGCTTCCGCCTCCCAGGAGAATAAAGAAATGGCTAAAGAAGAATTTGTCCGCTCCAAGCCGCACCTTAATGTCGGTACGATCGGGCACGTCGACCACGGCAAGACGACTCTTACCGCGGCTATCACGCACGTCCAGGCTCTCAAGGGCCTCGCGACTGAAGTTTCGTACGACCAGGTTGCCAAGGCTTCCGAGTCCGCCGGCCGCCGCGACGCCACCAAGATCGTGACGATCGCCACCTCCCACGTCGAGTACAGCACCGACAACCGCCACTATGCGCACGTCGACTGCCCGGGCCACGCCGACTTCGTCAAGAACATGATCACCGGCGCCGCGCAGATGGACGGCGCGATCGTCGTTGTCTCCGCCGCCGACGGCCCGATGCCCCAGACCCGCGAGCACATCCTTCTCGCCCGTCAGGTCGGCGTTCCCGCCATCGTCGTCTTCCTCAACAAGGTCGACCTCGTTGACGACGCCGAGCTCCTCGACCTCGTCGAGATGGAGATCCGCGAGCTCCTTTCCAAGTACGAGTTCCCCGGCGACGACATCCCCGTCATCCGTGGCTCGGCCCTTCCCGCCACCCACGCCGCTTCGGCGGACGCCCCCGAGTGCAAGTGCATCGACGAGCTCATGAACGCTCTCGACACCTACATCCCCGAGCCAGAGCGTGTTCTTGACCAGGCGTTCATGATGCCGATCGAAGACGTCTTCTCGATTGAAGGCCGCGGCACCGTCGTCACTGGCCGTGTCGAGCGTGGCGTCATCAAGGTCAACGACCCCGTTGAAATCGTCGGCATCCATCCGACCGCCGCGACTGTCGTCACGGGCGTCGAGATGTTCCGCAAGCTCCTCCCCCAGGGCCAGGCCGGCGACAACATCGGCTGCCTGCTCCGCGGCACCAAGAAGGAGGAAGTCCAGCGTGGCCAGGTTCTCGCGAAGCCGGGTTCAATCACCCCGCACACCGAGTTCCAGGGCCAGGTCTACGTCCTCTCGAAGGACGAAGGCGGCCGCCACACGCCGTTCTTCAAGGGCTATCGTCCGCAGTTCTACATCCGCACGACGGATGTGACGGGTGACATCACCCTTCCCGACGGCATGGAAATGGTCATGCCGGGCGACAACGTCTCCATCCGCGTCAAGCTTATCCAGCCTGTCGCCATGGAGGACAAGATGCGCTTCGCCATTCGTGAAGGTGGCCGCACGGTCGGCGCCGGCACGGTTTCGCAGATTTACGCGTAGTCTTGATGTCGAGGCAAAAAGAGGCGGGGCGCGGATGCGTTCCGCCTCTTTTTTGTCGTGCTTGAAAAAATCGCTGGACATTTTCAGCGAATGGGTGTAAAATAGTTTTTCTCAATTTTTGGGGGATTTCAAGATGCCGCGTGAATTAGCAATTTTGGCCTGCACCGAGTGCACGCGCCGCAATTATACGACGACCCGCAACAAGCGGACGCAGACGAACCGCATTGAGATTACGAAGTACTGCCCGAACGAGCGCAAGCGCACCGTTCACAAGGAAGTCAAGTAATAGCCGGGGTTCGCAACCGATATTGATTTTGCATCGCCACAGGGTAGTAGCACAATGGCAGTGCGGCGGTCTCCAAAACCGTTGATGTGGGTTCGATTCCTGCCTACCCTGCCAATTTCAAGGGCGATATGCCGCGGAAACTGCCTCCAGGTGGGTTCTGCGGTTTGCGGTGAAGAATGGGTTCGAGAATAGGAGTGTGGAGATGAGCGATCAGCAGCAGGAAGTTGAAAAACAAGAAGGCAAGTTCGGCGGCGTTATGGCTGCCGTTTCTGGCTTTTGCAGTGAAGTTGCCGCGGAATTCCACAGGATTACCTGGCCGAAGGGCAAGGAACTCATGGAATCGACGGTTGTGGTTCTCGTTTTCATCGTTGGCCTTTCCGCAACGGTCCTTGTTTTTGACAAGGTCATTGAGTGGTTGCTCAAAGTTGTCATCGGTGCATAGTTTCCCTTGCAGCCGTTCCCACGTCTTGTTCTTTGTTTAGGCTAAATCAGGATTTGTGCAATGGACACGCAGATTGAAGACAATGCCGCGTCCTTCCCTCCCGTTGACGAGATTAACCGCGAGGGGATGGAGTGGTTCGTCGTCCACACCTTGACTGGGCAGGAGATGCGCGCGAAGCGCTTTATCGATGCGCAGAAGGTGAACGCGGAACTTTCGGGCTTTATCGGCATGGTGGTGGTTCCCACCGAGCGTGTTACCGAGACCAAGCAGAACAAAAAGCGCACGATGTCGCGCAAGTTCTTTCCCGGGTATCTCCTCGTCCAGGCTGCGGTCTGGAACATCCCCAATCCCGCGAAACCCTACAAGAAGACGCTCAACATTGAGGTTTGGCGCTTCATCAAGGATACCCCCGGGATCATAGGCTTTTTGGGCGGCGACAAGCCGCATGCCCTTTCCGAGAAGGAAGTCTCGGACATCTTCGAGCAGGCAAATGGCGAAGAGGGCAAGACCCGCGTCAAGATCGACTACAAGATCGGCGAGGTCGTGCAGATTACAGATGGCGCTTTCAAGGGGTCGAGCGGCCCCATTGACAAAGTCGATCCTGACCGCGGCAAGCTCAACGTCACCGTCACGGTGTTTGGCAGGCCCGCCCCGGTCGAGCTGGAGTACTGGCAGGTTGAGCGCACGGAAGGCGCCCAGCCCGCGACTCTCGGCTGACATCCAGCCGGCTCGCTTGCACCGGAAGGGACCCGGGAGAGCCGCTAAACGACAACAAGAAGGCAAAAAATGGCAAAGAAAGTCACAGGCATCGTCCGCCTGCAGGTTCCTGCCGGCCAGGCCAATCCTGCGCCGCCCATTGGACCGGCACTCGGTGCCCAGGGCGTCAACATCATGGCGTTCTGCAAGGAGTTCAACGCCAAGACCCAGGACAAGGCGGGGCTCATCATTCCGGTCGTCATCACGGTTTATGCCGACCGCAGTTTCTCGTTCATCCTTCGCTCACCGCCCGCCGCGGTGCTCCTGAAGAAGGCCGCGAAGATCGAGAAGGCCTCTGGCAAGCCCAATTCCGATAAGGTCGGCAAGGTCACCAAGGCCCAGATCATGGAGATCGTCAAGATGAAGGCCGAGGATCTCAACGCCACCGATCCCGAAGCTGCCGCGCGCATCATCGCCGGTACGGCCCGTTCGATGGGCATCGACGTCGTTGACTAGCGGAGGATTTTGAAATGGCAAAGCACAGCAAAAAGTACCGCGAGTCGCTCAAGCAGGCCCCGAAGGAGCCTGTCGAACTCAAGACCGCCATCGAATTCATCAAGGCGCATCCCGGCGCCAAGTTTGACGAAACCGTTGAAGTCGCAATGCGTCTTGGCGTTGATCCCGCCAAGTCCGACCAGACTGTCCGTGGCACCGTCAGCCTCCCGAACGGCACAGGCAAGAAGGTGCGCGTGATTGTCTTTGCCGCCGGTACGCAGGCCGACGAAGCGAAGGCCGCCGGCGCGATTGAGGCCGGCGTCGACGACCTCATCGAGAAGGTCAAGGGCGGGTGGATGGATTTTGACATCGCCATCGCCACGACCGAGGCGATGAAGGAAGTCCGCAAGATTGCCCGTATCCTCGGCCCGCGTGGCCTCATGCCGAACCCGAAGACCGGCACCGTCACCGACGACATCGCCGCCGGCGTCAAGGCCGCCATGGGTGGCCGCGTTGAGTTCCGCATGGACCGCACCGGCAACATCAGCATCGTGTCGGGCAAGCTCAGCTTCGACGTCGACAAGCTCGCCGAGAACATCAAGACGATCATCAACGCCGTCAACGCAGAGCGTCCCGCGAGCGCCAAGGGAACGTTTGTCCGTTCCATCACGATTAGCTCCACGATGGGCGTTGGCGTTCCCGTCGCCTACAGCTTCGGCGCGGCAGAATAAGGAGTTTTCGCAATGAGACAGGAAAAAATCGCAATTCTGCAGGAAATCACCGAGCGCCTGAAGAACTCCGACAGCGCGATTGTGCTGTCGTACGGCGGGCTTACGGTCGCCGAGCTGCATGAGCTTCGCAAGGCTGTGCTTCCTCTTGAGGGGCGCTGCCTGGTCGCGAAGAACACGCTCATCGGCAAGGCCGCCAAGGAACTTGGCTGGGCGGACATCACCTCGATGCTTACCGGCCCCACGGCGGTTGTCACGGCCAAGGGCGACGCCTCCGAGCTCGCCAAGGTTGTCTGCAAGTTCGTCAAGGACCATGCCAAGGCCGCGGTCAAGGGCGGCGAACTCGACAAGGCCGCGCTCAACGCCGCCGATGTCGAGGCCCTCTCGAAGCTTCCCTCCAAGGACCAGCTTCGCGCCCAGCTCCTCGCGACCCTCATGGCTCCCGCCACCAATCTCGTGCGCGTCTTCGTCGCGCCTCTCACCGGCGTCCTCTACGTCCTCAAGGCAAAGTCCGAGAAGGATGGCGGCGCTTCGGAGGCTGCGGCGCAGTAGCGCTTTCACAAACCGTAAAACCGGGGCGGCGGCCGCGTAGCGGGTGCTGCGCAAGTCTCCGGCCCGGGATTCCACGCATGCATCAGACATTGCGGGGTTAACAAACAACAAGGAACAACACAAAATGACCAAGGAAGAAGTTATTGATTTTCTCAGCGGCATGACCGTTCTTGAGATCGCGGACCTCGTCAAGGCCCTCGAAGAGAAGTGGGGCGTTTCCGCTGCGGCTCCTGTCGCCGCCGCGGCTCCTGCCGCCGCCGCCGCCGCGGCCCCCGCCGAGGAGAAGACCGAGTTCGACGTCATCCTCAAGGAGGCTGGCGCCAACAAGATCGCCGTCATCAAGGAAGTCCGCGCCATCACCGGCCTGGGCCTCAAGGATGCCAAGGATCTCGTCGATGGCGCGCCGAAGGCCATCAAGACCGCCGTCCCCAAGGACGAGGCCGCCAAGATCAAGGAGCAGGTCGAGAAGGCCGGCGCCAAGGTCGAAATCAAGTAACCAGTTTGGTTCTTGCATAGGAGCTGCCGTGCGCCGACGCGCGCACGGCAGCGCCTTAAGTTTTCCACGCGTCAAAAATTTCCCGTCGCCCAAGAGGTTTTCCGATGATCCAAAGACAGTCTTTCGGCAAGCTGAATTCGGTAATTCCGCCGCCCAATCTCATTGAAATCCAGACTAAGTCGTATGAAGACTTCCTCCAGGCGGATGTGCCACCCGCGAAGCGTGACAACGCCAAGGGCCTCCAGGCGGCCTTTCGCGAGATATTCCCCGTGGAGTCGGCAGATGGGAAATATGTCCTCGACTTCATTGAGTATTCCTTTGGCCGCCCCAAGTTCAGCGCTCTCGAAGCCCTGGCCGACGGCGGCACCTACGCGGCGCCCCTGAAGGTCAAGTTCAACCTCAAGGACGGCGAGGAGAACCGCGAGGAAGAAGTTTTCATGGGCGACATCCCGCTCATGACCCGTGACGGCGCCTTTGTCGTCAACGGCGCCGAGCGCGTCATTGTCTCCCAGCTGCACCGCAGCCCCGGCGTGAGCACGGAGGCCGTTGCCCATGCCAATGGCCAGATGCTCTATTCGGTCCGCATCATCCCCGACCGTGGCAACTGGATTGAGATCCAGTTCGATACGAGCGACATCATCTGGGTCTACATGGACCGCCGCCGCCGGAGGAGGAAATTTTTCATCACCACCTTCCTTCGCGCCCTTGGGTTCGGTACCGATGAGAAAATCCTTGGCCTTTTCTACAGTTTCAAGAAAATCGTGCTTGACAGCACCGTCAAGGTCGCCAAGAACCAGACGGAACGCATTCGCCTTGCCGACGCCGACGAAAACACGCTGAAGCACCTGCGTTTCAAGGACGACGTCATCGACGTCGATAGCCGCGCGGTTCTCGCGCGCCGTTACGAGCCTGTTTCCGAGGCTGTTCTCCGCCAGATGTCGCAGGCTGGCTTCCGCGATGTCGAAGTCGTCGACGTCTCCTGGGACGAGGGCGTGCTTTTGAAGACCCTCCTTGTTGACCAGACGCACAGCGAGGAGGAGGCGCTGACGGATATCTACCGCCGTCTCCGCCCCGGCGACCCCGCGACCGCCTCCAACGCGAAGACGTTGCTCCGCCGTTTCTTCTTCGAGCAGCGCCACTACGACCTCACCAAGGTCGGCCGCCACAAGCTCAACATGAAGCTCGGCCTCGAAGGCAAGGTCCCCGCCGATCTCCGCGTCCTTGACGAGAGCGGCATTGACGTTGTTGAATCCGTCCGCTGGCTGCTTGACATTCGCGTCGGGCGCAAGCAGGTCGATGACATCGACCATCTCGGCAACCGCCGCATCCGCACCGCCGGCGAACTCGTCGAGAACCAGTGCCGCGTCGGCCTAAGCCGCACGGAGCACCTCATCCGCGAGCGCATGAGCGTCTTCGACAGCAGCACGGGTGTTATTTCGCCTTCCAAGCTTGTCAATTCCAAGTCGCTTTCCGCCGTTGTCCAGGACTTCTTTGGCCGCAGCCAGCTTTCGCAGTTCATGGACCAGACGAATCCGCTTTCGGCCCTCGCGCACAAGCGCCGCCTTTCCGCACTCGGCCCCGGCGGCATGAACCGCGACCGCGCCGGATTCGAGGTCCGCGACGTCCACACCTCGCACTACGGCCGCATCTGCCCAATTGAAACGCCTGAAGGCCCGAACATCGGTCTTATCTCTTCGCTCGGCCTCTATGCCCACATCAACGAGTTCGGCTTCATCGAGAGCCCGTACCGCCGCGTGGTCAAGGGCAAGGTGACGGACGAGGTTGTCTACATGGCCGCCGACGAGGAGGAGCAGTATGTCATCGCGCAGGCGAACTCCCTGCTCTCAACCGACGGCAAGTTCCTTACCGACCGCGTTTCCGCCCGCCACAAGACGGAGTTTCTCGAAGTGCCGTCCGCGAGCGTCCAGTTCATGGACGTCTCCCCGTTGCAGGTGATTTCCATCGCCGCCGGCCTCATCCCCTTCCTCGAGCACGACGACGCCAACCGAGCCCTCATGGGCGCGAACATGATGCGTCAGGCCGTTCCGCTGCTCCGGCCGGACCGTCCGTTTGTCGCCACCGGCCTCGAAGGCCGCGCCGCGACCGACTCCTGCGTGACGGTCCTCGCCGAGGAGGATGGCATTGTCGCCTATGTTTCGGCAACCGAGGTTGTCGTCACGGATAACGGCAAGATGCCCCCGCGCAACAAGAAGCAGGGACCTGGCTACAGGATTTACCGCTTGCAGAAATTCCGCCGCACCAATGCGACGACCTGCTTCAACCAGAAGCCGATCGTCAAGGTTGGCGACGTGGTCAAGGTTGGCGACTGCCTGGCCGACGGCCCCTCGACGAAGGATGGCGAGCTTGCCCTCGGCAAGAACCTCCTTTGCGCGTACATGCCGTGGAACGGCTACAACTTCGAGGACGCCATTCTCCTTTCCGAGCGCATTGTCCGCGACGATGTCTTCACCTCGATCCACATCCAGGACTACGAGGTCATCGCCCGCGACACCAAGCTCGGCCCCGAGGAAATCACGGCGGACATCCCCAACGTCGGTGAGGACGCCCTCCGCAACCTTGGTCCCGACGGCGTCATCCGCATCGGCGCCGAGGTTCGCCCCGGCGACATTCTCGTCGGCAAGATCACGCCGAAGTCCGAGACCGAACTCGCCCCTGAAGAGCGCCTTCTCCGCGCGATTTTCGGCGCGAAGGCCGCCGACGTCCGCGACACCTCGCTCAAGGTTCCGAGCGGCATCTACGGTGTCGTGATGAACGTCAAGACGATTACCAAGCAGGATCTCAGCCGCGGCCTGGGTCGCGTGGCCCCCGTCAAGCGGACCAACGAGGATGACGACATCCACGATGCCGTCGAGGACGACGATATTCCCGGCATCAATCCCGAAAGCGGCGAAGATGACTCCGCCGACGTCAAACTCCCCTCCAGCGAGAAGAGCCAGGAGGACATCGAGGCCGAGCGCCGCAAGAAGATCGCCGATCTTGAAGACGAGTTCGTCGCTTCGATCGGCAAACTTCTCCTTGGCGAGACGGTGCCGTTCCAGATTCTCAACTCCGCCGACCCGAGCGAAGTCATTGTCCAGGCCGACCACAAGATCACGAAGCGCAACCTGACCAAGATCGCCAAGCTCCACTGCAAGGTGGACATGCCCGGCGACGTGATGGGCCAGGAAGACACGCTCGTCCTCATCGGCAAGTACCGGACGCGCTTCGAGGATCTCGAGGCCTCCCTTGAGAACCTCGCGTTTGACGTCGGGAGCGCGGGCGACGCGGGCATCGTCAAGCAGGTCCGCGTCTACATCGCCGAAAAGAAGAACCTTTCCGTCGGCGACAAGCTCGCCGGCCGCCATGGCAACAAGGGCGTTGTTTCGCGCATCGTCAAGGACTGCGACATGCCGTACTTGCCGGACGGCACGCCCGTCGACATCGTCCTCAACCCGCTGGGCGTGCCTTCCCGAATGAACCTCGGCCAGCTTTTCGAGGCCTACCTTGGCCTCGCCTGCCGCGAGCTCGGCATCTATGCCGCGACGCCGGTCTTCGACGGCGCCCCCGAGAAGAAGATCGACGAGCTCCTCCAGAAGGCGCACGAGTCGCAGGTCAAGCGCGGCATCAAGCCCTGGATCAACGTCGATGGCAAGTCCGTTGTCTACGATGGCCGCACCGGCCAGCCCTTTGACCAGCGCATCGTCGTTGGCGGCACCTACTTCCTCAAGTTGCACCACTTGGTCACGGACAAGATCCACGCCCGCGCTACGGGGCCTTACTCCCTCGTGACGCAGCAGCCGCTCGGCGGCAAGGCGCAGTACGGCGGCCAGCGCATGGGCGAAATGGAAGTGTGGGCTCTCGAGGCGTATGGCGTCGCCTATGCGCTCCAGGAGCTTTTGACGGTCAAGTCCGATGATGTCGCCGGCCGCACCCGTATTTACGAGTCGATCGTGAAGGGGACCAACACCCTTGACGCCGGCATGCCGGAATCCTTCTCCGTGCTGATGAACGAACTCCGCGGTCTCTGCCTCGACATGAAGCTTCTTGGCGGGGACGACTCCGAGAAGTCTATCGACCTCGAGTCTGATTCGTCCACGTTCTGAAACCGTTGATGCCGTCCCTTGGCTTGCCAGGGGCGGCCATTAGGAGAAAGCCCTTATGAATCCGTATTCCATCAACGAGATGTTCGCTTCCGAGAGTTCCGACCAGTATGATGCCGTTCGCATCATGCTGGCTTCGCCGGATGCGATTCGCTCCTGGAGCCATGGCGAGGTCCGCAATCCCGAGACCATCAACTACCGCACGTACCGCCCCGAGCGCGACGGACTTTTCTGCGAGCGCATCTTCGGGCCGACCCATGACTGGGAGTGCGCCTGCGGCAAGTACAAGCGCATCAAGCACAAGGGCATCGTCTGCGACCGCTGCGGCGTCGAAGTGACCGTTTCGCGCGTCCGCCGCCAGCGCATGGGCCATGTCGAGCTTGCCGTTCCGGTGTCGCACATCTGGTTCTTCAAGTGCACGCCGTCGCGTATCGGCACCATTCTCGACATCCCGGCCAGCCAGCTTGAGCGCGTCATCTACTACGAGGACCATCTGGTCATCGACCCGAAAGACACGCCGCTCCAGCCCCAGCAGCTGCTTTCCGAGGAAGAGTACCTTGAGGCGCGCGACAAGTACGGGGACAACGGCTTCGAGGCGCTGATGGGCGCCGAGGCTGTCCGCAAGTGCCTTGAGGCCCTTGATCTTGACGCCTTGATGGAGAAACTCGAAGAGGACATCGAGAACACCTCAAGCAAGCAGAAGCGCAAGCAGATTTCAAAGCGCATGAGGATTTGCGACGGCTTCCGCCGCTCCGGGGCGCGTCCCGAGTGGATGGTGCTCGACGTGCTGCCGGTTATCCCGCCTGAACTTCGCCCGCTCGTCCCGCTTGAAGGCGGGCGTTTCGCGACGTCGGACCTCAACGACCTCTATCGCCGCGTCATCAACCGCAACAACCGCCTCCGCAACCTTCTCCAGCTCAAGACGCCGGATGTCATCATCCGCAACGAGAAGCGCATGCTCCAGGAGGCGGTTGACGCCGTCTTCGACAACGGTCGCCACGGCAAGGCCGTGACCGGCGCCGGCAACCGCGCCCTCAAGTCGCTCTCCGACATGCTTAAGGGCAAGACGGGCCGCTTCCGCCAGAACCTCCTCGGCAAGCGCGTCGACTATTCCGGTCGTTCCGTGATTGTCGTCGGCCCGCGCCTGAAGCTCTATCAGTGCGGCCTCCCCAAGAAAATGGCGCTCACGCTCTTCGAGCCGTTCATCATCCGCCGTCTCAAGGAAATGGGCTTCACCCACACCGTTCGCACCGCCCGCAAGCTCATCGAGCGCCAGGACAAGCTGGTCTGGGACGCCCTCGACGAGGTCATCAAGGGCAAGACGGTGATGCTCAACCGCGCCCCGACGCTTCACCGTCTCTCAATCCAGTCGTTTGAACCCGTGCTGATCGAAGGCGAGGCCATCCAGCTCCACCCCATGGTCTGCACGGCCTTCAACGCCGACTTCGACGGCGACCAGATGGCCGTCCACGTGCCGCTCTCGGTCGAGGCGCAGCTTGAGAGCCGTCTCCTGATGCTGGCTTCCAACTCGATTTTCTCGCCGGCCTCCGGCAAGTCGATCATGACGCCGACACAGGATATCGCCCTCGGCATCTACTACCTCACCGAGATTGGCCAGAAGGACAAGCTCGCGGGGCATGAGCCCGGCAAGGACCCGATCAACTACAACGAGCACCTGCCGTTCTTCTGCAACATTTCCGAAATCCTGCTTGCCCGCGAGCAGGGGTGCCTCGACAACCACTCGCGCCTTCTCTTCAAGAACCCGGACTACGGGCGCGACACCTCTTACGGCGTCAAGGACGCCAAGGTCATCGAGACGACGGTCGGCCGCGTGATCTTCAACGAGGTCTGGCCGCCTGAAGTCGGCTTCATCAACTTCAAGATCGACAAGTCCAAGCTTGGCGACCTCATCCTCAACTGCCACCATGTGGTCGGCCATGACATCACCGTGAGGGTGCTCGACGACCTCAAGGCCCTTGGCTATGAATATGCCACCAGGGCGGGCGTCTCGATGGGCCTCAAGGACATGATTCGCCCGGCCCGGAAGGACGAGTTCCTCGAAGCCGCGCGTTCCGATGCCGCGAAGATCGACCAGCAGTTCCAGCTCGGCCTCATCACCGAGGGCGAGCGCCACAACAAGATCGTCGACGTTTGGTCCACGACGACCGACAAGATCGCCGACGACCTCTACGTGGCCATCAACCGCAACGAGAATCCCGATGCGGTCAACCCGAACGAGACGAACCCGCTCTTCATGATGTTCGACTCCAAGGCCCGTGGTTCCAAGCAGCAGATTCGCCAGCTCGCCGGTATGCGCGGCCTCATGGCCAAGCCGTCGGGCGAAATCATCGAAACGCCGATTACCACGTCGTTCCGCGAGGGCCTCTCGATCCTCGAGTACTTCATTTCGTCCCACGGCGCCCGCAAGGGCCTGGCCGACACCGCCCTCAAGACGGCCGACGCCGGTTACCTCACCCGCCGTCTTGTCGATGTCTCGCAGGATGTCATCATCGTGATGGAGGACTGCAACACCGTCAACGGCATCGAGATCGTTTCCGACACCGAAAACGAGAACGCCGTGCCGCTTGTCAAGCGCATCCTCGGCCGCACGGCCCTGCGCGACATCTACGACCCCAACACGCACGAGATCATCCTCAAGGCGAACGACGAAATCGACGAGCAGGCCTGCGCCAAGATCAAGGCTGCCGGTGTCGAGAGCGTCTGGATTCGCTCGGGTCTCACCTGCGACGCCCCGCACGGCATGTGCGCCAAGTGCTACGGCCGCGATCTTTCGACGGGCCGTCCGGTTGAGATTGGCACGGCGGTCGGCATTGTCGCCGCCCAGTCGATCGGCGAACCCGGCACCCAGCTTACGATGCGTACCTTCCACGTCGGCGGCACGGCTTCGGCTTCGGTCGTTTCCGACGAGCTCAAGGTCCACCACGAGGGTGTTGTCTCCTTCGAGGACGACGTCCGCACGGTTGACAACGAGGAAGGCCTGCCGGTCGTTCTCAACAAGAGCGGCTCGCTTGTCGTTCGAAATGCCGCCGGCCACGAACTTGAGCGCATCCAGCTTCAGATCGGCACGATGCTTCTCACGAAGGCCGGCGCCAAGGTCAAGGCCGACGACATCGTCGGCAAGTGGGACCCGCACTCGGTGCCTGTCATCTCCGAGTACGAAGGCAAGGTCCAGTTCGACGAATTCATTGACGGCGACACCGTCGATGTCGAGATTTCGACCGAAACCGGCAAGGCCTCCTACGTCGTCCGCGAATCGTCTTCCGACGCCCACCCGTACATCACGATTCTTGCCCGGGTCAAGGGGTCGCGCGAATACGAGGTGCTTGGTTCCTACTCGATTCCCGTCGGCGCGCACATCATGGTCCAGGAAGGCGAAACGGTCAAGCCAGGCGCCACACTTGCCAAGACGCCGCGTCAGGCTGCCAAGACGCGCGACATCACCGGTGGTCTGCCGCGTGTCGCCGAGCCCTTCGAAGCCCGCCTCCCGGGCGACGCCGCCGACATTGCCAAGATCGAAGGTGTTGTCAGCTGGGGCCAGAACGTCCGCGGCCGCCGTTGCGTGATCGTCACCGACGAAGTGACCGGCGAAACCGAGGAGCACCTCATCCAGATGGGCAAGCACATCGTCGTCACGGCCGGCGACCGCGTCCGCAAGGGCCAGCAGCTGACTGACGGCCCGATCATCCCGCAGGAAATCCTCGATGTCTGCGGCCCGCAGGAGCTCCAGCGCTACCTCGTCGAGGAAGTGCAGCAGGTTTACAGCGCCCAGGGCGTGGAAATCAACGACAAGCACATCGAGATCATCGTCCGCCAGATGCTCCGCAAGGTCCGCATCACGAATCCGGGCGACACCGACTTCCTCTGGAACGACCAGGTCACCCGCCAGCAGTTCCTCGCGACCAACGAGGCCATGGCGGCCGAAGGCAAGCGCCCCGCCGAGGCGCAGCCCGCGCTTCTCGGCATCACGAAGGCCTCGCTCGAGACCGACAGCTTCATTTCCGCCGCCTCCTTCCAGGATACGACGCGCGTCCTCGCGGACGCCGCCACCCTCGGCCGCGTCGACGAACTCCGCGGCTTCAAGGAGAACGTCATCCTCGGCCACCTCATTCCGGGTGGCACCGGCTTCCCGATGCACCGCCACATCAAGCTCGTGCCCCTGGCCGAGCCCATTGCCGAGGAACTTCTGCGCCCGCAGGAGGAGGAACCCGTCAAGTATGGCGACGAGGACGACGGCGACGACGATGATCTGGCCCCGGTGGAGCAATACGAAACCGATGCCGAGGCGATCATGGCCGATGGCGCCGGGTCGGTCATCGACGATCCCAATGCCGATGCCTAACTAACGATGCGGGGGCCGTGTGCGCACGGCCCCCGCGAGGAGCCCGGAGAAAATGAACGCGTTCTTCAATGTCCTGGCCCAGGCGGCCCCCGCCCCCCAGCAGGGTGGTGTTGCGGGCATGCTTGTGCCGATGGTGATTCTTTTCGCCATCTTCTACTTCGTCCTGATCCGCCCGCAGCAGCGCAAGGAGAAGGAACGCCGCAAGGCGGTCGAAGCGCTCCGCGCTGGTCAGCGTGTGCTTTTCGCGGGCGGTCTGATCGGCACGATTAGCGAAGTCAAGCAGTTTACCTTCGTCATTGAGATGGCGAACGGCAAGGTTGAGGTCGCCCGCGGCGCCGTCCAGCGCCAGCTCAAGGACGACGAGACGCCCTCCATGCCCGAATAGCGCGGGCGAAGATATGCCGGCACATGTCCAGTTCTGATTCTTCGTCCGGTCACCATCATCATCGGGGCGGTTCGCATTCGGGATCGTCCTATTGCTCTGGCGACGACATTGTGCATGTCGGCCACCACCGCCACCATCATCATGGGTCTTCTTCGGTGTCGGGGCCTAACGCAACGTTTAAGGCCAAGCAGACGGGCATCCAGTACATCTTCATAGCCGCGGTCTTTGTCGTTCTCTTAGGCGTGGTCTATTCGATCTACAAGAAAAACCAGGAGTTGCAGCGCCGTATCCTGACCTTGTCGACGGTCAACGCCACGCTGGCGGAAAAGGTGAAGAACCTGGAGAGTGCGGCCGCGAAAAACTCCGGTGAGCAAGATTCCTTTGGGGGCTTTTCGGAATGAGGGGCATGTTGCGCGCGGCCATTTGCGCCGTCTTTTTTCTTGTTGCGGCCGTTCAAGCTGCCGGGCAGTTCTTCCTTACTGAAACGCGGGACAAATCTGTCGCCGGCCCTTACACGATGTATGACGGCGCCAAGGTGCGCATCGGGGGTGTCCTCTACGAAATCCAGTCGCGGGAGAATGACCGCGCGTCTTTTGTTTCCACGGCGGATAAGTCGTCCTTTGGCCCTTTTCAGCTTGTCGATGGGCGCATTATGAGGATTGGGGACGGTTCCTATTCCTTTAGTTGGAAAAGCGCCTCCCGGAATCAGGCTGCGCCAGTCGCGTCTCATTCCGCGGCCTCCGCTTCGGCTGGGGTGCCTCGGCCTGTCCGCGAGAAGCCTATTGCGGAGTTTGATCCAATCCCGCCCAAGCCGGAGATGCTTGACGTGCCGGAACCGGAGAGGCAGCGCACGGTGGCGCCGTTGAACCTCCCCGCCTTGCCTAATGCTTCGCGTCCGTTGGCCTGGGCCGCCTGGCTTGCCCCGGTGGATATGACGCCTGTCGAGTGGAGCGTCGAGTCCGCTTCGGGTAGCAGTTCCGACATCAAGCGTTTTTCCGTTGGCGGTGCGATCACCCTCAACTCCTGGCTGGCCGAGGCGCAGCTTTCCACCGGCGTGAAGTGCGGCGAAATCATTCCGGAAGGTCTGGGCATTTCCAATTCCTCGATGGATGATGGTTCGGGGTGGTCGCTGGG
The DNA here is from genome assembly GCA_045627605.1 of Kiritimatiellia bacterium. Classification (GTDB taxonomy): domain Bacteria; phylum Verrucomicrobiota; class Kiritimatiellia; order RFP12; family JAAYLN01; genus RGIG5952. The sequence goes on along the minus strand of JAZQOA010000098.1, from coordinate 17,035 downwards.
CGTCGGCTATAAGCGGCCTTTCCTCCGGGAGGATGGATGGACGGCTTCCGCCGGACTTTTCGGTCGCATCCGCCAGGACAAAGGCGACCTTACCGCGACAACCCTTGTCTCAACCGGTTCGACCGACACCAACAACCTTGGCAACGTCTATTCGGAATTTGAAACGTCGAGTTCCTCCGTAAAGGTGACGGAGTTGACCCTGAGGATCGATCTTGAGCTTGCCTACGAGCAGGAATTTTGGAAAGCCTATGTCGACATCCTTGTGCAGCCCGTGAGCGAGATGGACGTCTCGGGGGGCATCCGGTACGGCGACGACATGCTTGGCGTCTCGGCCAAGCATAACGATCCGATTGGGCTTCGCGTTGGCGGCTGGTACGAACTTGACGAAGGCTGGCGCGTGGCCGGGGATTTGACGGTCGGCATGGAGTCGCTGCTGCGCCTTGGCGTGATGCGCGAATTTTGATGGACTTGCGCTGTTGGCCCCTTGTGGAAGGACAGAACATGGCGGACGATGCTTTCAACGACGAAGACGACGGTCGGGACCTCCAGTTCGAATCCCGGACCGCGCTTGATTCCGCCTTGGCGGGCGAATTTCTGAAGCGGGTTCTTGACGAGGGCGATTGCGTTCGTTTTACCCTTGTCCGCCACCAGGGGCTGGGCCCCGCGCGGGAGAGCCTTCGCCCGCTGAAAATATCGGGCCGATTGGTCTGGCAGCGCGAGGAATGCAACGGCAAGCAGGTGATGGTCCGGAACTATGCGCCGGGTCCCGAAGCCGAGGCGGCGTTGCGCGAGCTGCTTGAAACGACCGGGGCGAGGGAGTATCATCTAACGGCCGTGCAGGGCGACTTGCACGTCCGAATCACGCGCAAAGGCCGTTCGCTCATCTCCAGAGGCCGCCCTCGTGAAGAGGCTGTGGCCGGACCGGCCCAGCATGACCACGAAAAGGATCAGCCGCTCAACCGGTTTGATTCCGCCGCGCTCCTCAAGGTTCTTGGCCTTGCCGACGGCACTGGCGCGATCCGCGCCTCAATGCGTGGGAAAACCGACCAGATCAACGCCTTTCTCCGTGAACTCGACGCGCTTCTCGACGAGGAAAAACCGGATCCCTCGCGCCGCTTTTGCATCGTCGACTGCGGCTGCGGGCGCGCCTACCTCACTCTCGCCGCCAGTCTCTACCTCCAGCAGGTGAGGGGCCTTGACATTTGCGTCCGCGGCGTCGACCGCAACGCCGGCATCATTGCGAAGACCTCGGCCATGGCGGAGTCGCTCGGCCTCGCCGGTTCCGTTGAGTTTGTCGCCGAGGATCTCGCCGCCTACAAGCCGGATGTCCAGCCCGACTTGGTGCTGAGCCTTCACGCCTGCGACGTCGCGACCGATCTTGCCATTGCCTGCGGTGTGCGCAGCGGCGCCCGCTACATGCTCGTCGCCCCCTGCTGCCAGCACGACCTCCAGAAGCAAATCAAGGATTCCGGGCCCATGCGCGCGCTTCTCCGCCACGGCATTCTCCGCGAACGTCTCGCTGATTTGATGACGGACGCCTTCCGTGCGCAGATCCTGCGCATTCTCGGCTACCGCGTTAGGATTTCGGAATTTGTCTCCTCCGAGGCAACCGCCCGCAACATCATGCTTCGCGCGGTCTTCGGCGTGAGGAAGCACATGGCTTCCATCGAGGATGAATACGCCGAGATGCGCGACTTCTGGCATGTCACGCCTGTCTTGGAAACCTTGCTGGCGGACAAATTGCAGCCGGCCGAAAAGCATTAGGGGGAAAATGGGAAAGGGCTTGCATCGCGAACGTGGCGGACGCGGGGCGTCTCCGATTCCTGAATTTGGCGTCCGCCTGGCTTCCGCCGAGGTGCAGCGCGAGCGCGACAAGGCCCGGGAACTGCGGGCGTCGCAATGGTGGAAAAATCAAATCGCGGCGGGCGTCTGCCATTACTGTGGGCGGCATTTCGAGCCTGGTGAATTGACGATGGACCATGTCGTTCCCGTCGCCCGGGGCGGCAAAAGCGACCGCCACAATGTCGTGCCTTGCTGCAAGGAATGCAATAGTCGTAAAAAGTACCTTACACCGGCCGAGCAAATTCTCGATACACTCGGTCTTGACCAGGGGGACCTCAACAATGAACATCCAGATTGACTTGGGCAAATGCATTCGGTGCGGACGTTGCGCCAAGGTCTGCACGATGGGCGTCGTGACCATGCGGGAGGGTGCGCCAAGCATCGCGCAGGAAGAGCGTTGCATGCGCTGCCACCACTGCTATGCGGCATGCCCGGTGGGGGCGCTTGCGATGGACGGTCTTGACCCGGCGGCGCAAAAGCCATCGGGCGCTGCCTCGCCCGAAGCTGTCCTGGCGTTGCTTGAAGGACGCTATTCATGCCGCGAGTACCGTCCGGATCAAGTTGACGCGGCCAAGATCGACCTTTTGCGGCGCGCCCTTAACGCCGCACCGACGGGGTGCAACGCCCGCGCGACGCACTACGTCATCCTCGATGACGCGGCGAAGATGCAGGCGTTTCGCGAAATGATCGCGCGCAAGTTTGACGAAGTCGATCCTGAAGCCGCCAAGGCGGAGCCTTTCCTTCGCGCCGTGAAACTGATGATGAAGCGCGGGCTCGACCCCGTGTTGCGCGGCGCCCCGCATCTTGTTGTGGCCGGCTTTGACGAGGGCGCCCCCACGGGTCTTGTCGATTGCGTCATCGGTCTTTCGCATTTCGAGGTCGTCGCCCAGTCGCTGGGGCTTGGCACGTGTTGGTGCGGGTTCATTCCGCTCTCCGTTTCGAAAGTCTGGCCCGACATGCTTTCGTACCTTGGCCTGCCCGAAAACTGCAAGCTGGGGTATGCGATGCTCTTCGGTGAAAAGGCCTTTGACTATGCCCGGCCCGTGTCGCCCAATCCGTTGAAATAACGGCCGGAGAATCTATATGTTCAATTCGCGGGGAACATGTCATGCGCGATGAAGTCATTGAATGTCTGCTTGAAAAAAAACTCGTGGTGATTGTGCGCGGCATCGGGGAGGCGAATCTCGTGTCCTTTGCCGAGACGATGTATTCCGCGGGCGTCCGCCTGCTGGAGGTCACCTTCGACGCCTCGGGAAAGACGCCGGATGCCGTCACCGCGAAGTCGATCGAGACGCTTGCTAAAAATTTCGACGGGCGCATGCACATTGGCGCCGGCACGGTTCTGACCCCGGCGCAAGTGGAACTGACGCAGGCGGCGGGCGGTCGTTTTGTGATTTCGCCCGATGCCGCGCCCGAAGTCATTGGGCGGACGCGAGAAGTGGGGCTGGTTTCGATTCCCGGCGCGTTCACGCCGACTGAAATCCAGGCCGCCCACAAGGCGGGCGCCGATTTTGTCAAACTCTTCCCCGCGGCTTCGCTGGGCGTCTCCTACGTGAAGGCCATTCGGGCTCCGCTTTCCCATGTCCGCCTTTTGGCCGTGGGCGGCGTTTCATTGGAGAACATGGAGGCTTTTGCCGGCGCCGGGGTCGCCGGTTTCGGCATCGGTTCCAATATCGCGGATCGAAAACTCGTTTCCGAAGGCCGCTACGGCGAGCTTGCGGAGATCGCCCGGCGGTATGTCGCCGTCGCCGCCGGAGGCCGGTAGTTCGCATCCAACTCTTGGCTTTGTGGTATAATTGGTAGCATTATGGCGGAAGGTTCCGGAAACAAGTTGATATTCCTGATTGGCCTCGTCGCGGTTGTGGCCGCGATTGTTGTCGCCGTATTGCTGAACAGGCCCCTCTACGAGGAGAACCGCAAGCTTGAGCAGCAGCGGGCGAAGCTTGCCATCGAGGTCGAGGCGCAGCGCCGCGAAATCCAGGAAATGAACGACCGCTGTCTCCGTTTTGAAAGCGATCCTGAATTCGTCGAGCGCCAGGCGCGCATCAACCACAGGATCAGGCCCGGCGAGATAGAGTTCATCTTCGATGCTCCCGAATGATCTCCGACTGGAAAGTCATCTACACACACCCGCGCGCCGAAAAGAAGGTCGCGGAGGAATGCAAGGCACTGGGACTTGAATGCTATTTGCCGCTCCGTTCGGAGACGCGCATCTACCAGCGCCGCAAGGTGACGTTCCTGACGCCTCTTTTCCCGGGCTATGTTTTCGCCGCGATTCGCCCGGAACAAAAAAACGCCTTGCTTTCACGCGGGCATGTTGCGCGTTTCATCCCGGTGTCGCGTCCCGGGAAGATGTTGAGGCAGCTTGTCATGGTGCGCAGGGCCCTTGGCTCCGATCCGGGGCTTGAGTCCGTGGATCCCGTCACGGAAGGCGAGGTTGTCCGTGTCGCCTCCGGCGCGATGCAGGGCTGCGAAGGCGTCGTCATGCGCGTGCGGCGCAAGGTTGGCAAGGTTGTGCTTTGCGTCGTGATCGACATCATTGGCCGGGCCGTGCCCATCGAGGTTGAGCAGGCGCTTGTCGAGCGGATGTATGATCCGCGCACGAAGACCTACCGTCATGTTGAGGCAAAAAGCCGTTTTTGATATTCTTTAGCCATGAAACTGGACAAGGCCATAGTAGAAAAACCCTTGCGCATTGATCTCGCGGGGGGATGGAGCGACACGCCTCCGATTTGCAACGCGATGGGCGGTTGCGTCTTGAATGCGGCGATTTTGCTGGAGGGCGTCAAGCCGGTTCGCGCCGAAGTCGCGCGGATCGCTGAACGCGAAGTCCGCGTCGAGAGCGTTGACCTTGGCAAGAGCGGGGTGCTTCGTTCGCAAGCGGAAATCCGCGACCACCACGACCCGCACGATTGGCTGGCGCTTGTCAAAAGCGCGCTTGTCGTGACGGACTATGACTTTGCCGAGGGCGGCCTTTCCATTCGCATCTCCGCCGCCGTGCCCAAGGGAAGCGGACTTGGCACAAGCTCCATTCTTGGCGCCGCGCTTGTCGAGGCCCTTTGCAAAGTCCGTGGCGGACGCATCTCGTGGCAACATACCGCCGGACTGGTCCTGCGCCTGGAGCAGGAAATGTGCACGGGCGGCGGCTGGGAGGACCAGATGGGGGCGCTTGTCCCCGGCGTAAAACTTATATCGACAAAACCGGGCAAGGTGCAGAAAATCAGCGTGGAGAAAGTCGATGCCGAGGCCGGGCGCGACTTTGCGGCGTTTCTTGAATCCCGCGCACTCATCTACTTCACCGGACGCAAGCGCATGGCGCGAAACGTCCTTCGCGGCGTCATCGGCTTCTTCAAGGAGAATCCCGGCGGCCTCGCCGAGGAGATCATCTCCACGCTCAAGGCCGATGCGCAGGACGCCTTCAAGGCGCTTGAGACGCGGGACTGGGATCGCTTTTGCGCCGTCTACAACAACTACTGGCTCAACAAGAAGGCCCTGGATCCCGGCAGCACAAACCCGATGGTCGAGTCGATCATCGCCCGCATTGCGCCTTGGACTTCCGCCGTCGGCTTGTGCGGCGCGGGGGGCGGGGGATTCATGTTCGTTGTGGCCCGCTCCCCCGAGGCCAAGGCCAAGCTTAGGGCCGCGCTTGAACTCCGCCCGCCCGTACGCGGCGCCCGCTTCTATTCGTTCACCTTGGCGCTATGAACACAACTCCCGGAACTTCGGCCGCCATCATCCTCTGCGCCGGCAAGGGCACGCGGATGAACGACGACAGCAAAAACAAGGTCTGCTTCGATTGCGCGGGCACGCCCGTCATCCGCAGGATCATCGACAACATGCGCGCGGGCGGCGTGAGCCGCTTCGTGATTGTCGTGGGTTACCGCGCCGAAAGCGTCATGGCGTGCCTTGACGGCGTTTCGGGCGTGGTCTACGCCTACCAGAAGGAGCAGAAGGGGACGGGGCACGCCGCGCTTTGCGGATTGCGCGTCCTGGCGGACATCGGATTCAGCGGCCCTGTCGTCATTTCGATGGGCGACAAAATCGTCGCGCCGCATGTCGTCGCGCAGCTCCTTGAAAAGGCGGGCTCGGCCAAGGCCGTGTGGGGGGTGCAGCCACTGGCCGCCAATCCCGGCGGCGGGCGCATCGTCATGGACGGGGAACGCCCCTGTGGCATCGTGGAGCTGGCGGATGCCGCGCTGATGGCGCTCGCCGGTGTTGCCGCGCCGGAGCGCGCGAAGGTGCTGGCGTCGCTTGGACTCAACGCCAAGAAGGCGGCGAAGGTTTTGGCGCGCGCCGAGACGATGGGGGAACTGCCCGGGGCGCGTCGGCTTTGCGGACGCGATTTTTCAGCGGCGGAGATTCTGTCGGCCCGCTATGCCAATGCCGGACTTTACTGCTTTGATGCCCATGCCGTCCGCGAGGCGCTTGGTCATGTCGGGGCGGACAACGCCCAGGGTGAAATCTACCTCACGGACGCCCTCGAGTACTTTGCCCGCGGCGACGCCGTTGCGCTTTACAAGGTGAATTGCGCCGACGACATGCTCACTTACAGCACGCGCCCGGAATTGCGCCGCATGAGCCGCAAGTTCATGCGGTCCGCCTCGCAGATGCTTGTCGCCCTCGGAAACGGGGAAATGCGCGCTGAACTGTGCGAAGTCTATGGCGCCGATGGCGTGGCCGAGGCTGAGGCGCGTCTCGCGCGTCTTCTCGAAGGTTTTGTCGCGAACTACGGCGACCGCGAAGTCGTTGTGGCGCGGGCGCCGGGCCGTGTCAACCTCATGGGCCGCCACATCGATCATCGCGGAGGCGGTGTCAACGTCATGGCGCTTGACCGCGACACGATTGTCATTGCCTCGCCGCGCGACGACGATGTCGTTTCGGTCGCGAATGTTGATGCCTCGTATCCGTACGGGAGTTTTTCAATCGGCGCCGAGCTTGGCGCCGCAAGTGGGAAAGGCGACGCGACGGCGGCGGAGTGGCTGGAGTATCTGGCCTCCGCGCCTGTGGTGGCGGCGCTCGCGCGAAGCCGCGGCAACTGGATGAACTATGTGAAGTCCGCCGTGCTCCGCTTCCAGATGGCGACGGACATCCCGCTTCAGGGCATGGATCTTTTCGTGGGCGGGACGGTGCCTGCTGCGGCGGGGCTGTCGTCGTCGTCGAGCATTGTCGTGGCGGTTGCCGAGGCCGTGGTGGCGCTCAACAGCCTGAATATTTCAACGCGGCGGTTCGTCGATTTCTGCGGCGAGGGCGAGTGGTTCGTCGGTTCGCGCGGTGGCGCCGGCGACCATGCCGCGATGAAGTGCTCGTCTCGCGGCAAGATCACGCATTTGGGCTTCAAGCCCTTTGAAATCGGGGAGTCCCTGTCCTTTGACGGCAAATACGCCGTGCTTGTCGCGGATAGCTTGGAGAAGGCGAAAAAGTCGGAAGGCGCGAAGGACAAGTTCAATGCGCGTGTCGCGTCATACGAGTTCGCCTTCATGTTGCTGAAAAAGCACTTCCCCGACAAGGCGCTTGTCGAGTTCCGCGATTTGGCGTCTGTCAGGCCCGTGGCCGATCTCTACCGCATGCTGCGCAAGCTCCCCGAAATGGCGACGCGCGAGGAAATCGCGGCCATGCTTCCGGACAGTGCCGCGCGGCTTGGGGAGATTTTCGCCACCCATGCCGATCCAGGCGGGTACGACCTTCGCGCCGTCGCGCTCTACGGGGTTTCGGAGTGTGCGCGCTCGGCGCGGTTTATGGAGGCGCTCAAGGCGCGTGACTACGCGCTCTTGGGCGAGATGATGAAGCGGAGCCACGAGGGCGACAAGCTCAAGGACCTTCGCGTCACAGACGCGATGCTCGATGACCTTGCCGCACGGTGTGCGGATGTCGCGCTTGAGTGCGGCGCCTATGGGTGCTCGACCGAACGCGTGGACGAGATGTGCGCGTTGCTCGATGCCGTGCCTGGCGTCCTTGGCGCGGAGTTGCTTGGCGCCGGACTTGGCGGGTGTGTTGTGGCCCTGGTGGAGAAGGCGGCGGCAGCCGCTGCGCTTGCCGCGCTGGAGCAGGGGTATTATGCGCCGCGGAGGCTTGAACCGGCGGCCTTTGTCTCCCCCCCCTCTGCCGGCTCCTGTGTGCTTTACTGAAGATGCCATTTCCCTTGGGAAATGGTATAATAATTTCCAATTAAACACCGCGTTTCCCAGTTGTTTGTGTGGCATTTTGCCGCATAATCGACGCGCACGAAGTGTGCCCGGACTCTGACATTGAGGGGAAGAAATGATTACAGTTGGCATTATCGGCTGCGGCTTTGTTGGCGGCGCCTTGAAAGCATGGCTTGAGGAAAACAATCCCGAAGTCAAAATCCTTGTGAGCGATCCGCCCAAGGGCTACAATGACGACTTGTCGTCGGTCGATGTCGCCTTTTTGCAGATTCATGTGCCCACCGAAGAGGACGGTACGCAGAATCTTGAATTGATGAAGGAGTTGATCCGCAAGTTGCCGGATGTGCCGGTCTTTGTTCGCACGACGATTCTCCCTGGCACGTCGGAGATGCTTACAAGGGAGACGGGGCATCAGGTCCGCTATATGCCGGAGTTCCTTTCGCAGCGCACCTACATCGAGGATTTCAAGCGCCAGCCGCTTGTCTTCACGGGCGAACTTGAGCTTTTGTGCCAGATTTTCAAAGGCAAGACCTTCACCTATATGACGCCGCTCGAAGCCGAGATCACGAAGTACGCCCACAATGTCTTTGGCGCTTACAAGGTGACCTATTTCAACGCCGTTTACGACTACTGCAAGAAGATGGGGGCGGACTGGGCGCGCGTTCACGCCGGCATGCTGCTTTCGGGCTATATCAACGACACGCATACGTTTGTCCCCGGTCCCGACGGCAAGTTCGGTTATGGCGGAAAGTGCTTCCCGAAGGATGTCAACGCCTTCGCCAAGCTTACATCCAACACGCCGCTCGGCATGCTCCTCGCCCCGCTTCACGAACTCAACGTCAGGTTCCGCGGCGTCGAAGAGCACATTTAGTTCGTGGGATATGTTTGGCCGTGTAGATGTGTAGAAGTTGTAGATCATTGCCAGTGTCATGCCGTTCCTCCTCAAAAGCTTGATCTCCCACTTGCTGCATCCCGTGCCGATGCTTGTGGCCGTGGCCGTGCTGGGGTTGCTCCTTTGTTTTTGGCGCCGCACCCGCAAGGCGGCGAAATATGTGTTCGCCGCCGATGCCGTGCTCTTTCTCGTTTTTGCCTTTGGTCTTCTCAATCCGCTTTTGAAACGCCTGGAGTTGGCCTATCCGCCTTTTCCCGGAGATGACGCGGTCGCTTGCGAAAAACTGCGAGGCGCGGCCATCGTCGTATTGGGGCAGGGACTTGAAACGGAGCCTCTGCCGGCACGTTTCGGGGTTAACGATTGCTTTCGGCAGCGCCTTACCGAAGCCGCGTATGTCGCGCACAAGGTACCGGAAAGCCGTGTCATCGTGTCGGTGTCGGGGAAAGCCCCGGCGGAACACAAGCGCAAGGCGATGGAGGCGTTTGCCGCGACATACGGGTTGCCGATGGACGCCGTCGATTATTTCATCGAGGCGCGTGATACCGTCGAGGAAGTCCGTGATGCCAAACCATTCATCGGCGAACGCAAGGTCATTGCCGTGACCTCGGCGTCGCACATGCGCCGCGCCCTGGGTGTCTTCAGGACTGCGGGTTACGAAGCTGTTCCCGCGCCTTGCGAATATCTTTACTTCGGACCAGAGACGCGATTCACCTGGCGTGATGGACACTTTGGCCCCCGCAATTTCGAACGCGCCGAGCGTGTCATCCACGAATACATCGGCTTGCTTTACGAGAAACTTCGTTAGTTTTCAAATACGATGTCTTACTTCCTTTACTTTTACCGACGGTTTCTCTCGATTCTAATCGGGGTCTTCTCCAATTCGCAGAAGTTGACGGCCTTTTGCCTGCTTCTGGCGGTATCCCTGGTCATTTCCGCGGTCGCCTACTTGCGCGACAAGGATCGCGATGAAAACGAACCCGTCTTCGGAAAGATCGTGGGCGGAACGCTTTGGCTTACGCTGGGGCTTGGAATCTTCTTTGCCTTTGGCTATTGGGCGGCGGGGATGATAGCCCGAATACTCTTCATGAAGCGCCTTGGACTCAAGTTGCGCGAAATGGCGAAATACATCTTGCTCCCTTACAAGTGCCATCTTTGCAAGGCGCATCGTGTTGAACCAGCTGGAATTCCAGAAACCCTGTGGGTTCTTTTCATGGGACTTTGGCTGGGGGCCTTCAACCTTGTCCTCTCCGCGTTTTACTGCTTGTCGCTCATTGGCATACCCTTTGGCCTTCGCCATTTCAAACTCGCCGCCCCCGCCATCATGCCTTGGCATTACCGTGTCTTGACCGACTATGAGATATCGCAGCGCGACATGGAGTAAAGCCAGGAAAAAGTATGAAGTATGAGCGATGAAGTATGAGCGATGAAGTATGAGCGATGGAACGGGAAGTTTTCTTCTTGAGAAGGCCGAGGCGTTTGCGCTTAGGATAGTGCGGCTTTACCAGCATCTGAGCGAGAAGGGTGAGCGCGTGATGTCGAAGCAAGTGCTGCGCTCGGGGACGAGCGTTGGCGCGAACATCACGGAAGGCCACTACGGCGCATCGAAGGCCGACTTCATCAATAAATACGTTATCGCCGAGAAGGAGGCGGGCGAAACGCTCTACTGGTTGCGCCTCCTCGTCAAGTCCGGCTATCTCGAAGATGTCCCCGCGACGCAATCTCTTCTTGCCGACTGCGACGAACTTATCCGCCTCCTGGCCTCTTCCATCAAGACGGTTAGATCAAAAAAATGAAGGCACTTCCACCATTCATACTTCATCATTCAAACTTCATACCTTGTAGAGATCGGTTTGTTCTGCGGGCGGTGGACGCTGATGGCGCTTGGCGAGGAGATGGATTGCGGGCTGATGTTCGGTTGGGCGGCGATGAGAATGGTAAAATATGCGACAGGAAAGATGAGGGGTAAAGGAGTGTTTGGAAAATTCAGTGAGGGCTTCTGAAATGAAGCGGATTTTTGTCAGCAGTGTCCAAAAGGAGTTCGAAAAGGAACGGCTTGCCATCAAGCGGATGGTGGAGAGCGATCCTATTGTAAAAGCGTATTACGAGACATTTGTCTTTGAGATTGATGCTCCTGCCGCCGACAAGTCCACGCAAGAGGTTTATTTAAATGAGCTTGGCCGAAGCGATGTCTATCTTCTTCTGATCGGCGACAAGTACGGTTTTGAAGATGCTGATGGGATTTCACCAACTGAAAGTGAATATGACCGTGCGGTGGAACTGGGCTTGCCGATTGTGGTATTGGTTCGCGGCACGGACAATTCGAAACGAGAGGAAAAGGAGCGCCGCTTTTTAGATAAAGTTTCGTCCGGTCGTACGCGCGTTCGCTATCAGCCGACAGATGACGACGGAGCCTTGCTGAACGAGGTGCGTTCCAGCATCCGTGAACTGATGATGGACGATGGGCTGCTTTCCGACTTGCCGTTTGAGGATCAGATGCCGCGTGATACAACGCTGGATGACATTGACGACAAGCGTATTGCCTGGTTCGTACAGTGCGCCGTGCGTCTGCGCAATGCGCCGTTTGCGGACGATGAGACGAAAGAAGATGTCTTGCGTTCGCTGAAGCTTCTGGATCGCAAGACCGGACTTCCGACCAAGGCGGCGGTTCTGCTTTTTGGCAAGGATCCGCAGTATCTTTTCCCGACCTCTTGCATTAAGTGCATCAGTTTCTTTGGAACGGAGAAGCGCAAGCCCAGTGAGGATCTTGCGCTTTACGAAGGCGATCTCTTTCGTCTTTCGGATCAGGCAGTTGCATTTATCAACCGCCATACATTTCACGGTGCGGGACGGCACAACCATGGCTCTGCTGCGGATGATGTGGATGAGATTCCGAACAGCGTCATTACCGAGGCGGTAAACAATGCGATTGCCCACCGCAATTACGCGAACAACGGTAGCATTCAGGTCGAGGTCTATCAGGATCGCATCGAGGTCATTAGCCCCGGGCGTCTTATGCCGCCTTTGACGGTCGAATCGCTCTATGGCAAGCATGAATCCGTGGCGCCGAATCCGCATATTGCCCGTGCGATGTTCTGGGTCAAGTACATTGAGACGGTTGGAACGGGGCTGAATGAACTTCTTGACGCATGTGCTGCCGTTGGGCTTAAGAGGCCGACGATAGAAGCGAATGATATCCACTTCCGGCTCATCATTTGGCGTCCCGTTAAAAAACCGATAAACGAGCCATTAAACGAGCCATTAAATGAGCCATTAAAGGTCAAGGTCGGGAATGCGACAACGCAGTCGGTATTTGAAGTTATTGTTAGTAATCCTGGGATAAAGCAGAAAGATTTGTGCGATCTGATGGGCATTTCAACGGCAAGCGCAAAGCGTCACCTAGCGTTATTGTATGAACTTATTGAGCATCGTGGCAGTAAAAAGACGGGTGGTTACTACGCGAAAGAGCAAGGATCTGCTTGTTCTGCGGGTGGCGGGCGTTGATGGGGTCGGTGGTTTGACGGCGGTGGAAATGGTAAAATATACGGCAAAGGGATGAACGCAGCGCGGCAGGGATTGCGGTGGTTTGGCCGGACGACGGGAGCGTGGACACGCGCTGCGGCGGATTACTCCATTACTGTTACTCCACCATTAGAGTCTGACCCTCTTAAGCCACTCTTAAGCCGCGATTTAGGGTTTTGGTGTGACTGATGGTTGGATTGCGGCGAAAATGGTAAAATATGCATATGCAAAAGAGGAATGAGTCGGAAAGATGAAGAAAAGTTGTGAAATAGAGGTTCACGGGACTAAGGTTCGCGTAATCAATGTCGCGTCTGAGGATTATATCTGTCTTACTGATATGCTGAAGAGTAAGGATGGCGATTTCTTCTTTTCGGATTGGCTTCGTAATCGCAATACGGTTGAGTTTCTTGGAGTATGGGAGCAGGTGAACAATCCGGATTTTAATTATGGCGAATTCGCCATAATTAAAAGTCAGGCGGGTCTTAACAGTTACAAGTTGAGTGCGAAAGAGTGGATGGAGAAAACCCACGCCATAGGCATTGTTTCAAAAGCTGGGCGGTATGGCGGAACTTATGCACATAAGGACATCGCCTTTGAATTTGCAATGTGGATCAGCCCGGAATTCAAAGTTTATTTGATTAAGGAGTTCCAGCGGTTGAAAGCCGAGGAGCAGAAGATGCTCGGTTGGTCCGCTAAACGTGAGCTGGCGAAGATCAACTATCGCATTCACACGGATGCCATTCAGCAGCATCTAATTCCGGCAACCGTCACGCGGGCGCAGATGAGCATCATCTATGCCAACGAGGCGGATGTGCTGAATGTCGCGCTCTTTGGACTGACGCACCAGCAGTGGCAGCTTCAGCATCCCGACCTGAAGGGCAATCAGCGGGACTATGCGGACATCAATCAGCTCATCTGCATTTCGAACATGGAGAGTCTCAACGCGGTGATGATCGAGGACGGCATTCCGCAGCCGCAGCGTTTGAAGCGTCTGAACGAAATCGCCATTCATCAGATGAAGATCCTTTCGTCTGGAACTGATGGCCGGAACTTGTTGAAGTAATGACAAAAGTGGTCTGACCGAAATTGTCATGGTAAAATGCACGGCAAAGGGATGAACGCAGCGCGGCAGATATTGCGGCGGTTTGATCGGGCGATGAGGGTGCAGATGCGCGCCGCTTCGTTTGACTGTATCGTTAGGCGGCTGTATCGTTTGGGTCCGACCCTCTGGAACTCACTGGAACTCAAGGTTTGAGCACAGGGCGATGCATGAGAAATGGTATAGTTTAGGGCGACAAGGCAGAACGGAAAATAGAGTATGAATGCGAAAATTAAGGTGAAGAATTTCGGTCCGGTTGTTTCCGGATACGAGGGTGATGATGGCTGGATGGATATTGCGAAGGTCACGTTATTCTGTGGACCGCAGGGAAGCGGGAAAAGCAGCGTGACGAAATTGATTTCGCTTTTGTCGTGGCTCGAGAAATCTGTTTATCGTGATCCAGAATTGAGAATTGATCGGGAAGCGTTCGTGCAGGCTTTGGAGTGGCAGAACATCGCAAACTATCTTAGGCCAGAAACTGAAATTTTGTATCAAGGCACATTGCTGACGTTCACTTATGCAAACGAAGCTGTTTCTGCAAAGCTTGTTTGGGACGAGAAAGATCCCTATGTGGTTCCGAAGATCTCCTATATGCCGGCCGAACGAAATTTTGCGAGCATCGTTCGTGTGGCAGACAGAGTCGAGGGGTTGCCGCGACCGCTAGTTGACATGCAGGTTGAGTTCAATCGTGCAAAGAAATTCTTTGCCGCAGGATTCCGCCTTCCAGCCAACGGCTTTAAATTCAAGTTTGACAAGGATCCGTGGATTGTTAACGGCGACGAGCCAAATGCGAACATGACGCGGCTGGAGGAGGCGTCCAGTGGATTGCAGTCCCTGGTCCCGATGCTGTTGGTGTCGGAGTACCTGGAGGGGCATTTGGCAAAAGGGGACAGTGCCCATTTTGCCGGATTGTTTTATGATCCGGGCACAGCAGAGAAAAAGGAACGGATCGATGCATATGTTAGGGATTTGAGGGTGCGAGGCGATTTGTCGCCGGCCCAGAAATCACTTCGACTGGAGCAGTACTTTGCGCCAGGGCGGAGGTTCCTCAATCTTGTCGAGGAGCCGGAGCAGAATTTGTATCCGGAAACTCAACGGGAGGTGGTGAACGCGCTGGTGGCCATCGCCAATCGGAAACCTGAAAATGTCTTGATCATATCCACCCATAGCCCGTATGTGCTGAACCAGCTGGTGACGGCATCCTTGGCGGCGACAATAGAGTCAAAGGCAGAGCTGGCAAAAGTCTTTCCGTTGGCGTCGGCGGTGGCACAGGCCGACATGCGGCTTTATGAATTGGACGGGCACGGACGGATTTCGCTTTTGGGGACGCCGAACGGCATGTTTGACGATCGTAATGTACTAAACGCGGCATTGAAGGATTGGAATGAACTCTTCGATCGTATGCTAGGCGTAAAAGCGCGCGAGTTGCGTGGAGGGGTCAGGCGCGATGCTTGATTTCTTCAGCCTTGCACCGGCTTCAGAGCCGTGGCATTCTTCGCGGATTTTCTTCTTGAAAGATCCGCAGTCCGCGAATGCGCCGGCATTTTCCTGTCTGCCGGGAGGTGCCTATGGGGTTTCTTCCGTTAATGCAGTTGTGAAGCACACGGGAAACGATCTGAGATTCACTCCAATTGATTACAACCCTCTCTATGTGAGCCAGACTCCGCCGACACAATCCAGATGTGATGGCATGCTCTGTTCTCAAAGTCGGGAGACGGTTGTTTTTGTCGAGATGAAGAATCGGAGTCTGAAACCTTGTAATGTTACCAAATGGACAATCAAGGGCGTGTCGCAACTTGCGGCGGTTGTAAAGCAGTTCAAGCAGTGCCATCCGGTTGAGGACGCATTCAACAAGGGCGAACATGCCGCATATGTTTGCAATCAGCAGTCACCCTATGTCGCTGAGTGTGCGTCAACGAATGACAAGATGTCGTTTCTGCTCGATCCTGACACTTTCGGATTTCAGCTTTACATCAAAAAACTGATTGTATTGGATCCTGTTGTATGATAATGGAAAGTATATTCCATGCGATTCCTCGCGGTGAATGGATGCTGAATGAACGGAAACTTTTCAAAACTAAAACACAAGAAGGAAAAGAATCATGAGTGAAAACCAAATCAATACGACAACGGTGACGGTGAGCAATCATATGTCATTGACGGTTTTCAACGAGAAGATTGATAAGGAATTCGATGAGAGGGGTATCTATCTTGTTTACTCCTGTGATCCTGCTAAAAAAGAGTGCACACTTCAATACATCGGTAAGTCAATCGATTTGCCGGAGCGTGTAACGAGTAAACATGAGCATTATAAGGATTGGGTGAAAGCGGCAGGCGACGATACGAAGAACATGTACTTTTCGATTGTGACATTGGAGAAGAATGCCAATCTGCTGATTTGCGAGGCCGCGATGATTTACACGCTTCAGCCACCAATCAACACGGAGTGCAAGAAGTCATTTGAACACGAGGACCATAAGATCGTGTTTAATGGGCGCAATGTGTGTAATCAAAGTTTTGTGGTGGCGAGGGATTCCAGAAAGAAGTGAGATGTCTTAAAATTGGAAACAATTTGCGGAGATTTACAAGAGGCGGCTGGAGATATCTTTATTGGTTACATTGCTACAATAATTTAAGTGTCAAGAAGAGGAGGGGAAACCGATGAAGAAGGCAGAGGAGCGGAAGGACGGCGTTTTTATTGAAGATATTGCACGGCAGCTTTGGGGGCATTACGCAGTTGTCTTTGTTGGCGCAGGATTTAGTCGGAACGCCGATTCGTCATATCCACTTTGGGCGAACTTGGCAGACAAGATGTGGAGTCGGCTGCATAGTGGAGTGAAAGTCGGACCGTATGTTGACGTTATGAGGTTGGCGGAGGAGTATCAGGCGGCCTTTGACCGTCCGCAATTGGATTCTCTTTTACTTTCATCATGCCATAAGCCGAATTGTCCAAAACTTGATTTGCATTGCCAACTGTTGTCATTGCCGTGGGTGGATGTCTTGACAACTAATTACGACACCTTACTTGAACAGGCAGCTGGGAAAATCAGTTCGATCAGATATAGCCCAGTTTACAACAAGGCCGATCTGAGCGTCGCACAACAGCCTCGGATCATTAAGTTGCACGGCAGCTTCCCTTCCGAGCGTCCGTTTATCATTACGGCAAGAGACTATCGATCTTATCCATACGACCATGCTTCATTTGTGAACACGGTGCGCCAGTCAATATTGGAAAACACGCTTGTTCTTATTGGGTTTTCCGGAGATGACCCCAACTTCTTAAGTTGGCTGGAATGGGCAAAAATCCAACAGGGCTTTTGCAATGTACGAAAAATTTATTTGATTGAAATTCGACCCAGTTCGGCCTCTCGTCGGCGCATGCTCGCGGATCAAGGGATCGAATGTCACGATATAGACGAATATTATGAAGCGGGAGGTGATGCGGGGAAAGCTTTCAAATCCTTTTTTGAGGATCTTGCCAAGCGTAACACTCGTGTTGACGAGTGGCCGCACGTCTTGACTGATGTTATGACATGTCGC
>JAZQOA010000097.1:0-4000 GCA_045627605.1 Kiritimatiellia bacterium | reverse complement strand
TGTGGACTCAGGGAATTTCGGGACTGTCGGTGCCAACGGTGGCAACACCGCGAACTGTGTCGCCACGGACAGCGTGAAGGCGGCGGAAGACGCAGGAAGCGCAGATGCGGGGAGAGTGGTTGCCGCCGGGGAAAGGCGTGTGACACAAGCGGCGCTGGTCCTGGCGCTTGAGGCGGTGTCGGAACCCCTCTGGGCGCTTGTGAAGTCCGTCGGGGCTGGTGACGGTGTGCAATCGGCGTAGGCGGGACGCAGGGAAAGGGCAGGCAACAAGGAGCGGCTCAAAAAAAGCGGCGGAATGCACTAGCGCTTCGAAATCTTGATCGCGCTCCCGGGATGGGCAATCAGGTCGGGGAGGCGAAACAAGGCATAACGACGCAGGACCAAGCAATGGCATCGGCCGGATCCCCGGGACAATCTTTTGTCGCACCCCACCCGCTGCGGCTGTTTTCAGAAATTTCCCCAATATGGTAAAATCAATGACTATGAAAATTGCGTCATATACCATTCGCCGCGCCGCGAAGGCGCCGTCGCTCGATCCCGCGCAGGGCGTGCCCGCGAAGGGCTGGGAGAACGCCGACGTCGGCGTCATCGAGGCCTGGCACAAGAAGTCGAAAAAGATCAGGCCCCTGACCTATTTCCGCGCAATGTACGACGCGCGCAACCTCTACGTGCGCTTCGACGTGATGGACACCTTCGTCAAGGTCGTGAGCACGCATCTCAACGACCCGGTGTGCGAAGACAGCTGCGTGGAGTTCTTCGTGCAGCCCGCGCCCGGGACGACCTACTTCAATTTCGAGATCAACGCCGGCGGAACGATGCTTCTCTACAAGATGATCGACCCGACCATCATCCGCCGCAAGGGCAGGAAGTCCTTCCGCGAATTCGAGAAGGTCCCCGAGGAGTGGGCCCGCCAGGTCGAGATCCGCCACTCGATGCCGGAGAAGATCCTGAAGCCGGTCACCGGGCCCGTCTCGTGGTCCGTCGCCTACCGGATTCCCCTCGCGCTTTTCACGGCCTGCCTCGGCAAGTGCTCGGTGAAGAAAGGCGACGTCTGGCACGGCAACTTCTTCAAGTGCGGCGGCAGCGAGCACTACGGCATGTGGTGCGACGTGGGCGAAAAGCTCAACTTCCACCAGCCCGACAAGTTCGGCAAGATTGTCTTTGGCTGAGGTCCGCCATGCTGCTTGACATCGTGACATACGGCGACGACGTCCTTCGCAAACCCGCCAAACCCGTGGCGCAGGTGACGGAAGAACTGAGGAAACTGGCGGCGGACATGCTTGAGACGATGTACGACGCCGAGGGCGTCGGGCTTGCCGCCGAGCAGGTGGGGCGCGACGAGGCGATTTGCGTGATCGACGTCCCCGCCGACTGCGAGAAGACCCCCGAGCTCGCCGAGTTCAACAAACCCGTCAAGATGCCGCTTGTCCTCGTCAACGCGAAGATCACGGCCTCCGAAGGCACGCAGCGCGGCAACGAGGGTTGCCTCAGCTTCCCGGATATCCACGGACAGGTTTCGCGCGCGATGCAGGTCACGTTCGACTACACGGGGCTTGACGGCGAGCGCCACACCGCCACGGTGCGCGGGCTTCTCGCCCGCGCGGTCCAGCACGAGCTCGACCACCTCGAAGGCAAGCTCTTCGTCGACAAGTTCAGCTCGGTCCAGAAACTTTCGGTCGCCGGCAAGCTGCGCAGGCTCGCCGCGCGTTAACTGGCTTCACAACAGGTTTTCCTCAACAAGGAGAAAAATGAGCACGAAAATCGGCAGCGCCGTGATTGGGCACGGCGGCATGGGTCACTTCCACTCCTCGCGCATGGTCGAGAACGAAGAGCTCGACTTCATCGGCGCGTACGACATCCTTCCCGAGCGCCTCAAGGACGTCCCGGGCAAAGGCAAGGCCTTCGCCTCGCTTGAAGAGCTCCTCGCCGACAAGCGAATCGACCTCGTCACGGTCGCGACGCCCAACGACGTCCACAAGGAACTCGTGATCAAGGCCCTTGAAGCGGGCAAGAACGTGATTTCCGAGAAGCCCGTCACGATGACGGTCGCCGACCTCGAGGAGATGATCGCCGCGGCGAACCGCGCGGGCAAGCTCTTCACGGTGCACCAGAACCGCCGCTGGGACCCCGACTACCTCGCGATGAAAAACATCTTCGACAAGAACACGCTCGGCAAGGTCTTCTGCATCGAGTCGCGCGTCCACGGCAGCCGCGGCATCCCGGGCGACTGGCGCAACCAGAAGGAACACGGCGGCGGCATGGTCCTCGACTGGGGCATCCACATCCTCGACCAGATGCTGATGATGACGCTCCCCCGCAAACTCGTCTCGCTCTACGCGCACCTCGACTACGTCACCAACGAGAACTGCGACGACGGCTTCCACGTCGAGGCGACCTTCGACGACGGCCTTGTTTACCGCGCCGAAGTCGGCACGTCGAACTTCATTTCCCTGCCGCGCTGGTACATGCTCGGCGAGAACGGCTCCGCCATCATCCACGACTGGAGCCTCAACGGCGAGATCGTGAAGGTTTCGGACTGGGAAAACCGCGACGCGGTGCCGATCATCGCGGGCGTCGGCCTCACCAAGACGATGGCGCCGCGCACCGACGACACGATCAAGCACTACCCGATCGAGCACGTCCCCGGCGACTGGCGCGATTTCTACCGCAACGTCTGCGCCGTCATCCGCGGGGAAGCCACGCCGATCGTCACGCACGACCAGCAGCGCCGCCTCGTGACGCTGATCGAGACCATCTTCGAGTCGGCCGAAAAGAACGAAGTCATCAAGCTTTCGCTCTAACCGGGGCGAGGACACTGGGCGGACACCGAAATGGCCAAAATCAGAAAAGCCGTCATCCCCGCCGCGGGCTTTGGAACGCGGTTTCTCCCGGCGACGAAATGCTCGCCGAAGGAAATGCTGCCGATCGTCGACACGCCCGTGATCCAATATGTCGTCGAGGAGGCGGTCGCCTCAGGGATCACGGACATCCTGATGGTCATCGGACGCGGCAAGCGCGCGATTGAGGAACACTTCGACCGCAGCGCCGAGCTCGAGTGGGAGCTCGAGGCCAAGGGCAAGATCGAACAGCTCGCCCTCATCCGCCGGATCTCAAACCTCGCCAACATCCACTTCGTCTGGCAAAAGCAAATGCTCGGCCTGGGCGACGCCATCCGCTGCGCCGAGGCACATGTCGGCGGAGAGCCTTTCGCGGTGCTGCTTGGCGACACGCTCCTGCAGTCCACTTCGGGCGTCCCCGCCGCACGGCAGCTCATCGACGCCTATGAAGAGACGAGGACCTGCGTGGTCGCCGCCGAGCGGGTGCCGATGGATCGCGTCAGCAAGTACGGCGTGCTTTCGGGCGTCGAGAAATCAGAAAAGCTCTGGGAGGTCTCGGACCTCGTCGAGAAGCCGTCGCCCGAGGAGGCGCCGTCAAATCTCGTCATCGCGAGCCGCTATGTGCTGACGCCGGAAATCTTCCCGGCGCTCAAGCAGGTCCGCCCCGGCAAGGGCGGCGAGATCCAGCTCACGGACGCCCTCAGGATGCTCGCCCACGCCTCACCGATCCACGGCCGAATCATCGACGCCGTCCGCCACGACGTCGGCAACCACCTTGGCTTCATCAAGACGAACATCATCTACGGCCTCGAGCGCGAAGGGTTGCGCGACCAGCTGAAGGAATTTATCCTCTCCGTCGCGGACAAGCTCCGCGACGAGCCGTGTCTTTGACGCATGAATTCACTCGCCGAGGAACTGGCCGAATACCTGCGCTACCGCAAGGAGTGCGGCGACAAAACCGTCGAACTCGAGCCTGGCACGCTTGAGGCGTTGGCCGCTTTGTCCGGCGCGCCGAAGGCGGTGGTTTCCCCCGCGCCCGCCGCGACCCCCGCGGACAGCATCGACACAACCAGTTTTTTCATTATCGTTCCTCCATTAGTTTGAAATTTGAAACCTTTGTCTGTCATGAACCGAGGAAAGCGTACAAGTCGGGGCGGCGACAT
>JAZQOA010000096.1:0-2008 GCA_045627605.1 Kiritimatiellia bacterium | reverse complement strand
CATGAGATGGCGAAGGACGAGGCCCGCCACGGCGCCGGCTTCGAAGGCCTCTACAACCGCTACTTCAAGTAATCGACTGAAAGGCGAGGGGCGTTTGCGCCTCTGGCGAAAGCCGCGTCCCCGGTGAGGGGGACGCGGTTTTTTTCGGCTTATGCGTAGACCGTGGCCTCAAGGGCGTTGGACTCGCTCGTGCCGCACGCGGCGACGATCCCGATCGGATTCGTCAGGTCCAGCTGGGCGGTAAGCGGCTCCCAGGCCTCGCCGTCGACTCGGATTTCGCCGTCCGCCCAGGACGTGATCGCCCCGGACGGGATTTCGACGGTCTTGGGCTGGCCGTCCGTGTCGACGCCGGTGACCTTCACCGTCCCCTCCGAGCCGAACCCGCTCCCGTAGATGGAGAAGGGCAGGCTTTCGACGAGCCGGTTGTCGATCTCGCCCTCCTGATCGGTGCGGGCGCGGTCGATGTGCGGCGTCACGGGCGTGTCGCCGGCGATGACCGTCACGTCCTTCTTCGAGGTGTAGACCTGGCCGTCCGCGATGCCGCCGCGGCTCTTCATCCAGAACCTCACCGCCGTGCCGGGTTCGATGCCCGCGAGGGCCGCCGGGAAGCCGAAGGTCGCGCACGAGACGTCGCTCGCCTTGTTCGCGAGGTCGTACTTCTCGCCGCCGAACTCGATCCACGCCGTATCCGGGCTCTCGCCGTCCGCGATGAACTCCATGTGGCGTCCGTAGGCGCCGAAGTCCGCGCCGACCTTGATCACGTTCTGGACGCTCTTCGCGCCGTGCCACGTGACGTTGTCGAGCTTGTCGCCGATGCCGGTGTTCACGTTCGTGAACGACGCGTGGATGATCTTCTCGGCGTCGTTGAGGAGCTGGGCGCGGATGACGGCCTTGCAGCTGTCGTTCCACGGGCTCGTCGGCGACTCGAGGTTGCCCTGCGCGTAGCGGTTCCACTTGAGGAGCTTCGTGACGGCGCGGGGGCGTCCGTCCTCGGCGACCTTCTTCGGTCCCACCTCGCCGACCATCTCGAGGGCGTGGAGGAGTTCCTCGGCGCTCATCGAGAGTCGCTTCTCGGTGACGACTTCGCGGCAGAAGTCCAGGTCGGAGACCGGATTCTGCGGTTCCAGTTGCGGGCGGTAGCCCTTGAAATCGCCGATCTCGTACGGAACGGCGGTGAACTTCAGAACAGGCTTTGCCATATCTGAATTTTCCTTTCTTTTTGAGGGTCTGATGGGTTGTTGTGGTCAATGCGCATTGAGACCCCCATTCAATGCGCATTGAGGCCCCCTGTCAATGCGCATTGACAGGGAAAGGGTTCCATGGCCGGGTGTCAGTAGACGCTGACGCCCAGGCCCGGTCCGAAGACCGAGCAGCCTCCGATGAGGACGCCGGTCACGAGCCCCGTGAGGAACGCGGCGATCTTCCGGCTCTGGAAGCCGCAGATTTTTGTTGCCATTTTGTGTGTTCTTTCCATTGGGACAGCGGGGTGAGTGCCCGCCCTACCGTGATGGATGCGTTGCCATTGGTCTTTCACCCCATGGTAGGGCGAGGACTCCGGCCTCGCCGTGTTGGGGGTCATCGCGTTGGCACCTCGCCAACATCACGCCCCTCCACAATAAGCCCCTTAGGGCAGCAGTTTTTCCGCTTTTCGCAGTTGCTCGTAGTAGGCCGTATGCCCGATTTTCAAGGCCGAACACACTTTTTTGCGTATGTCACACTCGGGGCCGCGGAAGTCGACCATTTCACGCTTGAGGGCGACGGCGAAGCGGCGGAGGTTCGGGGGCAGTTTGCGGACGGTTTTCAGGTACTTGCGTTTCCGCGCCGCGGCGATTTCCTCGCGGTCGAGGTAGTTGACCATCTGATTGAGGTTCATCAGTTCGCCTCCTTTCCGTAGTTGCGTTGGAGCCAGCGTTGAAAGGCGGTCACGGGGTTCTTGAGTTCGCCTTGGCGATGCCGCGAGGCGATTTCGTAGGCCCTGTCGAGGATGATTCCGATGTCGTGGTGGTAG
>JAZQOA010000095.1:0-10464 GCA_045627605.1 Kiritimatiellia bacterium | reverse complement strand
CGACATCCCCCTCATCGCCAAGCGCTTCATCACCGACCTCAAGGGGCCGCTCGCGATGAAGCAGGTTCTCCATTTCGACGAGACAATGGAAATCCTCAAGCGCCACGACTGGCCGGGGAACGTCCGCGAGCTCCGCAACCTCATCGAAGTCGCCTTCCTCGCCGCCAAGCCCCCGGTGGATCTTTCGGCCTTCCTCGGGCTCGGGCGGTTCATGCCGGCGGCCCTCAGGGAGGAGGAGGAAGACACCTTCCACGCCGACCGCCCGTTCAAGGACGCCAAGAACGAGCTCATCGACGATTTCGAGCGGAAATACGTGAAGGACCTCCTCGAACGCAACGGCAACAACATCTCCCAGTCGGCCCGCGCCGCGGGCATTGAGCGCGCCTATCTCCAGCGCCTGATGAAAAAATACGACATCCATTGAGCCATTGGCATGTTTTCTGCTTGAAAAACTACTTGATTGTTTCCGCGGAATCGCGTAAAATTTCCCAATTACCTTAAGGCAAGGCTAAAGGACAATTTCATGGCAAAAGTCGACAAAGAACTCGAGCAATACCGCAACTTGCTCAAGCCGCCCGCAACTTTCGAGGACGGCTTTAGCTGGACCACGATCGCCGGCATCCTCTTCTGCGGCCTCATCATGCTGCCGGGCTCCATCTACCTCGGCCTCATGACGGGCGGCACGATCGGTTCCGCGGCGACTTGGGTGACCGTCATTCTCTTCAGCGAAATGTCGCGCCGCGCCATGAAGACGATGTCGAAGGGCAACCTCATCGTGTTGCTCTACGCCGCCGGCGTCATGATGGCGACCAACGCGATTCTGCCGGGCGGCCCGGCCGGCGGCCTCGTTTACCGCGCCTACTTCGTGACAAGCGACATTGTCCGCGACATGGGCATGCGCGACTATTTGCCGACATGGTGGGTGCCGAAGGCCGACTCCCCCGCCATCACCGAGCGAAACCTCTTCCACAAGGACTGGCTGATCCCGACCTTGCTTCTCATCATGGGTTCCGTTTACGCGCTGATCAGCAAGTACACGATCGGCTACTTCTTCTTCCGCCTGTGCTCCGACGTGGAGCGCCTGCCCTTCCCGCTCGCCCCTGTTAGCGCCCAGGGTTCGCTCGCCCTCGCCGACTCGACCAAGAAACCCGAGGAACTCGAAGCCGAGGCCAACAAGGTCGACGAGGAGGGCCACAAGCCCCTCTCCAAATGGCGCATCTTCACGCTTGGCTCCGTCATTGGCCTGGCCTTCGGCTTCATCCAGGTCGGCATTCCCGCCATTACGGGGCTCTTCCTCGACAAGCCCGTCTTCCTGATTCCCCAGCCCTATCTCGACACCACCACGATGACCGAGTCGATCCTGCCGGCCACCCCGACGGGCCTCACGATCGAGCCCGGCATCATCATCACGGGCATGGTGCTTCCCTTCTGGGCGATTCTCGGCTCTTTCGCCGCCATTCTCACGACCCTCATCCTCAACCCAATCCTCCACTTCTCCGAAATCCTCGTCCAGTGGCAGCCGGGCATGAACACGGTCAACACAACCTTCGTGAACCAGATTGACTTCTGGATGTCCTTTGGCTTCGGCACCACCGCCGCGATTGCCTTGATTTCCGTCTTCTCGACGATCAAGGACCTCGTCAAGCGCAGCCGCGAGGCCAAGCGCCTTGCCGCCGCCGGCAAGGTGCAGAGCGAGGAACTCACCGAGCGCGACCGCGCGGTCTCGTCCCTGTGGAAGACGCCCGACATCGGGCGCGGCGACTGGTCGATGCCCCTCGCCCTCGGCATCTACGTGGCGGCGGCCATGGGCGTCGTCTACGTCTCCAACATCCTGGTCCCGGGGCTCCTCGGCTTCCTCATCTTCTTCGTCGTCCTCTACTGCCCCTTCATCTCCTATGTCAACGCCCGCCTCATCGGCCTCACGGGCCAGGCCGTCGACATCCCCTACATCCGCGAGGGCTGCATCATCCTCTCGGGCTACTCCAAGATCGACGTCTGGGTCGCGCCGATTCCGTTCAACAACTTCGGCTCGCAGGCGCAGAGCTTCCGCGTCAACGAACTCACCGGCGTGCGTTTCCGCTCGCTGATCATCGCCGACGTCGTGGCGCTCCCCACCCTCTACCTCCTCTCCTTCTTCTTCTGGGGCTTCATCTGGAAATCCAACCCCGTGCCGTCCGACATCTACCCCGCCGCACGCCTCAACTGGGAGCTATCGGCGAAGTCCGGCGCGCTCTTCATGACGTCGACCTTCCACCCCGAACTCTACAAGGACGAGGGCGAAGCCCTGCCCGCCGCCGGAACTTCCGCCACGGAGGCGGCCGTCGGCAAGGAAGACGCAGCCGCCGAGACCCCCGACAAGGCCAAGGCCGACGTCGCGAAGGTCTCGACCGCCGAGGCCGCCTCGCGGTTCCAGGACACGGAATTCGCCCGCGCGCTGCACCCCAAAGTCATCGCCTGCGGCGGCCTCACCACGGTGCTGCTCTTTGTCCTCTTCTCGATTTTCGGTCTCCCGACGCTCTTCATCTACGGCATGATCCGCGGCTTCGGCGCGCTGCCCCACACGATGATGCTCGAAATTGTCGGCGCATTGCTCGGCCGGTACTACTTCCAGAAGAAGTTCGGCAAGTCCAACTTCCTCAAGAGCGCCCCGGCGCTCCTCGCGGGCTACTACACGGGCGTGGGCCTCATAGGCATGGCCACCGTCGCCCTCAACCTCATCAAGAACGCCGTTTCAAGCGCCCCCTTCTGATCCAGCCATGAACACAGCAGCAACACTACCCCCCATCAAAAAGGGAATGGAGCAAATCCCCAACCAGGTCAAGCTCCCGCTTAACATCGCCTTCGGCGTCGTGATGCAGGGTCTCAAAATCCGCATCGGGCGCTCGCTCGTCACGATCATGGGCGTCACCTGCGGCATCGCCTTCCTGATGTCGATCCTCACCGGGCAGCTCGTCAAGAAGGGCGTGGCGGACGAAGACGCCTGCCGCGTCGAAGTCGGCCGCATCACAAGCTTCATGCGCGGCGAACTTCCCAAGATGCAGGACAAGACCGTCGGCATCGTCGGCGCGGGCGCGATGTCGGAGGTCGAGACACGCATCGTCTCGCTCCTCGCCAAGGACTTCGGGGCCGCCAAGGTGATTCTCGACGCCAAGGCCGCGCCCACCCCGCGCCGTCCCGTCGCCACCGCCCAGACAGGCGACGCGCAGGCCGCCGACATCGTCTTCCTCATGGGCGAGAACGCGGCCCCCGCCTTCGACTTCAAGGCCTTCACGGGCAAGTCGCTCAACTCAATCATCGCCTCGACGATCCTCGACTCCGGGGCGGACAAGATCGGCGCCGACGCCGCGCAGTTCGTCAAGCTCGCCCGCACCCTCACCGACGAGGAGAAGGCCAAGATCGAGGCGAACAAGAAAAAGGAAAAATTCCGCAACACCTGGATCGCCATCATCTCGCTGCTCGTCACCGTCATCGGCATCACCAACGCCATGCTGATGTCCGTCACGGAACGCTTCCGCGAGATCGGCACGATGAAGTGCCTCGGCGCCCTCTCGGCTTTCGTCACGCAGATGTTCGTCATGGAAGCCTCGCTCATGGGCGTTGTCGGCGGCATTGTGGGCGCCCTCTTCGGCGCGCTCTTCGCAATCGTCATCTACACGATCACCTACGGCGCCGGCCTTGTCTTCGGCTCGCTTCCGCTTGCGGCGGTCCTGCTTTACGGCCTCTACTCCGTCATCGCCGGCGTGGTTCTCTCGATTGTCGCCGCGCTCTACCCGGCGCGCGTCGCCGCGGCCATGGTACCTGCCACCGCCCTCCGGTCAACGGTCTAGGCAAAAGCCCGCCAGGCAACCCACCCGAACACTCAGGCGGAAGGAGAAAACCCTTGAACACTCTCGACAAACAGAAATTCGACGACCTCTTCAAAATCCCCGAGGGCGACGAACGCCAGGTGATCATCCGCGGCGTCGACATCCACAAGGTCTACAAGATGGGCAACCAGGAGACCCATGCGCTCCGTGGCGCGACGCTCGACGTCTACCGCGGCGAGTACCTCTCCATCATGGGTCCCTCCGGATCGGGCAAGTCCACGCTCTTCAACTCGATCGGCGCCCTTGTCAAGCCCACCTCCGGCCGCGTCTACATCGACCAGGTCGACATCGCCCAGCTCGACACCGAGGAACTCGCCTGGCTCCGCTGCCGCAAGATCGGCTACGTCTTCCAGAGCTACAACCTCATCCAGGTCATGACCTGCCTTGAGAACGTGACGCTCCCGATGTCGTTTGCCGGCCTCAACAGCGAGGAGGCCCGCGAAAAGGGCATCAAGATCCTCAAGATGGTCGGTCTCGGCCACCGCATCCTGCACAAGCCCGCGGAACTTTCCGGCGGTCAGCAGCAGCGCGTCGCCGTCGCCCGCGCCCTCGCCAACTCGCCCGAAATCATCCTCGCGGACGAGCCCACCGCCAACCTCGACCAGAAAACGGGCCAGGAGATCATCGAGCTCTTCCAGCAGCTCCAGCACGACCTGGGCGTAACAATCATCTCGGCCACGCACGACACGAAAATGCTCAAGGCGTCGAACCGCATCCTCTGGATCGAGGACGGCCGCATCGTCAAGGCCGCCCGTCCCGAGGAACTCGACTTCCACTCCGACGAGTTTGGCCACTGATATCCTGGAGGCATCCACCATGGCAGAAGAAAGAGACGTCATCATCCGCGCCGAGAACGTCAAGAAGTTCTACAAGACCGGCGAAGAGGAGCTCTGGGCCCTCAAGGGCATCAATCTCGACATCTACAGGGGCGAGTTCATCTCGATCATGGGACCTTCCGGTTCGGGGAAGTCTACCTTTTTCAACCAGATCGGCGCCCTTGACAAACCGACGGAAGGCCGCGTCTTCTTCGAGGGGCATTCCGTCTTCGACCTCTCCGAGAGCCAGCAGGCCTGGTTCCGCTGCAACCGCATCGGCTACATCTTCCAGACGTTCAACCTCATCCAGGTGATGTCGGCCCTCCAGAACGTGACCCTCCCCCTCACCTTCAAGGGCGTCTCGCATGAGGACGCCGAGAAGCGCGGCATCGAGATTCTGGAGCGCGTCGGCCTCGGCCACCGCATCCACCACAAGCCGTTCGAGCTTTCGGGCGGCCAGTGCCAGCGCGTGGCGGTCGCCCGCGCCCTCGTCAACAAGCCCTCCGTCATTCTCGCGGACGAGCCGACCGGCAACCTCGACACGAAGACCGGCAACGAAATCATCGACCTTCTCAAGAAAATGAACGACGAGGATGGCGTCACCGTCATCTGCTCCACGCACGACCCGAAGATGCTCCGCACCTCCGACCGCATCTGCTGGATGCTCGACGGCCAGCTCGACAAGATTTCCACGCAGGCCGAGTTCCACCTCGACCAAATGAAGAACGACACGCAGGGTCGCTAAACCCGCCCGGGTTCAAAACGGAAACAGGCCGCGCGGCTTTCGCCACGCGGCCTGTTTTGTTTTGTCTCGATGTCCGCCTGACAAGCGGACATCACGCGCCCCAGCCCTATTTGAGCGTCGTGGCGACGTTGCCCGCGGGATCCATGACGCCCGCATACTCGGCGCTGACGGCGCTGTAAGTGCCGCCCTTCCCCGCGGAGTACTTGACGCGGACGAGGATGATGTAGCGGCGGTACTCGTCGGAATTCATAACCGGGCACTTCGGGGCGGAGTCAAATCCCGACTTGTTGTTGCCGATCAGGGCGCAGTTCTCGCCAAGTCCAAAGGCCATGAGGATGCCCTCCCCGGACATGAGCGCCTTGAAGGCCGAAAGATTGTCGGCCTGCTCGGCGCCGCCGACCATGATCTTGCCCGTGTAGGTGTAGGCGACATCCTGGCCGACGGATTTGTAAATGTCGCAGCCGACCGGAGTGCTGCCGCTTGTCGCGCCGGGATTGACGACGGCGACGACGCGTCCGGGATAATTTGAAACGGCGACGGACGAGCACTTGTCGGGATTGGCGATTTCACCCTGCGCCCAGGCGCCATCGTCGCCGACGCGGTTTCTGGCGCCATCCGTGCCTTCAAAGAGGAACTTGAGGCCAAGGTCATGTTCGAGGACCGCGACGTCCGTCTCGCTCAGGCAATACTGGCCGATGAGCGTTTCCTTGTTGGAGGTAAAGGGATTGGCCGAGCCAAAGAGCGCCGTCGAAAGGCCGACATTGCCCGCCTGGTTCGTGTAGAGGAGCAAGTCGCCTTTGCTGGCGAGCCTGGAGGTGTCGCCCGGCGTCCCCTTGGCATGGTTCGACCACTTCGTCAACGAATCCATCTTGTCGAAGTTGAGGTTTTCGCCGTTTGCGGCAATGTAGGTCTCGATGCCGGACGAAATGCGCTTGAGGTTCGCCAGGTTGATCTTTTCCTTGGCCTCCTTCTGCAAGCCGCTTAGCTTGTTGATCGCCAAAAGCGCGATAATCGCGATGATCGCGACAACCATGATGAGTTCAATGAGGGTAAAACCCTGCTTTTTGCCAACTGCCGTCATTTTTCTCCTTTGTGTTTGCGTTAAATGGAAAATCGCCTGGAAGCGAAGTCAAGGCAAGGCCTATTTCAGCGCAAGCCTCGCCTTGCGGATGGTGTTGCCTTCGGGATCGAGGACGCCCGCCACCTCGGCGGAGACCCCACCCCCGGATTCCGGCACGAGCCGGACAAGCAAAATGTAGCGCCGGTAGTATTTGCCCTGCACAACTTCGCTGAAGGGCGCGGCATCGATACCGCCATGCGTGGAACCTATGATGGAGGCGCTGTCGCCAAGCCCAAAGGCCAGGAGTGCGCCGCCCGTTGCGGCAATTTCCTCCCTGACGGACGCCGCCGCCAGCGTGGCGTCCGTCGCCAGCATGTCCTGCCCGCAGTCGCGGTAGATGGCGCGCCCGGCGTCGTTCATGCCCGTAATCGCCGCGCAGACAAGCCCGGGTTCGTTTGTGGTTGCCACGCAGGCGGAAAGCTCCGCGTCGGCGGCGACGGAGGCGTCCGTCACGACCGAGCCATCGTCTCCCTTGTCCGGCGCCTCCCCGATTTTACGCCAATGCCGCATCACGAACTTGACGCCAAGGTCATCCCCGAGGGCGAGCGACTCGGCTTCGTTCAACTTGTAGGTGCAAAGCACGGCCAGAAGTTCCGGGGAAAGCCCGCTGTTCTTCTCGCGGACTTGCGCCTCGGCGGAGTCCGGCCCGGTGTAAAGCCCCGCCGTGGCAAAGGTGCCAAAGCCATCGGACGAAACCGTGGCGCAATCGTAATTGACAAGGGCGTCGAGACGGTTCAACCCGCCGTGGTTCACCAAGACGTGCGAATCGACAATGCGGCCGATGTTCTGCTGGTTGGCGATCGACACCTGACGCGCCGCCTTTTTCTGGATTTGCCCGAATTTTCCCACGGCAAGAGTCGAGATAATCGCGAGAATTGCGATTACCATGACGAGTTCAATGAGAGTAAAGCCATTTTTGCGCATGTTCATGACAAATGAATAAACGCAAAAATGCGGGATTGGGTTCAAATATAATTTTCGCGGGCCGGGCTCCCGGACAAAGGCCGGGGGAAGCTCCTTCCTGGTGCAAAAAATCATCGAGTAGTATTAACGAATATAACGGGATATTTTATCCCGAAAAAAACGGGATAAGCGCGTCTCTCAATGCCCCCTTGACCGAGAATCCATACTTTTGCTACAATGATTACATACTTTAGGAGGCATCAGACATGACGACGGCGACCATAGGCGAACGCGGACAGATCACGATCCCGAAACAGTACCGCACCAAGCTCGGACTTCTTCCCAGCATGGTGCTGACCTTCCGCATTTCCGGCAACGCGCTGGTAGCCGAAAAGCAGAAGCCCGCCAACCCCTTCGAGGCCCATCGGGGATGCCTCAAGCACTTGTTCCCCAAGGGAACGCGCACAGACGATCTCATCCGCGAAATGAGAGGCTGCTGACCATGACATACGCCGTTGACAGCAATGTTATCATCGACATTCTGATCGACGATCAGGAATACGCGCATCTCGCCGCCGATGCTCTTATCCGCGCTTCTCGGGACGGGAATCTCATCGCCTGCGATGTCGTCTGGGCGGAGGCTTCTTCGCACTTCACGGACAAGGTGCAGTTCCGCAAAGTCATGTCCGACTTCGGCATCACGTTTTCGGCGATGTCCGATTCCGCTGCGATCAAGGCCGGTGAACTCTGGAATATATCGCGACGCGAAGACAAGAGGCGGGGGAAGACCGCAAGGACTGCGATCACCCCCGACTTCATGGTCGGTGCCCACGCCCTGGAATTCGCCGACGCCCTGATCACCCGCGACAGGGGTTTCCTGCGCAAGTGGTTCAAGGCGCTCAAGATCATCGATCCGTCTAAGCCCTCGGCTTCCTGATGAACGCGGCCTTGAGGGCGTCGAGCATTTCCGCGCCCTTGAGGACGATCTTCTGCGGCTTCTCCGCGAACGGGTTGAAGTCGTTCGGGCTTACCGCCTTCCCCTTCTTGGGATCGCGCATGAGGTTGACGGCAAGGGCCATGAGCGACGAGGTCTGCGCCCAGTCGAACTTGCCCCTGCCTTCGACCATCAGCACGAGTTCCCGGAGGGTGAACGGGTCGGGGTTCAGACCGAGGATGCCATGCGCCGAAGATAGTGACGCGGTATTCCGCGTCACTATCGAAGGGTAGGTTCGTAGCGAAGCGGAGAACGGCGAAGCCGCCCGCAAGGGCCCGCGCGAACTCGTTTCACATCGACGGAACTACGCCATGACAAAGGGCGCGGCCGTTTTGCGTGTCACCTTTCGCGCTCATTCCACCATTGAGTTTTTTAGTCAACCCCCACCCCGTCAAAAATCAATTTTTGAGGCGGCAAAAAAAGACCCTTTTCCGCCTTTTTTCATGGTTGCCAATGGTTGCCAATTTTGCACTGTTTTTAGCATTTTTAAGACTTATTAACAATCACAACCCGCCGTGAAAATCTCAAAATATATTGTCTAAAATATTCATTTCGTAAAATTGGTGCCGGAGACGGGACTCGAACCCGTATGCCTTGCGGCGGCGGATTTTAAGTCCGCTACGTATGCCATTTCGTCACTCCGGCCAGGATGCGCGCCTTTACCCTTGCCGCGCAAAAGGGGGAAACTATTTTACCACAATCGCCGACTCAAAGTTTTGACGCGAGGAAATCGAGGTGGAGATTCCAGTCCGTCCGCGAGAAGAAATGGGTGCCGGGACGGAGATGGTAGTGCACGTTTCCCTCCCCGAAGGAGTCGCCAGGCACGGGCATGCGGTCCGGGCAGACGAGCCCCCGGCACCCAAGCATCTCCCACGCGGACGAAGCCGCGCGGGACCCGAGGAACTCCGCGGCGGGATCGGCGCCGGCGTCGCGTTCCGCGCTCCCCACGCTGAGGAGGCGCGGCGCAACGAGCGCCAAAAGAAAGTGCTGGTCGTAGGCGCGGTCATCCTCCTTGCCGAGGTCGAGCTTGAAATTCTCGCAAAACCAATCCCACGAACCGGCGCGAATGAAGTCGGCCACCCGTTCGCCGTGGCCGTGCCGGGCGCAGGCCGCGCCGCCAAACCCGGAGCAATTCGAGACCGCCCCCCAGAAACGCCCGTCGCAAGCCGCCGCCCAAAGCGCGGTCTTGCCCAGCCTCGAATGACCGGCGACGGCTGTATGCGCGGCATCGACCTCCCCAACGGAGAAAAGCCAGTCGAGAATGCGGCTCGCGCACCAAGCCCAGACGCCAATCCGGCCCGGTTCGGTTGCCTTGCGGACGCCATCCGGCCCCACGTTCACGAGATGGCCGCAGAGCCCGGTTGAGAAATTCCCGTCGTGGGAGTCGGGGGAGATGTCCTCGTAGCAGACGCTAACCAAGGCAAAGCCCTTGTCGATGATTTCCTCAACGGGGGCGTATTTGTCGGGCAAGGCACGCCGAAAGGCGAGGTGGAGCACCACGGGCGGATGCGCCACCGCCTTGGGTATGACGAGATCGACAGGCAGGCGGTAGAAGCCGCGCGGCGTTTCGATGGAGAGTTCGTGCCGCTGCCAAACAGCCTTCCCCGCAAAAGACTCGTCCTCCGCGCCAAGCAGGGTTGCCTCGGCCTTTCCGCGAAAAGCCGGCATGACGCCATAGCAATGCCTTTCGAGAAGCGCCTTCAATTCGCGGCGGCGCGCCGACCAGGCCGCGGCATCCATCGCGCCCTTCCAAATCGGGAGATAACCCCTGTCCTCACACCTCGTCGCATTCATGCAAAACCTCTGCTCCAATCATACCCGCTTACGCGCCTTTTCGCATTTCGCGGTAGAGGATTCCCGACAGGACGCTCATGATCGCGTCGTATTTGCCGCGGTCTTCGAAGAGGGACTGGTAGGTCTCCTGCGATTCGATGTAGCTCTTCTGCGCGGCTTCGCCGAAGGCCTGCGGGAAGATGCTTTCGTTGAAGATCTTCTCGGAGGAGGACCTGGCCATGTTGGCG
>JAZQOA010000094.1:0-17732 GCA_045627605.1 Kiritimatiellia bacterium | reverse complement strand
CGTTCATCGTGGCGAATCCGTCCGTGACGATCGCGGGTGCGCTCACCTGCACGACCTTCACGGCGGGTGACGGCACGGCGGCGTACGACGTCGCCTTCGCCGAGGGGACGTCCGTGACGGCGAACGGGTTCGTCTTCGCGGGCGATGCCGAGGCCAAGAACGGCGTCCTCCGCTGCGCGACGTCGGGCAAGACGTGGTTCCTCTCTGTCAACGAGCCGGAGATCACGGGCGCGACCGTCTCCGGCTGCGACGCGAGCGCGTGCGTGCTGATCGTCCCGACCGCCTGCATCGACGGCGGGAACAACGTGAACTGGCTCTTCAACGACACGCGGGCGCACTGGACGGGCGCGGTCTCGGAGGACTTCTCGAATCCCGCGAACTGGAAGGGTGGCGCCGTGCCGGGTGCGGACGACGACGTGGCGGTGGACGGCGGTTCGCGCACGATGGTCATTTCGTCCGCGACGGCGTTGAAGAGCATCGCGGTCTCGCCAAATGCGACGGTGCAGATCGACGCGCCGCTCGCCCTGGGCGGTTCCGTGACGGTCAACCGGCAGGGCACAGTTGCCTGGAACAAGCCGGGCACGGTCGGCGGCAACCTCGTGCTGCTCTCGGGCTCGAAGCTGACGCACGTGAACAACACGACGA
Organism: Kiritimatiellia bacterium; assembly: GCA_045627605.1. GTDB lineage: Bacteria > Verrucomicrobiota > Kiritimatiellia > RFP12 > JAAYLN01 > RGIG5952. The sequence continues at coordinate 17,087 of JAZQOA010000094.1, read as the reverse complement.
CCGAGGCGAACAAGATCGACCTCGAGGTCGCGGGCAACGTGTCTGTCGCGGCGGGAGCGGTTATTGACGTCTACGGCTGCGGTTACACGGACAACAAGGGCCCTGGCGCGCTGGCGAATAATGCGTCGGGACCGGCTTCGCATGGTGGACGGTCGCAGTGGGCGGACGACACCTACGGCAAGACGTACGGCTCGGCGCTGTGTCCGACGAACTGCGGCTCGGGTGGCTGCTTCAGCAACAAGGCCTACACCTATGCGGGCGGTGGCGCGGTGAAGATTTTCGCGGGTGGTACGCTGCTTGTTGACGGCGAAATCAACGCCGATGCGGCGTTTGCCGAGTATTATACGGGTTCGGGCGGCAGCATTTGGCTCAAGGCCGATGCGTTGACAGGGGCGGGGACGATCCACGCGAATGGCGGTAACTGTACTCAGTATGGCATGGGCGCGGGCGGACGCATCTCCGTGACGGTTCGCGGTGCAAGCGATCTTTCGGCGTTTAAGGGCAAGGTGGAGGCCTACGGCGGCTTCAAGTGCGACACCCAGGGCGTGGCCTCCGACTACTCCGAGGGAACGCCCGGCACGGTCTACGTTGAGACGGCGGCGGATCAGCCGAACGGCGGCACGCTGACGGTCGCGTCGAAGGTGGATCTGTTTAAGCCGCGCACGCCGGCGAAGTCGATGGCGGACATTCCGGCGGAACTGCTGTGCGACCCGGAGGAGCTTGCCGAGGTCAAGGTCGTTGGCGGCTACGGCGGGACGCTCTCGCTGCGGCGCGATGCGAAGGTGCGCGATCTGCTGCTGGCGGAGAAGACGGCAATCTCCATCGACTGGCAGACGACCTATCCGTTCCCGCAGCTTCTGCTGAACGGCTACACGCTTTCGGTTCACACGCGCAAGCCGAAGGGCTTCGACGACACGCAGGTCATTCAGGGCGAGCGCACCGACCCCGAGACGGGCGCGACGGTCGTCGGATTCCTCAAGTGGTTTAAGCCTGGTACCATGTTGCTTCTGAAATAGCGGACGCGCAGGATGTGCGTCCCTGCCAAATCTGGACATTCGAAATGGGGGTGGCAGCACCAATGTCGATTAACCCGCAAAAGCAGGTGGCGAAACAGTTTGTGTGAGGTGACGCCGGTGGATCTGGGGGCAGATGCAACTCACAAGCACTATTACGAGTTTTAAAAGAGGAGAATTATTGCGATGGAAAATGCAAAGGCATTGTGGCAGGGGGCGTGCAAATGCTCTTTCGCCTTTGCTTCGTTGGGGATGGCGGAAACATTACCATCGGCACCCTGCAAAAAATCGTTGGCGGCATGGCGATTGCTGTGCGCTGACAGCTGGTTGGCAGAAAGGGAAAGCAAAGTGAACACAGGAAAATCATTGGTCATGTTGCTCGTCGCCGCCTGCGCGGCGGGGGCCTGGGCGCAGTCGAGCGTCGTCCTTGAAAAGGAGGCGGCGAAAGTCCGCGACAAAGCGGGCAGGGAAGGGGCCGTCGCCCAGTACCTCAAGGCCGCCGAGCAACGCATGAAGGAGGCGGAGAGCATCTACGCCAAGAAAACGAACGACGACCTCGAGATCGACGAGAACTTTTCACTCGGCGACGAGGACGACATTATGGCGGGCGCTTCCGCCGCGGCCGACTCGCGGCAGAACGACGCCGAGGCGATGCACTACCTTTCGGCCGCCATCGACTACGATTACGCCGCCAGGCCGAAGCTCGCGGACAAGTGCCTTGAGCACGCCGAATCCATCAAGGGTCTCTCCCAGAAGGTCAAGGACGAGATCGCCAAGGAGAAGGCGCGCATCGCCCGGGACCGCGACCCCGCGGAGACCGACCCGCCCCCGTATGCCGCCCCGCAGCGCTTCAAGGCCCTCGCCGAGGCGCGCGCCAAGCTTCGGGAGGCGCAGTCGGGCAACGCCACGGCGGATCTCCTGGCCGACCTCTGGAGCAAGATCGGCTTCGAAAGTTTCAAGGCGTTCGACCCCGCGGGCATGCGCGAGGCCCAGTCCGAAGTCGCCAAGCTCAAGCGAAAGCCCGGCTGCTACGCCGGGTGGTGGCTCAACGCCGTCAAGGCCTTCGACTCCTTCAAGACCTTCCCCGTCGCTGAGTCAGAAATCGTCTTCCCGAAGGACCTCTCCGCATTTGGCGTGGCGGACACCCGCACGATCATCGCGGGCGAACTCGACTGGGACCCCGAGGACGCCACCGCGTGCCTCCGCGAGGCAATCGAGTCGGGTGCGACAACCATCGTCCTCGAAGACCATGGTTCGCCGTGGTATGTGCAGACGATCGTCCCGAAGTCAAACCAGCGCATCCTGCTCAAGAAGGGCGTCAAGGTGCTGATGGACGCGACTTCGCGCCAGCTCAGGAGCAAGGAGCCGATGATCAAGCTCGCGGGCGTGAAGAATGTCGTCATCGAGGGCGAGGGGGGCCCGGACGACGTCTACATCGGCAAGTTCCAGTCGCTCGATGAGCGCAACAAGTTTTCCGCCGACTACGGCGGGAGCGGCGTGCTTTTCGAGGGTTGCGAAAACATCGTCGTGCGGAACGTGACGCTGGGCGCCAACACGATGGACGGCGCGACGCTTTCGGGAATCGGCGGCGACACCCGCAACATCTACCTCGACAACGTCGTGCTGAAGGACAACTACCGCCAGGCGATGAGCGTCTGCAATGCCTTCGGGCTCTACTGCCGCAAGGTCTCGTTCATCGACACCGTCGGCGGCGACCCGATGGCGGGCATTGACTTCGAGTCGGAATACGAGAGCGAGGCCAATACCGACATGTACTTCTTCGATTGCGTCTTCGGCGGCAACGCCGGCGCCTCGGTCAATTTCTCGGAGTCGAGCTATTTCCCGGTAACCGCGCTTTTCAAGCGCTGCACGTTCAACCAGAACCGCAACCATTCGCAGATCACCGTCTTCCCGCGGTGCGGCGTCTACATGGGGGCGAATGTCAAGGCCCCCTCCAGGATCATCTTCGAGGACTGCGAGATGGCCGTCGACGCGCGCAACGCCTCGCCCGTCATCATCGCCAACTCCTGCCTCTTCGACGTCGTTTTCCGGAACTTCCGCCTCAGGGAACTCCCCGGACGCGAACCGGGGAAGGGGTGCAACGCGCCCGTGCAGGTCAAACTCGACCGCGAGTACCGCTACGTCCCCGAATGGCGCGACTTCAAGCCTGAAAACGAGGGGTCGCTCACCTTTGACAACTTCAATGTCGAGGGCTTTTCCGGCGGGCCGATCCTAAGCGTCCGCGACAGCACGGGAGGCTATTCCGTCGAGAACATTTCGGGCGTGGCGGAGTTCAACGGCGAGAAAATCGACATGTCGGCCTTCGCCTATCCCGCGCCGGAGAAGGCGATGGGACTGGCCGACATCGCGAAATTCTCCCCCGGAGACTATGTTCCGCCCGCGGCCGGGGCCAGGGCGGCGACGCCCGCCGCGCTTCCCGAGAAGTTCCGCTTCGCGTGGAAGGGCCAGTGGTTTGAGTCGCCTTCGGCCTACCGGGCAATCTACGCCAAGGACGGCGAGTGGCGCATGCGCAAGATCACGGAGGGCCTCACCGAACTCGACGCCGAGGGCCTGCCCGTCGCCTACTACTGCCGCAGCCTCGAGTCGAAGGCCAAGCTCCTCCCCGTGAAAAACGGCGAGCCCTACACGATTTACTTCGAGCTTCCCGCAGGCGGCGCCGAGTGCGTGATGAAGGTCGTCTGGGGACTTGGGACGCTCCGCAACGCCGCCGGCGAAGTCGTGGCCGAGACGAAGTGGGACGAGGCCGGCTGGTCCACCCGCTACCTCAAGATGAAGCCGTCGTCGGACAAGGCCGAAATCTGGAGCTTGACCTTCTCCACGCCGGCGACGGTCAAGTTCTTCGCGCCGCTCAACGGCGTTTTCGCCGAGCATCCTGAAAATCTGCCGCGCCGGAAGTAGAAGGTCCAATGACCCGGTCTGCCAGGAACATCAAGAAGCCCCCCTTCGCCATCAAGGCCGAATCCGGGGCGACGTTGACCGAACAGCTCGTCGCCGGCCTCCGCCAGGCTGTTGAGACGGGCTTCTACAGCGACGGCGACTTCATCCCGGGCTACGTCGAGTTGGCCGGAATGCTTGGCGTCAGCACGGCGGTTACGCGCCGCGCCGTCGCCAAACTCGTCAGGGAAGGGCTCCTCCAACCCCGGAGCGGCATCGGCATTCGCGTCTGCGGAGGCCGGGCGGAGGCCGGGAACGTCCTGATGGTCACGGCGGGCGATTCCGGCTCCTACCGCTATTACATCTCGCGTTTGGCCGAGCGGCTTCGCCACCGCCTCATGGAGCGCCATGTCACGCTCTCCAAGGCCTCCGTGCCGAACTTCGGCGGGCGGCCCGACTATTCCGAGCTCAGGGCCGCGCTCAACCAGCATGTCTCGCTTGTCGTCATCGTCGACTACGCGTCCTACGTCGAGAAGCTTGTCGTCGCCTCCGGGGCGCCCTTCATCCAGGTCGGTCCGGCACCGAAGTCGCCGCTGGCCGCCGGGTACGTGACGGACGATTCCTCCGCCTCGGTGAGGGCCTTGCTCCGCCATTGCGGGGCGACGGGGGCGCGGCGCATCCTTGGCGTCGGCATGGGGAAAGTCGGCTACCACACGCTTCCGACGGGCTTTTTCAGGGAAATCGGCTGCGAGGAGCGGCAGCTTGTCATCCGCCCGCCCCAAGGCGAGCTCATCACCGAGGGGCTGGTGCGTTCGGCGGTTGACGCCTTCACCGAGGCATCGGCGGGCGGGCGCCTCTCCTTCGGCGGATTCGAACCCGACCTGGTCGTCTTCCACGACGACTACATCGCGCAGGGCGCTCTTTTGGCGATGACCGCCGCCGGAATCCGCATCCCGGACGACGTGCAGGTCGTCACCCTCGCCAACAAGGGGCTTGGCCCGGTCTGGCTCAAGCCGCTCACGCGGTTCGAGGTTGACTCCGCCGCCGAGGCCGACGTCATCGCCGACCTCGCCTTCGACTGCATGGCCGGGAAACGCAAGGCGGCGCGCGACCGCACGACATCGACGACCTTCATCATCGGGGAAACAACAAGGACCTTGCAACACAATGGAAAGTAGAAAAATCGTCAGGCCGTGGGATGACCCCGCGTGCAAGCCGGAGACCATTCCGCCGCCGCCCGGCACCGAAGACGTCGTTTTCACGTCGAAATACGACGGGAGCGAGCAGCGCTATTTGCTGGTGCCGCCCAACGGCATCCTGCCGGCGGGGCCGGTGGACGTTCTCTTCACCTTCCACGGCCACGGCGCCGACCGCTGGCAGTTTGTCGTCGAAAACAAGTGGGAACGCCGTGCGACGCGCGACTTCGCCAACGCCCACGGCATGCTCCTCGTTGCGCCCGACTACCGCGCGCCAGCTTCCTGGATGGGACCCGCCGCGGAGGCGGACGTCCTCCAGATCGTCGACGATCTCAAGTCCCGCTTCCAGGTTCGTCGCGTCTTTTTCAGCGGCGCCTCGATGGGCGGTACGGCGACGCTGACCCTCGGTGCGCTGCATCCCGGGCTTGCGGCGGGGCTCGTCGCGATGAACCCGCTCGCCGACCATGTCTCGTACGTCAACTTCCAGGACGCCATCGAGGCTTCGTTTGGCGGCTCGAAGACCGAGAAGTTCGAGGAGTACAGGAAGCGCAGCGCCCTGTACTACCCTGAGCGTTTCACCGTGCCGGTCTCCATCACCGTGAGCGGACTGGACGAGGCCGTGCCGCCCGAAAGCGCCACTCTGCTCGCCATGGCGATCCACGAGCTGCGTCCCGATCTCGTCTTTTTCGAGTCCTGCCCCTGGCGCATCCACATGACCGACTACGAAGGGGCGCTTCGCGCCTTCGAGGAAATGCTCGTGCGCGCCGACCGGTTGGCGCAGGAGGAGGCGGCCGGCCATGCGTAGGTTTCTTTTCGTCGCAGTCCTCGCCGTAGGCGTGGTGGTCGCGGCGAAGGCGCAGACCGCCGCCGACAACCCCAAGGTCTTTGACGACGGCAAGTGGCGGATGGAACCGTGGCTCGACTGCTTCGTCCCCGATGACTTCATTTGCGTGAAGCCACACGTCTCCCTCGCCGGGCGCGACGCCGCCGAGGTCGTGTGGCTCACGAAGGAGCCGGGCTCCGGGTGGGTGGACTGGACGCAGGACGGCTGGGCCACGACCAACCGCGCCTGGTCGTCGAAGTACGGCGTCCGCGACTTCAACGAGCGCATCCACAAGTCTCGTGTCGCGGGATTCGATCCATGCAGGAAGGTCGAATACCGTGCCGTCTCGATGAAACTCATCCAGGTCGCGACCGGGCACATCCGCTTCGAAGGCGAGCCCGACTATGACTGGCGCGACCGCAAGTCCTGGAGCGCCCTCGCCGTCAAGCGCAGAGACTACACGTCGGGAGCGGTGACCCATGTCGAGGAGGGCTCGTTCGGCCCGTTGGAACGGTCTGGCGGGCGGTTCTCCATCATCGCCTTCAACGACGTCCACCACTCGTTGCCAATCTACACCAACCTCCTCAAGTACGCCGGGGGAGAAGTGGACTTCGCGATTTTCAACGGCGACATCATCGACCACTGCCGTTCGGAAGACGACATCGTCAAACATGTCAACGCCCCGATGGCCCATGTCGGCCGCGCCCTGAACTGCCCCGTTCGCTATGTGCGCGGCAACCACGAGCTCGTTCAGGCTTTTCCGCGTCATTTGGCCGACTACATGGGATTGCAGGACGGTCGGTTCTACGGTGCCGTGACGGTGGGCGGCATCCGCATGCTCTTCCTCGACACCGGGTCATGCTGTCCTGACGACGCCTCGCAAAAGGGCCGCGACGAATGGGATTTCGACGGCTACATCGCCGGGGAAAACGCCTGGCTCAAGAGCGAACTCGCGTCTGCCGAATGGAAAGACGCCAAGGTCCGCCTTGTCTTCGCGCACATCCCCCCGGTGTGGCGGGATCGCAAGGGCGACCTCCATGCCGAAGCCGGGCGTGTCGGCGAGTTCCTGGCGCTTCTCAATGGGCGGGGCGTCGCCGCCTTCATCGGCGCACACCAGCATACGCCCCAGAGGCTTGAACCCAATGAATTCGCGGACTACCCAGTCTTCATTGGCGGCGCCCCCTACATGGACAAGGCGACGCTCATTCGCTGCGATGTCGCGGACGGCGCAATCGCCGTCAAGGCCTACGACGCCAATGGCGGCGTTGCCTATGAGACGACCGCCAGATAATTTCAACGGCGGCCTCTGGCCAATTTAACCCTTTAACGGCCCCGGCCGATTTAACCCTTTAACGGCCTTTGGCCAATTTAACGGCCTCAGGCCGATTTAACCCTTTAACGGCCCCTGGCCGATTTAACCCTTTGACGTTTACAGGAATTTCGCCAAGGTGGAGAGCAGCTCCTCCACGTTGATTGGCTTGGCGATATGGGCGTCCATTCCCGAGTCGAGGGCCTTGGTCTTGTCGTCTTCGAAGGCGTTGGCCGAGAGCGCGATGATCGGGGTGTGGATTCCCGCCGGGGTGGGGATGGCGCGAATCGCCTTCGTCGCCTCGTAGCCGTCCATCAGCGGCATCTGGATGTCCATCAGGACGAAGTCATACGCCGTGAAGTTTTCCTTGTCGGCATTTGCGTTGAAGATTTCGACGGCGACCTTGCCGTTTTCGGCGGTGTCGACTTTGAGTCCCGCGTCGGAGAGAATTTCACAGGCGATTTCGCGGTTGATTTCGTTATCCTCGACGAGAAGCACCTTCCTGCCTGCAAGGTCGCCCAGGGAGTCCTGGGCCTTTTCCCTGGGCTTGGTCTTGTCTTCGCTGAACTTGAACTGCATCGTGACCTTGACGCGGGTGCCCCGCCCAGGTTGCGAATCGATGTCGATGGCGCCGTCGAGGAAATCGACGAGTTTCTTGACGATGGCCATGCCAAGTCCCGTGCCTTCAATGCCGCTGACGGTGGTGGTGTTCTCGCGGGTAAAGGCGTCGAAAATGTGCGCGAGGAATTCCTCGCTCATCCCGATGCCGGTGTCGGCGATCTCCATCATGTACTTCCCATAGCCCGGGACGCTGGACTCGGCCTCGCTAATCGTGTATGACACGGTTCCGCTTTCAGGCGTGTACTTGATGGCGTTGCCCAGGATGTTGAGGATGATCTGGTTGACGTGGAGGACGTCGGCGTAAACTTTCCGGTGGCGGATGTCGCTGCCGTCGAAGAGGACTTCCAGGCCTTTTGCGGCGGCGTTGTTGCGGCAGATTTCGACAATGGCCTCGGCGGCTTCGACGACGTCGATGTCGCGGGCGGAGGACTTGATTTTGCCGGATTCAATCCTGGCCATGTCGAGCACCTCGTCGATGAGTCCGAGGAGGTGCTGCCCGGAGGTCTTGATTTTCGAAAGGTAGTCGTGCGCCCTCGCGGGGTCGTTGATGTGCTTGATCGAGAGATCCGTGAAGCCGATGATGGCGTTCATCGGCGTGCGGATGTCATGCGACATGTTGAAGAGAAAGGTGCTTTTCGCCTTGTTGGCCTGGCGCTCGACCTGGAGCTTCTCGGCGGTTTCGGCCTGGCGCCGGGCTTCGGTGATGTCGCGGCAAAGCAAGTTGGCCGTGGGACTTCCGTTTTCGTCGACGCCGTAGAAGACGTTGGCCTCGCACCAGTGGTAGCCGTGGACGGGGCAGTTCGAGAGGAAGGCGGCCGACCCGGCGAAGCCATTGGCCCCGGCCTTGGACTTGGCGCGCATCGTGTCGACGCCGATGATGTCGAGCAATGCCTTGGCGTGCTGGGGCGGGGTGTACTTGCGGGCGACTTCGATGATGTCCGGGAAATAGGTCATGTTTTCGAATTCGCCGAGAAGGCAGTCGAGCCCGGTGCCTTTGATCACGGAGCAGGCAAGGGTGTCGAGGTTGACGGTGATGTTGAAGCCGTAGAGCGACTGGGTGATGCCGGAGAGAATCTGGTCTTTCGCGGCGGTTGCCTTGAGCTCGCGTTCGTGCTGGATTTGGCGTTCGTGGATGTCCGTGATGTCGCGCCCGAGGACGTTGACGATGGGGTGCCCGGCCTCGTTCATGCCCATGAATACGTTGACTTCGCACCACTGCGCGCAGTTGTCGAGCATCAACGGGATTTCAATGGAGCCGAGAAAACCGCTTTTCTCGCCGCGTCCGAGCAGGTAGTCCCGGCTCAGCAATGTGCGGACGTCTTTGACGGCGTCGGCATCGACATGCCTGAAAAGCTCGTCCATGACGGTGGAATAGGTCTTGTCCTGCCTGTTTTCGAAGAATTCGACGATTTTCTCCGCGCCGGTGCCGCGAATGACGTTGAATTTCCCGGTTGAGAGGTTGGCGTTGATATTGAAGCCGTAGAGCGTCTGCGCAATGCCGGAGAGAAGCTGGTCCTTCGCTGCGGAGGCCCGGAGTTCGCGTTCGCGCATGGTTTCGGCCTTGTGGCTTTCCGTCACGTCGCGCCCGAGGATGTTGGCGATGGCCTGGCCTTGCTCGTTGTGGCCGATGAAGACGTTGACCTCACCCCAGATTTCGTCGCCGCACATTGTCGCGGCAAACTGGTTCGAGCCGATAAAGCCCGGCTTGTCCATTGTGTTGCGGAGGTAGTCGAGCGAGACGAGCGAGCGGAGCTTGGCGCGGTAGGCGGGCCAGACAAGGTTCAGGAAGCGTTCGTAGGACTGCCGGTAGTCGTTCGTCGAGACAAGAATGTCGATCAGCTGGGGCATTCCCGTGCCGATGATGGTGGTGTATTTCCCTGTTTGAAGGTCGAGGACGATGTTGTAGCTGTAGAGTTGCTTGGTGATGGTCGAGAGAATCTGGTCTTTTGAAAGCTGACGCTTCTCGTCGATCTTCTGGTAGTGGATGATTTCCGTGATGTTCTGGTGGCAGCCCTCGATGCGGATGCCGTTCTTGTAGGAGAAGTTGCGCGCGCCGCCGCAGCGGACGATGATCGTGCCGAGCTGGGGATGGTTCCAGGGGTATTGCACTTCGGCGTGCTGCCCGTCGATCATCCGCTCGACGCTGTCCGCCACGACGCCGTAGTGCTCCTTGTCGATGTTGTCGTACCAGGCGTGGTAGGTGTCTTCGGGCGGGAGCTGTTCCTTGAGGCCGAGAAGGGCAAGCATGCCGTTGTCGACATACATCCGGGGGGGCTTGCCCTCGTCGAGCTCGAAAGCCCAGAAACCAATGTTCGCCTTGGTCAATATTTCCGTTGAAAGTTCAATTGCTCCTAACTTGCCCATGGTGCCGCGAATCCTTTTTCTTAAAAGTAATAATTATACCATAAACCCCGGAACCGCGCCTCCCTTGTCAACAAGCGCAGACATGCGCGAGGGCGCGCATCTGGCGGGCGAACTGGGGAATGGCGATTTCGGGACCGGGGATTTCCGGATGCCATTTCTTCTCCCATTCGAAGGTGAACCAGCCGTTGTAGCCGATTTCCGAAAGCACCTTGAGGAGGTCTCCGAAGGGGACGTCGCCCTCGCCCGAGAGGCAGGGCGCGAAGGTGCCGCCGGGTGTCGGCGCGGAGTCCTTCCAGTGGGTGTTGACGAGACGGCGCGAAAGGTTGCGCGCGGTGAATCCGGGGGCCTCGCCGTGGAAGCGGTAGGGGTGGTGGACGTCCCAGAGGAAGCCCGCGCCCTCCGGCCAGCCGGCGCGTTCGAAGACCTGGAGGAGACGGGAGGAGTCCGTCCAGTCATCGTGTGTTTCGTCGGCGATGGTGATTCCCGCGTCCCGCGCGATTGACGCGGCGGCCACGAGGGATTCCGCCGCGTTCGCCACCGGGTCTCCGATGTCTTTCGTCGCGCCGCCGAAGATGCGCACCTGGCGTGAGCCGAGGGCGTGGCAGAGCTCGGCGTAGCGGCGGATCATTTCAAGCGAGTCTTCGCGGATGCGGTCGGTCGCGGCCGACATTTTCGCGCTGCTCGACAGGCACGAGACTTGAAGGCCGGCGTCCGCGATGCGCGCGGCGATTTCACGGAGCGAGGCGCCCTTGAACTCGTCGTTTTGCGTGATGTCGGTCGTTCCCCGGTAGCCGCGGAAGTCAATTGCCCCGTAGCCGTTCTCCACGGCGGCGGCGATGACTTGGGCGATGTCCCACTCGGGGCAGGCAAGCGTCGTGAATGAAAGTCTGCTCATTTTGAGCTCTCCTTTTTCGCGAAGTCCCAGGCGCAGGCATTGGCAAAGACATCGTTGAACTCCACGATGACGACGTCGCAGTTCGCGAAGGCCTTTTCATAGTCGAAGGTGTCGGGGTCGACAACGCCCAGGCGCTTTGACTTGGCGTCGTTGCATACGGGTCTTTCGCCGGCGTCCCAGTGGAAGTGGTATTCGGCCTTGTTGTAGTAGAGGAGCGTGAAATCCGAGGCGATTCCCGCGCGGCCAAAGGCATCCGCCAGCTGGAAGGAGAAGCTGTCGCCGACTTGCAGGACGCGAATGCGGCGGTCGGGTGGGGGAAGTTGATCGAGGACGGGGTAGGGCACCGTCGCCTCGGCGTAGGGGTAGGCGACCATGTTGTAGAGGGCGCAGAGATCCTTGTCTGTGGGCAGCGGCGGCTTGTCGGCGTAGCCGGTGACGGACGGCATTTCGGGAAGCCCCGGGGCGTCGGCGCGCGCCAGGGCCCAGAGTTCGCCAAGGCATCTTTGGGCGGCGTAGGCGTTCCAATGCGAGCCGTTCCGGGGGAAAAGGAGCGGTCCGCCGGCGTTTTCCCAGGAGGGGGTGGGGGCCTTCCAGGAGATGAGCGTCGTCGTGCAGTCGAGAAGGGGGACGCCCGCTTTTTTGAGTGCCGCCGCCATCGTGTCGCGCGCCGGCGTGTTGGCGAGGTACTTGCCCGAAGGCTGAAGGACGGAAGGCAGGAACTCGGGGTAGACGGCGGGCTTGGACGGCGACATGCAGACGACAAGCGGGACGCCTTTTTCAAGGAGGCGGGCCCTAAGGCCCGCCAGGCGCAGGGCGAAATCTTCGGCAAGTTCCCCGCGCATGGGATGGCGCTTGACGTGGTGGCGGATGTATTCGTGCTCGAAGAGCCAGTTGCCGAACCCGATGTCGATGGGGGTGCCGCCGGACTTCGGAAGCAACCCGAAGACTTCCCAGTCGAGCTGGTGGGCGAGGCGGATGGCGAAGCCGCGGAAGGCGAAGCGCTTGCCGAGCCAGGGCTCGACCCGCGCGGCGAAGTCGCCGGAAAACCAAGTCGCGGCCGTCGGCCGGCCAAGGGCGGGCGTTTGCTCGACGCCGGCGAGCGGCCAGTCAAGGGGGAGCCGCAAAAGGGTCGCGACGAGCACTGTGGCGAAAACCGCGGCGAAGAAAAACAGGCTTGTCTTGCGGGCATCCATCTTAGAACCGGAAATAGATAAAGGGGTTGAAACCCGAAGCGAGCAAGGGAAGGGTGGAGAGGAGAATCAGCAAGGCGGTGAGGAAGGTCCTGGCGAAGACCTCCCCTCTTTTGCCTTCGCCGCTGATCTCCCATTCGGCGAGGCCAAGCCTGGGGAGAAGGGCGGGCGCGAAGGCGAAAAACGTGCCGACGGCGAGGGCGGCGAGGGCGTGGGGGCCGCCCTGGGCCAGGAGCGTGTCGGCATTGGTCGCCCCGCCCTTTGAGAAAAGGCTTGCGAAGTAAGTTGCCGCGTCGTGGAATGTCGCGGCACGGAAAAAGACCCAGCCCAGCATCGCCATCAGGAGGGTGAACGCCATGGCGGGGAGATGGCGCGCGGCGAAACGGGCCGGAAGCTTCGTCTTGCGCAGTTTGGCCACCATGATCCAGAGCCCGTGCCACGCGCCCCAGGCGACGAAGTTCCAGGCCGCGCCATGCCAGATGCCCGACGCAAGGAAGACAAGCCAGTTGTTGAAGAGCGAACGTGCCCTTGGGCAGCGGTTGCCGCCGAGCGGGATGTAGAGGTATTCCTTCATGAAGCCGCACAGGGTCATGTGCCAGCGGCGCCAGAACTCGGCCATGTCGCGCGAGACATAGGGGGCGTTGAAGTTCTCGGGGAACTTGAAGCCCAGCATCCGGCCGATGCCGACCGCCATGTCGGAGTAGCCGGCGAAGTCGAAGTAAATCTGGAGCGTGTAGGCGTAGAGCCCGGCCCAGGCGGCGGGAGCTGTCAGGGCGCGCCCGGCGGCGGAGGCGTCGAAGGCGGCGTCCGCCACGAGGGCCAGCGGACCGGCGACGAGCATTTTCCGCGCGAACCCAAGCGCGAAGCGCCAGAGTCCGGAAAGAAAGCCCTCGGCGTTGGTCGCGCGGTCGTCCAGCTGGTGTTCGATTTCGTGGTAGCGGATGATCGGGCCGAGGATGAGCTGGGGAAAGAGGGCGATGTAAAGCAGGTATTTCCAAAAGGTTTCGGCGGGCTTTGAAACGCCGCGGCGGACGTCGACCAGGTAGCTGATCTTCTGGAAGGTGAAGAAGGAAATGCCCAGGGGCAGCAGGATGCCCGCGTGGCGCAGTTCGGGCACTCCCGCGAGGCGCAGGATGGCGTTGGCCGAGTCGATGGCGAAGTCGGTGTACTTGAAGAAGGCGAGGACGGCCAGGTTGGCCGCCACGCCGAAGGCGCAAAGCGCCTTGGCCCGTCCCGAAGCCGAGCCGGCGCGCGCGATGCCCTTCGAGAGGGCGTAGTCCATCGCGCAAAGCGCCACGAGCGCGAAGACGAATTTCGGCGCGCCCCACGCGAAGAAACAGAGGCTGGCGGCTAAAAGCACGGCGTTCCTGCTCTTCGCGCCTTTCGCCGCGTAGACGGCGAAGAGCGCGAGGGGCAGGAACACGTATGTGAAGAGTAGCGAACCAAAAGCCATGCGCGGGGACTAACCGAGGATGGGCTTGAGATATTCGCGGCTGATGGCCAGGCTCTTGAAGGGGTCGTTGGTCGCCTTGCAGGTGTCTTGCTCGACGATGAACGTGTGGGTGCCGCCCTTCTTGCATTCCTTGATGACCGCGGGCCAGTTGATGCGGCCCTGGCCGATGGCGCGGAAGCAGAACTCGCCGCCGATGAGCCCCCAGTCCTTGAGGTGGACCTGGTCCATGCGGCCCTTCATGTGCTGCGCCCAGAGCACGGGGTCCATGCCGCCGCGCATCACCCAGCCGAAGTCGGGCTCGCCCTGGAGGACCTTGCAGGTGTCGAACATCATCTCGAGGATCGTCTGCCCGCCCTTGCCGGCCTTGATGAAGAACTGGTTGAACTCGAAGTCGTGGTTGTGGTACTGGAGGACGATGCCTTCCTTGAGCGCCTTCTTGGCCATCGCGTCGAACTCGCGGAAGAGTTTCTTCCACTCGGCGGCGGTGTAGTCCTTGTAGTTCTGCCAGGGGAGCCAGGGGATCGCGGCGTACTTGATGCCGTAGTCGTGGCAGTCCTTGACCGTCTGCTTGAAGGCGTCGCCGCGCCAGGCGTCGAGCCCGATGTGCGCGCCGATCGGCTCGACGCCCTGGTCGAGCATGATCTTGCGGAGGTCCGCCGCCGAGACCTGGGCCGCGACGCCCGAGATCTGGGCGTAGTCGTAGCCGATTTTCTTGACCTTGGCGAAGGTCTTTTCGAGTTGCGAGGCTTCCTTGGTGAAGTCGCGGAGCGTGTAGAGCTGCGCGGCGACGATTGGTTTCTTCATGGGTGGTTTCTCCTTTGCGTATTATTCTACCACATATTTTGATATACTACTTAAGAAAGGTTGCTTTAACCCTGGGGAAACTGGAACATGCCAATCTACGAATTCGCCTGTGGAAAATGCCGGACGCTCTTCTCGTTCTACTCGCGGCGCGTCAACACCGAAACGACGCCGTCGTGCCCGAGGTGCGGGGGGGCGCTTTCGAAGCAGGTGTCGCTTTTCCAGGCGAAGTCGGGCGGCGGGAGGGACGCCGATCCCTGGGGGTTGGCGGGCGACGGCTGCGACGACGACACCGCCTCGGCCCCTGACTTCGACATCGGCGACGAGCGCGTTGCGCGCGCCGTGGACGAACTCGGCCACAGGATCGACACGATGGACGACACCGACGCCGCCGGCGCCGCGAAGCTGATGAAGGAGTTCTCGGACAAGTCCGGCGTCAAATTCGGCAAGGACGTGTCGGAAGCCCTTTCCCGGATGGCGGCGGGGGACGACTCGGAGTCCGCCCGGAACCAGCTCGCCGAGGCGATGGAATCGGGCAATCCCTTTGACTCGGGTGCGCAGTCGCAGGGTGACGCGGCGCAGACGACGGCTTTCGCGAAGGACCCCACGCTCTATGAAATGTAAATGGGGCCACGGGGAGGACGAATCATGACGATCGAGGAATATTACGCGGCCCTGGCGCCAAAACTGACGGGGTACCTCGTGGCGAACGGCACCGACTATGCGACGGCCTGCGACATCGTGCAGGATTCCTTCGTCCGCCTTTGGAAAATGCGCGACACCCTCGTCGACGATCTTTCGCAGGTCTCGGGGCTTCTCTTCACCATTGCGCGCAACATCAGGAACGACAAGTACCGCAAGGCCCGGCATGAAGTGCTGCAGGACGAAATCAAGGATGGCGACGCCGGCACTGTCGATCCCGCGCCTTCGCCTTCCGACGCCGCGTATGTGAAGACACGCGTCATGGACGCCCTTGCCCAGCTTCCGCCGCTCCTTCGCGAGGCCTACACGCTCTTTCAGATCGGCGAACTCCCGATTCGCGAAATCGCGCAGCGTACCGGCGCGTCGGAATCGCTCGTCAAGGTGCGCATTTTCCGCGCGAAGGAAAAACTCCGGCCGCTTCTCAAAGATCTTTTGTAACCTCCGGCGAGGTCGTGCGTATACATAGCGGAAACAACAGGAGGAACATCCCATGAGCGTGAATTTCAACACCAACCCGCACATCACCCAGGCGCCGAATCTTCCGGTGACGACTCTTTCGGGATCGCCGTTCGGCGCGGCGGGCAATGTCGGCGTCGGAAACAAGGAGGGCGGCCCCTTTGGAAAGTCGCTTACGGTCACGATGCGCAAGCCCACGGTGCTCGACCAAGTCAACGGCCCGGAGTCCGGCGACGACGAGCAGCTGAAGCCCGACGCCATCGATAATCTCGTTAAAAAAATACTCGCCACATTCCCCCTGCCGGCGATGCCGGATTTCAGCAAGGTGGAGTAGGGCGGAGCCACAACCAGGGAGCCAACATGGAAGGCGAAGACAAGGCACGGCGCGACGTCGACGAATATCTATCGAAAATCCGCAAGCATGTCGCGGAGGCGAACGCCCTTGTCGAACAGGCCGAGCTCCGCATGGCCGAGACAGACCGGCTGCTCGCCAGCCAGGGGCTGACGCGCGAGCAGGTGCTGAAATTCCGCTTCACGAAGGAGCAGAGGCTCGCCGCCAACGAGGAGCTTGCCCGGCTGGGGCTCCCGCCGATGGAGGACGACGAGCGGGCCTATGATTTCGACGCCGCCGTCGCCGATGTGCGCGCCGCCAGCACCGATGTCGAAGAAGGCGGGCAGGGAGACATCGTCGAGGAGCGGCGCCGCAAGTTCGACAATTTCATGCAGCAGTACAGGCTGTAGGCTGTCTTGCATGGCAATCTTTCCAAGGGACGTTTGGAGTTGGCAAAGCATATCGTGTGAAACGCTGATGGCCGCCGGCAAGACAATCTGCCTTCTTCTTGCCGCCGCGACCGTCGCGCCGCTTGCCCGCGCCTTGTGGCGGCGGGGGGCCTTCGACGGGATCGCGGCGTGGTGGCGCGGGGCTTTGCGTCCGGCGCGAATCGCGTTCGCGCTGTTTCTTGGTGTCGCGGTGGCCTATGGCTCGGACAAGGATTTCGGCTGCGCGACGAACCGGCTGATGCAGTCCGCCGGGCGTTTCGTCGGCGGCGCGATGGCCCGCCTCTTTTCACCGGTCGAGCGGGCGACGGGCTACGCGGTTTCGACATTTGCAGGCGAGGATTTCACGATAGCCAAGCCGGACGACGCCGTCGTGGCGGAGAACATCGCGAAACGCGGGGCGCACGTCGACGGCTTCTGGCTTTACGACGCCTTCACCAACAGGCTTGTCCGCGACGGCCTTGTCCATGAGAATCCCGTCTGGGTCCACACGGACGGGACGGTGACGGTGAATTCCCCGTCGTTTGGCGTGCCCATCGCCGAGCTCGCCGAAATCCTCGCGGTCAGCAACGTCACGGTCTACGCGCCGATG
>JAZQOA010000093.1:0-5432 GCA_045627605.1 Kiritimatiellia bacterium | reverse complement strand
TGCGGTTGTTCGTCCGGAGGGAGACCGCGTTCGTCGCCGGCGACATGTGCGCGCCGATGCAGAAGCCGCAGGCGTTCTCCAGGATGCGGCAGCCGGCGGCGACGAGATCCGAGAGCAGTCCTTCGTCCGCCAGCATGCGGACGACCTGCCGGGAACCGCAGGCGATGCCGACCTCGACGTCGGGGGAGACCGTCTTGCCGCGGAGCATCAGGGCGACGGTCTTGATGTCGCGGTACGACGAGTTGGTGCACGAGCCGATCATCACCTGGTTGACCTTGGTCCCGGCAAGCGACGCGACCGTCTCGATGTTGCCCGGGGAATGCGGGGCCGCGGCGAGCGGTTCGAGCGAGGAAAGGTCGATTTCGAAGATCTCGTCGTAGGCGGCGCCGGCATCCGCCGCGAGCGCGGTCCAGTCGGCCTCGCGCCCCTGCGCCTTGAGGAAGGCCCGCGTAACGTCGTCGGAGGGGAAGACCGAGGTCGTGACGCCGAGTTCGGCGCCCATGTTGCAGATTGTCGCGCGAGAAGGCACGTCGAGCGTGGCGACGCCGTCGCCGAAATACTCGACGACCTTGCCGACGTTGCCCTTCGTCCCGTATTTCGAGAGCACCTTGAGGATGACGTCCTTGGCCGAGACGCCGGGCTGGAGGCGGCCCGACAGCCTCACGCCGATGACCTTCGGCCACGTGATGTGGAAGGAGCCGCCGCCCATGGCGACCGCGACGTCGATGCCGCCCGCCCCCATGGCGAACATGCCGAGGCCGCCGCCTGTCGGCGTATGCGAGTCGGAGCCAATCAGCGTCTTGCCGGGCTTGCCGAAGCGCTCGAGGTGGAGCTGGTGGCAGATGCCGTTGCCGGGCTTCGAGTAGACGATGCCGTAGCGGCGGGCGACGGACTGCAGGTAGTCGTGGTCGTCGGCGTTCTCGAAGCCGACCTGCACGGTGTTGTGGTCGACATAGCTCACGGCCAGCTCGGCCCTCACGCGGTCAAGCCCCATGCTCTCGAACTGGAGGTAGGCCATCGTCCCGGTGGCGTCCTGCGTGAGGCACTGGTCGATTTTGAGCGCGACCTCCTCGCCGGGCTTCGTCCCGCCCGAAACGCGGTGCGCGGAAATGATTTTTTCAACAACGTTCATGTCTCAGCACTCCCCGGGCCCGTCCATAGGCAAGGCCCGGCATTTGCAAAAGTCATTTCTGGGGCAGCATCTCGTCGAAACCGGCGTCCGTCCCGACCATCTGGACGCCGACCACCACGCCGTCGGGCCGAACCACCTTGACGCGGACGGAACCGGGGACGCGCTTGCCGGTGGTGATCTTGACGGCCTTGCCGCCGATGCAGCGGTCCGTCGTCTGCCCCCAGGCATGGACCTGCAAGTCGCCGCCGTAATAGCGGAGGGGGAAGTCGCGGACGGGGCACATCATCGGTTCGGCACCCGTGACGGCCGCCACGGCGTTGAAGCCGGCGATACGCCCCTGCTCGATGGCGGACGGCACGCAGTTGTGGCCGCCGAGGCCGAACTGGGCGCAGTCGCCCGCCGCATAGACATACTGGGCGCTCGTCTGCAGCGTCTCGTCGACGCAGATGCCGCGGTCGACGGCAAGGCCCGCCGACTGCGCCAAGGCGAGGTTGGCCTTCGCGCCGACCGTCAGCACCACCATGTCGACGTCGAGCGTCTTCGCCTCGCCCTCGAGCTTGAGGCAGAGTTTCGACGCGATTTGCGAGGCGGAAAGAAGCGTGGTCGCCGTCCGCACGGTGACGCCCTTCTCCTCGAGGAAACGCTGGACGGCTGCGGAGGCTTCCTTGTCGAGCCTGTTCTCAAGCAGGCGCGAGGCCTTCTCGATGAGCACGACGCTCTTCCGGGCCTTCGCCGCGGCAAGCGCGGCTTCGACGCCGAGGATGCCGCCGCCGATGATGGCGACGAGGCGGCCGCGGCGGCTGTGGCGGCTGAGCTTCTTCGCGTCGTCGGCCGACCACAGCGTGTAGATGGAGGGCGACGCCATGATGCCGGGGATGATGGGCTTGAGCGGGTTGGCGCCGCCGGCAAGGACAATCGCGTCGAAAAGTTCGTCGCCGTCTGGCGTCTGCACCACGTGCTCGTCGACATTGAGCGAAGTCACCGGCGTGTCAAGCCTGAGCTTTATGCCGTTGGCCGCGTACCAGGACGCCGGATGAAGCGCGAAAGGCGCGACGTCGCCCTCGGAAAATGCCGCTTCAGGAAGGCGCGGACGGGCATACGGGAGCACCGGCTCGCGTGAAAAAAGCACCACGTCCAAGGCTCCCGCCTTGTGTGCCGCAAGGGCCGCTTCAATTCCGGCGGGGCCCGCGCCGATTACCGCTATTCTCATAGTTCCTTCAGTCTCCTTATCTCCTCCGCCCATCCATCGGGATCGGGCGTTTCAAGCACAAGAGGAATCCCGTCGAAACGGGAGTCGTCCATAATCCTCGCGAAAGTATTCCAGCCCAGGTTGCCCGCGCCTATGGGCGCGTGCCTGTCGGTGTGGGAACCGAGCTTGACGGCCGTGTCGTTGAAATGCATGCCGCGCAAATAGCCGAAGCCAATCACGCGCTCAAAGTCGTCGAGCATCCGCTTCCAGCCCTCTTCGGCGGCAATGTCAAAACCTGCGCCGTAGAGATGCGCCGTGTCGAGGCACACGCCCAGGCGGGACTTGTCGTCCACGCGCGAAATCACGAGGGCGAGCTCCTCGAAGCGCGAGCCCAGGTACGACCCCTGCCCCGCGGTGTTCTCAAGGATGACGGCGGCATCCGGCACGGCGGCGAAAGCGCGGTTGATACTGTCCGCGATCCTCAGGCACCCTTCCTCCGGCGTTCCGACCTTGATGTAGCTGCCGGGATGGATGTTGAGCCCGGGCAAGTTGAGTTCGCGGCACTTTTCAAGTTCGCCGACAAGTGAATCGACCGCGCGCAAACGGGCCGCCTCGTCGGGTGTCGCCATGTTGATCAGGTAACTCGCGTGCGGCAAGACGTGGTCCGCCGAAATTCCCGCGGCCGCCAGATTCGCGGCGAAGGCCTCGACCGTGGACTTGGCGTAGGGAGGCGCCTTCCACTGCCGTTGCGGCTTCACGAAAAGCGCAAAGGCGCCGGCGCCGATTTCCCCGGCGTTGACCGGGGCCTGCTCCACGCCGCCCGCCGTCGAGACATGGGCGCCGACAAATTTTTCGGGATGCCTGTCAGCCACAGAAGCCCGCCTTTCTCAGTTTCGCCTCGCTCAGGCCGCCGTTCTCCACGCCCATGAGGCGCGCGGCGTATTTGCCGATGATGTCCGACTCAAGATTGACGCCGGCCCCCACCCTGAGGGACGCGAGGCTGGTGTTCGCCCACGTATGGGGGATGATGTTGACGGCGAGGAAGTCGTCGCCAAGGTCCGTGATCGTCAGGCTGGTGCCGTCAATGGCGACGGATCCCTTGACGACGCATTGGCGCGAAAAACCGGCGGAACACGAAACGCGGAGCTCGTAGTCGCGGCCGGCGTCGCGAATGGAAACAACCCTGCCGACCTCGTCGACATGCCCCTGCACAATGTGGCCGCCGAATCTTCCCCCCGCCTTCATCGCGCGTTCGAGATTCACCCTGGCGCCATCGGGCAAAAGCCCCAGGGCGCTGCGCCGCAATGTCTCGTCAAGCAAGTCGGCGGCAAAACCGCCCGGAACAATCTCGGCCACCGTCAGGCACACGCCCTGTACGGCGATGCTTTCGCCCAGCGCCACGGGATCGTCGGCCGGGAAATCGCAGGCGACGACAAGACGCCAACCGCCTTCGCTGCGGAGGCGGCGCAAAAAAACACCCGTATTTTCGACAAGACCCGTGAACATAAACTATCCACTAATAATACAATAAAGATTTGAAAATTTCCATATCGCAAAATTTATTATTTTCACAAATGATTTTTTGTTGTATCATTATTAATGCTGATTTCGGGGGGTGACATGGCTTCGACGGAGCATGTGGAGACCCGATGGCGCGCCGAGGACGCCTGTTCGACTCGTAAAAACAACTGGCAAAAACCTAAATGCGAACGAAGACTTCGCTCTCGCTGCCTAATTGAGTTTAGGTACCGACGCTTAACCGCCTACGCCTGCAAAGCGGGTATGCGAACAGCAGGACTGGCCGCGTAGCCCGGCAACTGGGCGCCGCGAACCAAAACAAACCGGTTGCTTGCCTCATGGCCAGCCCGCCCACGGGCGTTCCATGAGGCGAGATCAAAACGTGGGACACGCGCGTAGAAGTTGGATTGAATCTGTTTCGGACGCGGGTTCGACTCCCGCCACCTCCACCAGTCTCCATCTCGCGCAAAGCGCGAGATTCCGCCTTGGCAGGCCAACGCCGAAGGCGATGCGCCTGGCAAGGCGGAGTTGGCACGAAGTGGCAACGGAGACTGGTGCCACGGCGGAATCGCGAAGCGATGAAGACGGGCTAAAGACGTAGAGTTCCTTATTCTGAGAGGCTTGGATGTTACGGCAATGAGCAAGTTCCATTACGTTGTTGGCACGAAGTGGCAACGGAGACTGGTGCCACGGCGGAATCGCGAAGCGATGAAGACGGGCTAAAGAGGTAGATATCCTTATTCTGAGAGGCTTGGATGTTACGGCAATGAGCAAGTTCCATTACGTTTACTTCCTCACCGACTGTGCAACCGGTACGCATCACTATGTAGGCTACACGTCCCTCAAGCCGGCTGAACGCCTTGCAGTTCATAACTCCGGTTCGGTTCCTCACACCTCAAAGTTTCGCCCCTGGAGCCTGACAGCCGCCATTGCGGTTGACTCCGAGACTAAGGCGATAGAACTCGAAAAATACTTTAAGTCGCATTCCGGTCGGGTGTTTGCGGCGAAGCATTTTTGACCCCCTTTTGCCTCCTGACCTCAAGCGAAGGCAGATTGTCTGGCCTCTTTCCGATGTTAATCACAGGAGCACTTTCAACAGTCAAAATATTTGGCATACCAAACAGTGCGTTTGTTAGAAATGCCAAATTGAGATACAATATAAGGCAAAGTTCTCACAAGAGGATAGATTTCAACGAGTGTATCGTACAAGAAGCTGTGGAAGTTGTTGACCGACAAGGACATGAACAAGACCGATCTGCGGAATGCGACCGGAATCTCGTATCATTTCGACAAAAATGGCTGTCGAAAGGCGTACGATGTTCATCGTGATGTCCAGATAGACATGGCGGGATGGCGAGTGGTTCGTTTTTTGCATGAAGATGCTGGCATCGCGACTCGCCTGAATGTCTATCGTGTTGCCGTTCCCGGTCATGAGGGAAGTGAGGGAAATCATGAGGGTAATGAGGGTAATCGTGCGGACAATGAGGACAATCGTGCGGACAATGAGGACAATCGGGATGACAATGTTGATATTGCCGATTTGATTCTCATCAAATTGAAATCCAATGTGCGAATTTCGGTTCGACAGCTTGC
>JAZQOA010000092.1:0-2781 GCA_045627605.1 Kiritimatiellia bacterium | reverse complement strand
CAGCCCGAAGACGGATTTTAACGGGCATCCGACGCCACGGCGTCGACTCAGAATGCGGATAGGAACAAGGTGTGAAGGCGGCAAGGATGGAGTTCGCCTTAGGCGAACGCCCTTGACAAAGCCTCTCATAGGAAACTCGGGAAGGGTTTTGAAATCTTGTTTCTGGCAGGTCTGTTAGTATGGAGCCAGACTAGAGAAAGGGTAGCGCCGTATGTTTCTTAAAATGCCAAAAGCAATAAATATAAATACAATGAAAAGCCTAACCCAAATAATGTTGAACCATTTTGGTCGGAAAGCAAAAATAAAGAGAGATAACGGTGCTATGATAAAAATAAAAGCATTCATATGGATGGCTGTTTTAAAATCACCATGGCAAAATGCGTTGATGGCTCGTTGAAGTCCACAACCTGGACAATACAAACCTGTAATTCTATACCAAAGACATGGAATCATTTTGAAGCATATTAATTTCCAACATAATATCGGCACTCACTTTTCATGAAAAGTGAGTGCCGATGGCGTATTGTTAAACCAAGGGGTGTCCCTGTGCGTCAACAACTTTGTCAGCTTTCATCAAGTCAATGATAGCAAGTACCCAGCAAATAACAGTGGGGATTCCTGCTAAGCAGATTAATCCAGCTACAGACACCCAAAAATACTTCATGGCTTCATCTTTTTTCCCAAGGTATAGATGATGGATACCGAATGCCCCTCCAATGAGGCAAAGCAACATGTACTCAAAAGTCTTTTTGGGTACAAATTCCTTTGTTTCCAGAGGATCAGGCTTTGTAACAACCCCGCATTCAGGACAGGATTTCGCTCCGGCCTGAATATCTGCTCCGCAGTTTTTGCACTTCATCGTTTGTTCTTTCGTAGCCCTTTTTGTAGACGAGGTTAGCTTTCGGGCAAACAGCTATCCTCGCAACTGTGTTGTCTAAAGATCTTTTGAAAGATCAGGAAAGACAGCCACCCTTCATTCTCATATATAGTGAAGGAATGTGAAAATCTTACAGGTGAAATTTTCTATCTACGGCGATGGAGATTGGTGGATTGGCCACCTTTGTGCAATTTCCCTAATGGGATGAGACGGAGATTTTCTTGCCTCGGAAGGCGAGGCCGAACTTGAGGACGTCCGCGACGCCCTGGGCGCGGAGGTCTGCTTCGTAGCTTTTCTCCTCGATCTGGGCGCGGGCGGCGGCGGCAAGGGCGTCGAGGTCGTCCGTGTCGGCATCCGCCGCCTTGACCTCGATGATCACGCCGGGGAAGCCTTCGAGCAGCGGGAAGAGCGCGATGACGAAGCGCCCGAAGCCGCTCTCGCGGTTGGAGCGCACGGAGAACAGATGCCGCAGCTCGGCAAGGAAGCCGAGGAGCATCCCGTGGTAGAAGCCCTCCGCCGCCGTGTCGAAGAAACTCACCGACTCCAGCAGGAAGTCGCCGATGGCCGTCTTGAAGTCGTCCGGGCGGCGGCGGGCGATCGAGGCAAGGAGCGCCGTGGAGACGCTGCGCCTGTCACGGCTGTGTATCTTGCGGATGATGTCGTTGACGAAGACCTGTTCGACTTCCCGGTTGGGAATGAGGACCGGGCAGGCGCCCGCAAGGGATTCGCCCGCCACTTTCAGGTAGCCCGTGGAGACGAGGAGCGCGTAAAGCGTGTCCGGGTTCTCCCTGATGCGCGAGTAGGGGCCGAGCTCCTGGGTCATCGGGACGTAAACGGGTTCCGCCGACGCCCCGTCCTTCAGCAGCCCCTCCAGCGTCCCCGCCATGCCGTGCGGCAGGTCGCGGACAAGTTCCGCGATGAGGTCGTTGGAGCTGGTGTCGAGCCAGTAGGCCTTGGGCTGGCAGTCGTTGTCGAAGTAGTAGAGGACGCTCCACGGGTTGAAGACCTGGACGCCGCCGAAATCATACCCGTCGTACCAGTCCTCGATCTCGGCCATCCGCTCGGGGACGCCGTAGTAGGCGCACATCGCCTCGCCTTCCTCGTGCGTGAAGCCGAAGTACTGCGAAAAGCGGTTCTCGAAGACGGTGTACACCTTGAGGTTGTTGAGGCCGGAGAGGATGCCCTCCTTTGCGACGCGCAGGACGCCCGTCATGAGGCCCATCTCGACGTGTGCGTTGTCCTTCATCGCGCCGGGGAGGAAGGTGCGCATGAAGGAAACCATCTCGTCGTAGTAGCCGTAGGTCGAGGCGGAGTTGACCGGCGAGTCGTACTCGTCGATGAGGATGATCGGCTTGACGCCGCGCTCGCCGGTCGCCTCGTCGACGACGATGTCGGAAGTGTCGAGTGCCTCCGCGAGGAGGCCGAGGGCATCGGCCACGTCATTGATCGGGGCTTCTTGTGCGGCAATGGAGAGGAGACGCCCGTAAGACTTCGGATCATGGCAATGCAATTCGCCGGCGAGTTGGTGGTGCGCGCACTCGCGCCCGATGGTCTTCACAAGGTCGGCCTTCGCGTCCTCCCAGTTCCGGGCCTTGTGGTCCTTGAAGGTGAGGTAGATGACGGGGAATTTGCCGCAGAGGGCCCGGTATTTCTCGCCCGCCTGCCAGATCAGCTTGTCGTGGAAGAGCGGCGCGTTGTCGACGAGCTTGCCGTCGCGTCCCACCCGCTTCTCGAAGAAGGTCTTGAGCATCTGCATCGCGGTTGTCTTGCCGAAGCGGCGCGGCCGCGTGAAGAGCGCGACACGGGTCTCGGCATCGACGAGATCCCGGATCATCAAGGTCTTGTCGACGAAGTATGTTCGTTGGACGATTCGCGCCCAGTCGCTGTCGCCCACCGGCAGCGGC
>JAZQOA010000091.1:0-7512 GCA_045627605.1 Kiritimatiellia bacterium | reverse complement strand
TGCACCGTCGTCCTGCCCGCCTGGTCTGGTCGCGCCAGGCCCAACGTCTCCCCTGCGACCTGGGGCGAGCGCCACCTCAATGTCGAGGTGCGCGACGCCGCCGGCGTCCCTTGCCTCACCCAATTCCCCGCCGACTACCGGCAGGGGCTCTACCCGCCGGTTCCCCGCATCCAGCCGATGCGCCGCAAGGGCGAGCCGCTCTTTTCGCGGCGCGTTGATGTCGCGGACGGCACCTCCTTCTCGCCCGTCCCGTTCCTCTCCGAAATCGAATGGCTTGGCGAAGGGGTGGGGGACGACATCGGTTTCGCCGGCCTTTGGCGCGCGCGGCGGTGCGCCATCCGCGAACTGAAGGCCGTGCGCCGCGTGACCTTCGTTGGCGGGGGCGAACGGCTTGAAATCGCCGCCTTGCGCGGTTCCTTCTCCCTCGCTCTCGCCGACGGTCGCGCCGTGGTTTCGGGAATCGACCCCCGCCTCCTCGTCTTCGACGACTGGAACCCCGAAACGGAACTCGTGCTGACAGCGCCTTTCCAGCAGAACGTGGGGACGGACGCCTTTTCCATCTGTCTTGAGACCTCACGCGCCGAACCCTCGCTGCGTCTCGTCGTCGACGGTGTGCGCGAAATTCCATTCGAATACCGCCTGGCGGACTTTTCCGGCACCTTTTTCGCCGTTGCGCGCGTGACGGACTGTGCGCCGGGATCGGTCGTGAAGTACGATCTTTCCTGCGGGGATTTCCCCGGCGAAGTCCACCTCTGGAAGGACTGCGAAGACGACTTCAAGTGCGCGATTTGGAGCGACTTCCAATGCGGAAGCATGAACGGCCCGTCCCTGTGGTTCGACTGGGAGGACGACCCCTTCCGCTGCGGCGAGATGATGTTCCGCGACATGATCGCCGAGAAGTGCGACTTCGCCGTCTCAACCGGCGACATGGCGGATGTCGGCGACTATGCCAAGGAGTTGCGCCCGCTCTATCTGGAGCGCACATGCGGCACAATCGGGCGCGTGATGCCCTTCTACATCGCCTTCGGCAACCACGACTCAATCCACCCCGAAAACCACTTTTTCGTCGAGAACCCGTCGAAGGGGAGCTTCGCCTTCGTGAAGAACAACTGCCTCTTCCTCTGCATAGACGACATCGAGGTCGGCAACGACAAGACTCCCGCCCGGCCCGAATTGGTGGAATTCGTCGAGCGGACGCTCTCCTCCGAGGCCGCGCGCCGCGCGAAGTTCGTCTTCGCCTTCCAGCACGTCGCGGTTTACGAGGAGGCCTTCGGCAACTGCAACCGCAACCTGTTGCCGCTCTACGAGAAATACGGCGTCGACGCCGTCTTCTCGGGCGACCACCACGGCTACGAGCGGATCGTCCGCGGCGGCCTCCTCCAGGTCGTCAACGGCTGCATGGGCTACTTCTGGCACCAGGGCGGCCTCGTCAACTGGTTCGGCGACGAGACGGTCGTGGGCGGCCACAAGGATCTTGCCGCCTCCTGGCGCTTCCAGAAGGAGGGCGAGCGCGGCGTCCTCGGTCCCGCCGCACCCGTGAGCCAGGGGCTGATCCCCGGCTACGCGACGCTCGAAGTGCGCGGCGACGTCGCCGAATGGAAGCTCCACGCCTTCAATGCCGACGGCTCGAAAGTCGGCGTCGTCGATTCCTTTGTCATGCGGCGCGGGGAGCGGCCGCACGCCCCGCGCGGAATGGCGACGGAGTACTTCGCCTGGAACAAGCCCGGCGATCCCGCCTGGGGCCTGCTTTTCACGCTCACGGGCAAGGGCGGTCGCGTCGTCCGCCTCAGCGACTGGGGGGCCGTCGAGGTCGTCGAAGGCGTCAGCGACTTCCGCTCGCATTACGAGGCGGTGAAGGATGCGGCCTCCCGCTGGAAGGGCAAGACCTTCCACGACCTCGAAAATGTCGGTGTCGAGTTCACGCTCGAAGGCGACGGCGGCTCCCGCCGCGTCCGCCGCTACACCCTGAAGCCCGATAATTCGCTGGAGCTTTCCGAAAGTTTGGTATAATTTACGGCGACATGGAGAATTCGGGCGAAATCGAGACACTGAGTGGCTCCGTTGAGCAAATATCCTTCCGTAACGAGGACACCGGCTACGTCGTCTGCGCCGTCAAGCCGGCGGACCGCGTTGATTGCTCCGCCGTGACGGTGGTGGGCACGTGTGCCGCCATCTGGGTGGGCGAGGAACTTACCGCCAGGGGAAAATGGGTCGACGACAAGCGCTTCGGGCTCCAGTTCCAGGCGGAGTCGATCGTCTGCATCGCGCCCACTTCCGTCGAGGGGGTCCGCCGCTTTCTGGCGGGCGGACTCATCCGAGGCATAGGCGAAGTACACGCCCAGCGCATCGTCGCGAAGTTCGGTCCCGAAACACTCGCCGTCATTGAGCACGCGCCCAAACGCCTTGAGGAAGTCGAGGGTATCGGCAGAAAGCGCCGTGAGATGATCGAGAAGTCGTGGAGCGCCCAGAGAGGCGTCCGCGACGTGATGATCTTCCTGCAGTCGCACGGCATCGGCATGGGGCAGGCGACGCGCATCTACCGGGCCTACGGCAGCCAGGCCATCGCCGTCGTCAAGCAGAACCCCTACAGGCTTTGCCGCGACGTCTGGGGCTTCGGCTTCCTCACGGCGGACTCCATCGCGCTCAAGCTCGGCATCGCCAAGGACTCGCCCGAGCGGGCGCGGGAGGGGCTCCTCCACTACCTCAAGACGCAGCAGGACGACGGCCATTGTTTCTGCGTCGAGTCTGAACTGCTCCTTATGGCGCAGTCCGTCCTCGACATCTCCATCGAGAAGCTTGGCGAGGCCCTTGAACAAATCTTGGCGGATGGCGCGGCTGTCCGCGAGGATGGCCGCGTGTACCTGCGCGAACTCTACGCCGCGGAATGCGGCGTTGCCCGGCGCATCAGGGAAATCATCGACGCCCCGCTTTGCTTCAGGGAGATCGATGCCGACCGCGCGCTCGCCTGGGCCGAGTCGAAAATGCAACTCGTCCTGGCCGGGGCGCAACGCCGGGCGATCGCCTCCGCCGTCACCAGCAAGATGAGCGTCATCACCGGCGGCCCCGGCGTCGGCAAGACGACCATTATCCGCGCCTTGGTCGAGATTCTTTCGATCCGCAAGCTCAAAATCGGCCTCGCCGCCCCGACCGGGCGCGCCGCCAAGCGAATGTCGGAATCGACCGGCATGAAGGCCGTGACGCTCCACCGCTTGCTCAAGTACATGCCGCAGAAACGCGCCTTCGACCACGACGAGCACAACCCGATCGACGCCGACGTCCTCATCCTCGACGAATCGTCGATGATCGACGTCGTCCTGATGGACCAGCTCCTCCGCGCACTGCCAGACCGCATCACCCTCGTCCTCGTGGGCGACACCGACCAGCTGCCCTCCGTCGGCGCGGGAAACGTCCTGCGCGACATCATCTCCTCGGGGACCGTCCCCTGCACGCGGCTCGACACCATCTTCCGGCAGGACACGCGCGGCATGATCGTCCGAAACGCCCACCACATCAACAACGGCGAGGAACTCGAAGGCGGGGGAAGCGACTTTTTCTTCATCGAGACGGCAGACCCGGAGAAAATCGTCGCGCGCGTCTGCGAGCTTGTCACGACCCGCATCCCCAACCATTTCCACTTTTCGCCGGCCGACGTCCAGGTGCTGACCCCGATGCGCAAGAACCAGCTCGGGGCGGACAACCTCAACCTCGTCCTCCAGCGGGCGGTCAACCCGACGGGGCCCGGCCTTCGCCGCGGCGTCACCATCTTCCGGCGCGGCGACCGCGTCATGCAGATGCGCAACAACTACGACAAGGAAGTCTTCAACGGCGACGTCGGCTTCGTGGCGGACGTCGACGAAGACGACGGCGTCCTCTCGGTCGATTTCGACGGGAAAACGGTCGAATACGAGCGGGACGAACTTGACGAACTCGTCCTTGCCTACGCCTCGACCGTGCACAAGTCGCAGGGCAGCGAATACCCGGCTGTCGTCGTCGTCATCGCCACGCAACACTT
Organism: Kiritimatiellia bacterium; assembly: GCA_045627605.1. Taxonomy (GTDB): domain Bacteria; phylum Verrucomicrobiota; class Kiritimatiellia; order RFP12; family JAAYLN01; genus RGIG5952. Next base: position 3,500 of record JAZQOA010000091.1, on the reverse strand, counting down.
CAAGCTCCTCCAGCGCAACTTGCTCTACACCGCCGTGACGCGCGGCCGCAAGCTCGTCTGCATCGTCGGCACCCACAAGGCCGCCGCGCTCGCCATCCGCAACAACGAGGTGCGCGAACGCCACACCACGCTCGCCGCCCGGCTGCAGGGCTGACAGGGGCAAAATGGACGATAAGACGAGAGCGGTTGTCAACGGGAAACATGAGGTCAAGCACTCGATGTTGCGGCGGTGCTTTGACTGGGATTACACGCAGCCGTGCATTTATCAGATTACAATCGTTTTGGCCGAGCGGGGTTCGAAGGCTCTTGGCGAGATTGTCGTTGATGAAGTAGGCGAAGACGGGCGGCCGGTCGCCGCTCATTGCGAGCCGACAGAGCTCGGACGGGCGATTCTCGACCATTGGCTGAAGATCGGCGAGTTTACGCCCGAGATCAAGCCGCTCTATTGCCAGATCATGCCCGATCATCTTCACGCGATTCTTCGGGTTGTAAGCCCGATGAAGCGCCCGCTCGGCAACGCCATCGGCGGGTTTAAGACGGGATGTGAAAAGCTTTTTCAAAGCTTTTCCCGAGGGCTTGCGCCCTCTTCACAGAACAGGGCTAGTTCTGTGTCGGCGGCGCAAGCCGCTGAGGTTCCCCGGCTTTTCGCCCCGGGTTTTCAAGACACGATCCTCTTTCACGAGGGCCAGTTGGAAAACATGTTCACCTACTTGCGCTCCAACCCGCTTCGACTTGCGGTTAAGCGCTGGGCACCGTCGCTTTTCAAGGTTTCGCGCGAGATCGAGGTTTCGCTGGGCGCGGCGGGCGTTGGCCATTTCTCGGCGCTTGGCAATCCCTTTCTCATCGACCGCCCGCTCGCCCAAGTTCAGGTTTCGCGGCGGTTCTTCGGCTACAAGCGCGTCGCGAAGCCGGGCGGGGGCTTGAAGATCGTCAAAGACGCGAAGGGCGAGCCGGTCGTTGAGTTTTCGACGCCAGAGTTTGAGGAGCGCCGCGATGAGCTTTTCGCCGCGGCGAAACACGGCGCGGTTTTGCTCTCGCCCTGCGTGAGCGACGGCGAGCGGCAGATCGCCCGTGAAGCGCTGGCCGCCGGGTTGCCGCTCGTCACGATGGCCAACAAGGGTTTCTCGAAGCTTCAGAAACCGAGTGGGCGTTACTTCGACGCTTGCGCCGAGGGGCGGCTTCTGATGCTCGCGCCAGCCGCGTGGCCATACGTGCCGGGCGAGAAGCCGATGACGCGCTTCGACGCGACGGCGATGAACCGGCTTTGCCAGTGGATCGCAGGCGTGGGCGCGGCGGAAATCAACTACCACGGCATGAAGCCGGCAAACATCGACGACTTGGCACGGAAGGCCGCGATGTGCGAGGCGCGAACGTCGCGGCATTGCCAAATCGGTTGCATTTTGTATAATTGAAGTTGTCTTTAGGAGGATTTTCAAATGGCCAGCATCGACAATGCCGCGTTCTTCAAAATTGGCTACGGGCTTTACGTTGTGACGACAAGCGACGGTGTCCGTGACAACGGGATGATTTGCAACACGGTCGCCCAGGTCACGGCGACGCCCGCGCGCCTTTCCGTGGCGATCAACAAGACCTGCCACACCCATGATGTCGCGCTCAAAACCGGGAAGATGAACATCAACGTCCTGGATGAGTCCGCTCCGTTTTCCCTTTTCCAAAATTACGGATTCAAGAGCGGCCGCGACGCCGACAAATTCGCCGGGGTTGATTTCCGTCGCTCCGAAAACGGGCTCCCCGTGCTCAAGGCGCACTGCAACGCCTTTTTCTCGCTTGTGGTCGACAGCTACATCGACCTCGGCACACACGGCCTTTTCATCTGCTCGGTCACGGAAGCCGAGACTCTTTCCCAGGCGCCGTCCATGACCTACGCCTATTACCACGCCAATGTCAAGCCCAAACCCGAGGCTAAGCCTCGCAAGGGGTTTGTCTGCAAGATCTGCGGCTATGTCTACGAGGGCGACGAGCTCCCACCCGACTTCATCTGTCCGCTCTGCAAGCATCCGGCATCGGATTTCGAGCGACTTTAGTCGCCGCAGGATTGTAAATGACCGATCGAAAAACAGCCATCGCCAGGACGTCGATCCTGGGGATTTCCGTCAACTTGCTGCTCGCCGCCGTGAAAGTGGCGGCCGGTGTCGCCGCTTCGTCCGTCGCCATCATCTCCGAAGGCGTCAACAATGCCAGCGACGCCCTGACGTCCGTCCTGACGCTTGTCGGCACGAAACTCGCCGGCCGGCATCCCGACGCCAGGCACCCCTTCGGCTACGGACGTCTCGAATACCTCACGGCACTTGCCATCGCCCTGCTGATTCTCGTCACCGGCATCGAGATGCTGATCGGCTCCGTCAAGCAGATCTTCCACCCCGCCGCGCTCTCCGTCTCCTACCTTTCTCTCGCCATCGTCGCCGTTTCGGCGGTCGTCAAGTTCATTCTCGGCGTCTACACGATTTCCGTCGGGCGGAAGGTTGATTCCAGTGCTCTTGAGGCGGTTGGCATCGATTGCCGAAACGACTCGTTCGTTTCGGCGGTGACGATTGTCTCGGTGCTTGTTTTCCTCTTCTCGGGGTTCTCGATCGACGCCTACGCGGGCATCTTCACTTCGGCGCTCATCATCAAATCGGGTGCCGACGTGCTTTTCTCGACCATCTCCGAGCTCATCGGGCGGCCCGGCGAGAAGGAACTCGCAGCAAAGCTCTACAAGATGATCCGCACGACGGAGGGCGTTTCAAACGCGGCGGACATGATGCTCCACAACTACGGGCCTGGCGCGTGGTCGGGCTCCGTCAATGTCGAGCTCGACCACGAGATGTCGGTGGCGGACGTCTACGCCATGCTTCACAAGCTCCAGCTGAAAATCATGCACGAGGAGCATGTCACGATGGTCTTCGGCGTCTACGCCGTCGACAACGATCACGAGGAAATGCGCGAAATCCGCAAGGTCATCGCGGATTTCGTCGGCCGACACGAGCATGTCAGGAGTTTCCACGCCGTCTATTTCGAGCCGGGAACGGCAAAGATCTACTGCGATCTTATCGTCGACTACGTGATCAGGGACTGGGAGGCGCTCCGCCGCGAGTTCCTCGACTACATGAAGCAGTCCCATCCCGACAACGAGATTGTCCTTACCATTGAAACCGAATACGTGTAGCGGGCGCGTCTCGTGCCCCGCCAAAACCATTGGAAAGGAGTATGCCATGAATGTTTTCAACACCGACAAGCGAATCAAGCTTGGCATCTGGGGACTTGGACGCGGGGCGTCTTTCATCGCCTCTGCCAAGGCGCTCGGGATCGACGTCGTCGCCGGCTGCGACTACAACGAGCACATGCGCAGGCGTTTCGCCGAGACATGCCCCGGCGCCTTCGTGACGGCGGACGAGGACGAGTTCCTCGCGCAGGACTTCGACGCCGTACTTGTCGCCACTTGGTTCCCCGCCCATGCCGAACACAGCATCAAGGCGCTCAAGGCCGGCAAGCACGTGATG
>JAZQOA010000090.1:0-9688 GCA_045627605.1 Kiritimatiellia bacterium | reverse complement strand
GCAACTCCCGGGTGGCCCTTGCTCTAAAAAAAAAAGTCCGAGCTCGTTTTGGGGAGGTGCAAAAACTTTTTAAAGCCAGTGTTTTCGGGGGGCTCGAAAGAAATCGGGATATTTTATCCCGAAAAAACCGGGATAAGGGTGGCGAAAGCAACGATTAGGCGGAAAGGCCGGCCTTCAATTTGCGGATGACGGAGAACATCACGGATGGGTAGTCCGATGAGAAACCATCGCAGCCGAGTTCCCAGAGCCTGAAGTAGACTTCCTCGCCTTCCCCGCCGGCAAACGGGATCGAGCAGACCTTCACTCCGTGCGCATGGAATTCGGCGATGATCGACCGGAGATAGTCCGTGCCGAGCACGAAGGCGTCGACGGGGTCGCCCGGGTCGTAGTAGGTGTGGAGCGACACCGCCGTCACGTACCTGAAGTCGTTTTCGCGCAATTCGCCGATGATTTTCTCGAAGTGCCCGCGGACGCGTTGGCGTTCGGCCGCCGAACGGTCTTTCGGCCAGCCACCGATCCACAGGAGCGACTTGCCGCCGGGAAGCACCTTGTTCCACTTCACGATGTTGGCGTAGCTGGGGCCCGTGTAGTAAACCTGGTCCTGGACGCCGGCCTCGACGGCTTTCGCCGCGATGTATTCGGGACCCGCGCCTTTCTCGTCGACGAAGCAGAGGTAGGTGGGGTGGCCCTTCATCGCGCCAAACACCGCCCCGATGGTCGGGATGCGGTGGTGCGAAAATGCGCCGCCAAGGTAGCTGCCGACATCGACGTCCCTGATCTCGGCCCAGGTGAGTTCGCGGGAGACGGACTTGGCCGCCAATTCGGCGGGAATGCCCCGGGCCGTGCGGGCGAGGCTGTCGTCGTGGAGCATGATGCCGACGCCGTCGCTGGTCATCCGGCAGTCGCACTCCAGCGCCGAGCCGTTCTCCCAGCACCAGCGGAAGGTTTCGAGCGTGTTGTCGGGGCGCTCCAGCAGGCCGCCGCCGCGGTGGACGTGGCTAATGAAGAGGCCATCCTCGCGGCGGGCCGCGCCCGTCGCGGATGCGTCGGCTGTCTTGGCGGCGTTTTCCATAACGAACTCCTTGCGTTACAGACGGGGCTTGTCCACGAACTCGACGTAGGGCTTGTCGAGCTTGTCTGTCTCGAAGATGACGAGGCGGTTGACGCCTTTCCCGAGCCAGCAGCCGGGGACGTAGAGCGTTTCCGTCGGGCCGACGTTCCAGTAGCGGCCAATCGGGTGGCCGTTGACCCAGGTCATGCCGTGGACGCCGGGGAACTTCAGCCAGGTGTCGGCGGGCTTGTCGACGTTGAACTCGACAAGGTAAAAGGCGGGGTTGTACCGCACGAGCGTCTCGAACGGGCGGAAGGCGAAGCGTCCGTCGGGGTTGTCCAGCGGCAGGCACCACATGTCCCAGTCCACGAGGATCTGCCACTCGAGCGAGACGTCCTCGGCGATGCCCTTGGTGTCTTTGCCGACGAGATGGCCGTAGTTGATGCGGCCGAGGTTCTCGACAAGCAGGGAAAGCTCCATGCCGCCCTCCGGGATGGTGACGGACGGCGTGACGCGACTCTTGTCGTTGCGGTAGTAGCACATGATCTGCCCGCCGTCCGCAAAGACATTGGCGCGGTCGCGGACCTGCCGGAGCGTGAAGGCGCCGGTCATCGGCCCGGTGAGCCCGCCGCGCACACGGGTCGAGTAGTAGACGAAGCCGAAGTCCTGGCCCAGCTCCTCGAAGGTCAGGGGCGAGGCGTCCTTCACGTGCTTGTCCGCGACCTCGCCGAGGCAGCCGTCGGGGCCGAGGAGTCGTCTCACGCCGGAGACCGGGAACCTCCCCGTCGGCGGCGGGATCTTTTCCCGCGCCGCGTCGCCCGCCTTCACGGGCTCCCTGCCCGTATACTTGCGGATGACCTCCTGGCAGGCGTAGAACTTGGCGGTACGCTCGCCGGACTCGCTTAGGCATGCGTCGAAATCGTAGCTCGTGGTGTCGGGCGCATAGGGGGTGTCGTCGGTGCCGTTGGCGCCGGCGGTCATGCGGAAGTCGGTGCCGCCGTGGAAGGCGTAGAAGATGACGTTGCCGTCCTGCGAAAGCATGTCGTCGAGTTCCGCGGCGGCGCTTTCGGCGCTGCGGGTGTGGTGCTGGCCGCAGCCCCAGCTGTCGAACCACCCGCACCAGAACTCGGTGCAGAAGGGCGGGTCGTCCGGCGCGATGGCCTTGAGGTAGTCGAAGTTGTCGATTCCGCGCGACCCGAAGTTCAGGCAGATGTGCGCGCCTTCGACGGAGCCGCCGTTGACGAAGTGCTGGTTGCGTCCGTCGGCCGCGAAAGGCCTGTCGACACCGTCCGCCGTGAAGAGCGGGACGGTGATGCCGCCGGCGCGGTAGAGGTCGCGGAGGTAGGCGAGGTAGGTCTTGTCACCGCAGTACGAGCCGTATTCGTTTTCGATCTGCACCGAGATGACCGGCCCGCCGGCATCGTACTGGAGTGCCTTGAGCCTGGGGATTACGACGCCGAGATACCGCGTGAGCGCGTCGATGTAGGGCTTGCTCATGCGGCGGAAGCGGATGCCGGGGCGGGTCATGAGCCATGACGGCAGCGCGCCGTTGTCCCACTCCGAGCAGATGTAGGGGCCCGGGCGCACGACGACGTAGAGCCCGAGCGACTGCGCGAGGCGGAAGTACTCCTCGAAGTCGAGGTTGCCCGAGAAGTCGTATTCGCCCTCGCGGCGCTCGTGGAGGTTCCAGCAGAGGTAGGTCTCGATGGCGTTGAGGCCCATCTCGCGCGCCTTCTCCATGCGGTCGCGCCAGTATTCGCGCGGGACGCGGAAGTAGTGCATCGTGCCCGCGAGGACGCGGGTCTTGACGCCGTCGATCCAGACGGCCCGTTTCTCGTATTTGACACGTGATTCCACTTTGTACTCCTTGTTGAGAATGCGCGGGGCGCGGTTCATTCCCCTTGCCGTTCGCCAGGCTAATCCCGCGCCGCGGACGCAGCCGCCAGCTCGACAATCCGCGCGGCGACGTCGCGCTTCGCCATCAGCGGCAGACGCTCGACGAAGCCGCCGCGCCCGTAGATCGTGACCAAATTGGTGTCGACGGCAAAGCCGGCGTCGGGACGCGACACGTCGTTGGCGCAAATGTAGTCGAGGTTCTTCGCGGCAAGCTTGCGCGCGGCCTCGGCGGCGGGGTCGCCCGTCTCGGCGGCAAAGCCGATGAAAACCCGGCCGCCCTTCTCCGGCGCAAGCGTCTTCAGGATGTCGGGGTTCGGCACGAGCTCGATGACGGGCGACATGCCGAGTTTCTTGAGTTTGGTCGCGGACGTTTCCCGCGGGCGCCAGTCCGCGACGGCGGCGGACATCACCAGCGCATCGGCCGCCGGCAGTTCAGCCCTGAGCGCGGCGAGCATGTCGCGCGCGCTCACGACGTCGACGCGCCGGACGCCGGGGGGCGTTTCCAGCGCGACGGGTCCCGCCACCAGGACGGCCTCGTGCCCGGCCCGGGCGGCGGCCTCCGCGATGGCGAAGCCCATCTTCCCCGTGGAGCGGTTGCTGAGGAACCGTACCGGGTCGAGGTGTTCGCGCGTGGGTCCGGCGGAAACGAGGAACCGCATCACGCCTCCGCGAGGGCCCGGCGGAGCACCGGCAGGACGGCCTCGTACATCCGGTAGAAGCCGAGGTCGTTGGGGTGGCAGCCGTCGACGGTGCAGGCCTCGCGGTCGTAGTTGCCGAAGAGCGTTTCGCCGTCGACGAAGTAGACGTGCCGGTCGCCGGCGAGTCGGGCGCGCTCATAGGTGGAGCGGATGATCTCGCGGCGGCGAGAGCAGCCCTCGTAGCCGCGGTCGGGCCAGATGTTGCACATCGTCATGAAGACGACGGGGAGTTCGGGACGCGCCTCCCTGACGGCCTTGAAGAAGGGCTCGTGTGTGGCGAGGAGGTGCTCGGCGTTGGGCGCGTTGTGGTCGTAGTCCATCACGAAGGCGCCGAGGTCAAGCGAGGCGATGGCGCGCGCGACGGCGATTTCGCCGCGCCCGCAGCCGGAGAAGCCGAGGTTGACCTGCCCGGCGTCGACGGCGCGGCAGAGCATCGAGCAGTAGTTGTTGCCGGGACGCGACGCGCAGCCGCCCTGCGTGATCGACGAGCCGTAGAAAAGCACGGGCTTGAAGGCGTGCGGTGCCGGAGCCTCGACCCGCGCCTCGGGCGGGAGCCCGATCTCGACGGATTCCACGCCGCCGTAGAGCGGGAAGTTGACGGTGAAGTCGCGCATCGCGGGCGTCCACGAAGGCTGGTTGAAAAGGACGCGCTCAAGGTCGGTCTCGCCGGAGTTGGGCTGCGCGGTGCCGACGTGGTGAGAGGCGCCGGCGGGCCCCGCGTAGATGTCGAAGCCGGCCGATCCGGCGCGCGGCATGTGGTTCATGTCGCCGGGGCAGTGGAGCTTGGCGCGCACGGAGATAAACGTCGCGTCGGTGCGGAAGCGGACGCAGCCGCCGGAGGTGTTGTTGTGGGCGTTCCAAAGCGCGCCCTCGTTCACGTCGGCCGGGGCGGCCATGTCGGCGGGCAGACGGAAGAACTGCCCGGCCTTGGGGTCGCCCCACGGGAAGCCCTCGAGCGAGAACGGGGCGTCCGTCACGTCGCGGTAGCCGACCTGCCTGTCGCCCACCGTGGCGGGCTTGAAGTTTTTGTCGATGTCTTCGATTTTCATTTTTGCTCCTTTGGCGTCGCGGACGGCCAGGATCGTCCGCCCGCGGCGTCCGTTACCTGGGAAGATGGAGCCCCATGGCGACCTCGGGGCATGTGAAGGGATTGACCTGCTTCGTGCAGTTGATGCACCCGGCGTAGATCTTGTGCATGATCTCGGTCTTGGGGATTTCGGAAAAGCCAAGCCTGCGGAAGAACTCCGGCGCGTAGGTCAGGACGATGACCAACTCCGGGTTGAAGCGCGAAACGCGGCCGATAAGTTCGGCGACGAGCCTTGCGCCGACGCCGCGGCCGCGCAGATCGCCGTGGACGACGACGGACGTCAGCTCCACCATCGACTTGTCGAAGGCGCCCGGCTCGGGCCAGATGTTGTAGGAGGCGCAGGCGACGATTTTGCCGTCCGCGACGCCCACGGTGAAGCGGTCGATGTTGCGCACGATGTCGCTGATGGGGCGGACAATGAGTTCGTCGGGATTGGATTTGATCAGCGTGTAGATGCCAAAGGCGTCGCCCAGCATGGCGGGGCGGATTTCGGGTTGCGTCGCGGAGGGGGTGGATTCGCTCATTTCGCCTCCCCGGCTTCCGGCGGCAGGACGGCCTCGACGGCGGCCATGATCTCGCCGAGTTCGGCGAGGCGTCCGCGCCCCGTCGCGCCGCAGGCAAGTTCGCCTTCGGACGGCGAGACGACAATCGCGCCGCGTCGCTTCAGCGTCGCCAGGTTTTCCTGCGTCGCGGGATGCTCGAACATCGCGTCGTTCATCGCCGGGGCGATGACGAGCGGGGCGCGGCAGGCGAGGGCCGTCGAAGTCAGTTCGTCGTCGGCGATTCCCGCGGCAAGTTTGGCGAGGACGTTGGCGGTGCAAGGTGCGACAACCAGGGCGGAGGCGCGACGCGCAAGCGCGATGTGGTTTGGCGACCAGCCGTCAAGCGAGGTGAACTGGTCCATCGCCACGGGACGGCGCGAAAGCGTCTGGAACGTCAGGGGCGCGACGAACTTCGCCGCGGACTCGGTCATGACGACGCTGACGCCCCAGTCTTTTTTCACCATCAGGCGGACAAGCTCCGCCGCTTTGTACGCGGCAATGGACCCCGTGACGCCAAGGACAATCTCCCTACTCATGGCGGCATTCCCCGTGGTGGCAGCCACAGCCATGGCCGTGGTCCCCGGCATGCTCCGGACAGTCGCAACCGTGGTCGTGGCAATCGTGGCCGTGGCAGTGGCATTTGTCGTCCTCGGTGTTTTCGGGCCCGTTGACGACATTGCAGTATTCAAGCACGGAACGAAGCTCCCGGTGGGCGATTTCAAGGTCGTCGTTGACGATGTGGAACTTGAATTCGTCCCTGCGGCTCATCTCGCCGGCGGCGTTTTTCAAGCGTCGCTCGATAACTTCCGGCGCATCCTCGCCGCGGCCTTCGAGGCGGCGGCGGAGTTCCTCGAGCGACGGCGGGCTGATGAAAATGTCGACAAGCCCATCGCGGAGGGGATCGCCTTCGGGCAGGCGCGACAAAGTCTCGCGCACCTGGGCGGCGCCGGCGACGTCGATGTCGAGAAGGACCGAGAGGTTTTGCGCGAGCGCATCGCGAATCGGGCCGGCAAGCGTCCCGTAGCAGTTGCCGTGGACTTCGGCGTGTTCAAGGAAGGCGTCTTCACCGACAAGCCGGTCGAATTTTTCGCGGGAGACGAAGTGGTAGTCGACGCCGTCCTCCTCCTCGCCGCGGGGCTCGCGCGTTGTGCACGAAACGGAGTAGACAAGCTCCGGGTAGTCCTGTAGCAGACGGTCGCAGAGAGTGGACTTGCCCGTGCCCGAAGGTGCGGAAACAATAATCAGCTTGGGTGTCATTTTGTTCAAAATCCTCGCAAATTAGTATATCATTTTCAAATGGTGGAATGCCAAGTTTGGTATAATACAAGACATGGATATCTCCACCCATTCGAATAGGAAAGGCGAGTCGATGGAATCAGGCGAAGACAAGACCGTGCGAATCGACGAAGACATCGGCACCGTGAAAATTGGCGCGACCGGAGATTCCGGGGTGGCGCCAATGCGCCAACAGCGACTTGGCAATGCCGACTTCCATTCGCTATACGCCATTCAGGCGAAGGTCGGCGGCGGCGGCATGGGCGTCGTCTACCTTGCCAAGGACCTCCGCCTCGGGCGCTTCGTCGCGGTCAAGCGCCTGAATGCCACGGCCAATTGCGACGCCTCCCTCCGCAAGCGCTTCCTGAACGAGGCCCACGCCGTCGCGACCCTCAACCACATCCACATTGTCCACATCTACGCGCTCGGGGAAGACGACGAGGGGCCCTACATCGCGATGGAATATGTCGAAGGGCCTGCGGCGACATCCGGCAGCCGCAAGATCGAAGGCACCGCCCACGCCCCCAACGCCCCGCTCTCACTCGAGGCCCAGGTCGCCGAAAACGGGCAGTACACGTTGAACGAGGCCCTGGACCTCGTGGTGAAAATCACCAAGGCCATCGCCTACGCCCATGCCTGCGGAGTCATCCACCGGGATCTCAAACCCTCCAACATCCTTCTCGACACGGCGGGCGAACCCAAAATCGTGGATTTCGGCCTCGCGCGCCGCGCCAACGCCGCCGAAAGCAAGCTCACGGGACCGGGTGAAAAACTTCTCTCCATCGGCTACGGAGCACCGGAACAGGAGTCCGACGCCTCCGTCTCCGACGAACGGGCCGATGTCTACGGGCTCGGCGGCATCCTCTTCTTCGCCATCACCGGCCAGAACCCGCGTTACTTCAGGGAGCAGGACATCCCCGTCACCATCCGCGAGACGCTCGTCAAGGCTCTTGCGACAGACCGCGAACAGCGCTGGCCAACCGCGCAGTCGTTCCTCGAGGCGCTCCAAGCGGTGCAGTCGCGTACGCGCATCGAGCAGCCTCCCGCAAAAACGACATGGCGGTGCAAGTGGTGCGACACGATCAATCCCGTCACCATCAGGTTCTGCTCGGAGTGCGGGTGGGACGGCGTTGAACAATGCCCGGAGTGTGGCGCCGAGAACGTGGTCGGCATGCAGTTTTGCGGCAAATGCGGGGCGGACGTCCGCGTCTACGAGTCAATGCAGTCGCTTGCCACGAAAATGCACGCGGCGACGGATTCCGACGAATACGAGAAGGCCGTTTCGCTCTCGTCGCGTGCGCAGGGATTCGACCCCGCAGGGCCTTCGGGACGTTCGCTCCTCCAGGAAATCCACGACCTCGGCGAACACGCCAAGCGCCAAATTGCACGGCGCGAACAGCTCAAGGATCTGATTCCGATGGAGCTCAAGGCCGAGAACTACGAGCGCGCCAGGAACTTCATCGAGGAATACCGGCGCCTTAGCGGCAACAGCGTCTTCTACGCCGAGGAATACAACAGGATCCCCGACCATATTGTGCGGCGCGATTTCAGGCGCGCCTGCCGCGCCTACCGCACGGGCGAAGCCGAACGCGCACTTGACATCTGCGAGACGATACTCACGTCGGTCTCGCCCGAAAATCCCGAGTTCCTCTCGCTGCGCCGGCGCATTGTTTCGCACAAGTACATCCGCGGGGCGCTTCGCGCAATCGCCGTCGTCTTTCTCATTGCACTCGCCTATGTAGCCTCCTTCCCGCCCGTCGTCGCCGCGGGAAAACCCGAGCCAATGCCCCGGACTCTCGCCTTGTTCTACGAGCCCGCGCAAAAACTCTACACCTCGTCATGGGACAAACTGGGGGGAGTGCTTGGCGCCTACGCGCTCAAATGCAAGTGCGCGGAGACCGACGTGGCGGCGGCAATCCCCGTTGAAAAGGCCGAACCACCCCCTGTCAATCTCGCCGAAAATTCCGGGAACGCGGAACCGAAGGTGCTCACCGACCTTCTTGCCGAACATACGGCGGCAATGGCGAAAATCGAAGACGACTTCAGCCGGAAAATCTCGGAATGGCCGGCCAAGTACATGGAGGACCTCGAAAAGATGTCGAACGAGCGACGCATGGCGGGCGATTTCGCCGGCTACAACGCCGCCATTGAGGAACTGGAAAGGTTCGAGCGCGAGCAGGACTGGAAACCGGCGGACGACAGTACGCACAAGGCTCTCGCCGACTTGCAAAAGCGCCATGTAGAGCTCATTGCGAAATACAAGAAGGAACGCGAAAACGCCATTGAGACGCAAGGCAACCGCACCATCTCGACGATGCAGAACCTCCTCTCGAAATTCACGAAGGAAAACGACATTGCCGCAGCCCGCGCCGTCAACAACGAACTCATCAAACTGGTTGGCGGCGAGAAGGAAGGCCAAAACTGAGGGACATGCACGAGGCGACGCGAAAGGGCGGGCAATGACGCGGCAGACCTTTTTCTACCTTGTCATGTTCGTGCTCTTCGCCTTCGTTCTGGCGGTGCTTTCCTCGCCGACGCTCAAGGGGAAGCGGGGAGAGCGGATCGTTGCAGCCAGGCTCGGCAAAGGACTGCCCGGGAACTACGTCGTCATCAACGACATCTACCTTCCCCTCCCCGACGGCTCCACGACGCAAATCGACCATGTCGTTGTAAGTCCTTTCGGTATCTTTGTCGTTGAAACAAAGAACTACGGCGGCTGGATTTTCGGGGACGGGAAGTCCGCCAATTGGACGCAGGTCATCTTCCAAAAAAGGAGCAAATTTCAGAACCCCGTCATGCAAAACAGCCAGCATGTCCGCGTCCTTTCGCACACACTGGGAATCCCGGCGGAATATTTCACAGGGGTCGTGATATTTGCCGACGAAAGCGAATTCAAGACGAAAATGCCAGAAGGAGTCGTTCACACGCGCGACGCAACGAACTACATTTTATCCTTCAAAACACCCAGAATAGACAAAAACCAAGTCTGTGAAATCGCGGCGTCAATCTCGTCCTGGAAACACTCCGTTTCCGAGGAACGAAAAAACGCCCACGTCCAAAACCTCAAGCGCCGCCACCAAAACTAACCGTTCTTTTTTATTTTCGTTGCCAATAGAGGGACAGTCCCTTAGTCTTGCGT
>JAZQOA010000089.1:0-17452 GCA_045627605.1 Kiritimatiellia bacterium | reverse complement strand
CCAGCCAGAGGTGTTAAAGCGGGAAGTGATCGGCGGTTACATCCTTTTCCCCGGAGCGGGTCAGATACCGGGCAAGCCGCAACAGGGACAGAAAGATTGCCGTCCGAGGTTCTTGAAGAGTATCGACAATGTGAACATTGGTGCGTTTCCTCTGCGCCCTGGCAATGCCGACAACATCGCGGGCTTGCAGGAGTTCATCAAGGATATCATCGACAAGGATCCGGAGAAGGAAGTCATTGGGACGATCGCGCAGAAGGGGACGGAGCATTTTGTGGTTTCCTTGGATATGATTGTGCGTGATGTGCCGTTGAAGGGAGTTCAAAAGGGAGTTGAGACAACGGGAATCTGCCCTGTGCCGATTGAACTGACGAATAACCCGCAAAAGGTCAAGTGGATCGTCCTTCCTCGTCCGGCAAGTATGCCGCCAATCTTTTCAGTGAAAAAGTATGTCGGCGTGGAAGACGGCTCAATAGTCCTCCAGATTCCTCATTTTGCGGATGATATGACGCAGAAGACCCAGACGGCCTTCTCAAGCCGGCAATATCATGTTTGGGAGGTTGAGCCCGTTAAACTTAGTGTTGCCGAGGTGAATGTCTTTAATTTGTTCAAGGCGGACAGCAAGTCAAATGGAGATGTCTGATGCGGCGCATTGTCAGTCAGATGGAGGTGAGCTTCAGAAGATATGTCTCTGAGGTGTTGGGGCTGCGGAGTGCCGAGCATTACCTCACCTCCGTTCGGACTGCGGCAAAATACCTGCGCGAAAAGGGACTGATCGACGGCGAGTTGTTCGAGGTCGAGTCCCTGTCGAAGCTGCGTGAGTTGCGGGATGTGCTGTATGGAGATGCGGCGTTCAAGGACCAGAATGCCATCGGCAACGACATGTATTCGGTTGGGTTGAATCATTTCGTGGACTTTCTCGGGCTGGAGGTGGAAGGTGATGTCACGGCAGCTCCGAAGGTGCTGACGAATGATGATCTGGTGAAACTGGATGCCCCGATTGACAAGCCCGTAAGGGCGCCAAAGGTCGTCTACGGCTGGAATCGCGATCGGGTAATCGTTGAGCAGGTTCTCAAGGCGGACAAGCGCCAGTGCGAGATCAACACCAATCACAAGACCTTCATCACGCGGCGGAATGACGAGCCGTACCTTGAGGGGCACCACCTGATCCGAATGGAGCATCAGGATCGCTTTGCGAAGTCATTGGATGTCTACGCGAATATCATCGGTCTCTGTCCGAATTGTCACCGTCAGTTGCATTTCGGCAAGAAGGATGAAATTCGGGACATTCTTAAGCCTATCTATGATCTTCGTGCTGGACGTTTGGCAGAGTGTGGCATAGGGCTTTCGAAGGATGAGTTTTTGGCATTAGCTGTTGGGTAGGGTTGGATGATATTTAGGCGATTATGTATGAACTCATTTGACTCTTACATGCTGAACGAGGTGCGGCGGCTGATCCTCCTTCGCTAAAGTTTCCGCCTGCGCTAAAGTTACGGCGGACAAGTCGGAGGACAGGCTGACGTGCGGATGCGGTTTGCGGCGACGGGCGAGAAGGCGCTGCTTCGTGAATGGCCACACCGGTGAAGCACTGGTACGGGCGGCGAAGAAGGGGAAAGGAAGATAGGTTATGACGACATACAGGTTGGTGATGCCGGAGGACATGAACCACTACGGGTTTCTGTTCGGCGGGAAGATGCTGATGTGGATCGACGAGGTCGCGTGGATCGCCGTCTCGAACGACTACCCCGGCTGGCGGTTCGTGACGGTCGGCATGAGCGAGGTGACGTTCAAGAAGAGCGTTCATCCCCGTGCCGTGCTTCGGTTTGACGCGCAGAAGCAACGTGTCGGGAAAACGTCGGTCACCTATCATGTCGACGTCTACCGGCGCGACATCGAGGCGTCTGCCGAAGAGCATGTCTTCCACACGGACATCACGTTCGTACGCGTCGATGAACGCGGAAACAAGATGGCGTTGGGTGTCTCCGTTTGACATGGCGCAGAGGGCGCAGGGGGCGGAGCGGAGTCTGCGAAAACTTGTCTTTTTGGCGGATTTGGGGTAAAATAGTAAATCTTTTTTTGGAGATTAACGAACTATGGTTACAATCAGACTTCGCAAGACCGGGTGCAACAATATGCCTTCGTTCCGCGTTGTGGCGACGGATTCCCGCTCGCCCCGCGACGGGCGTTTCATTGAGATCCTCGGCTCGTACGATCCGAAGAAGAAGGGCGAGAACTACGCCCTCAAGATGGATCGCATCGCCTATTGGCAGAGCGTTGGCGCGACCGTTTCCGAGACTGTCGCGAGCATCCTCCGCCGGGCGCGCAAGGCCGGCGCGGCCGAGTCCGCGCAGGCTTAAATACGTAAATCGCGGCGTGGCAGATGGAAGGCGCGCCGATGCGTATTGACGTCGTCACGCTCTTTCCCGCGATGTTCAACGGCTTCGCGGGCGAGAGCATGATGAAACGGGCGGTTCGGATGGGGGCAGTCGACATCCGGATGGTGGATCCAAGGGATTTCGCCCGTGACGCCAGGAGAACGGTGGATGACCGTCCCTACGGGGGCGGTCCCGGCATGCTGATGAAGCCGGAACCGCTTTTCGAGGCGATTGAATCGGTTCTGACGCCCGATGCCCGGGTGGTGCTTATGGCGCCCTCAGGCAAAAGGTTCGATCAGGCCGCCGCGCGGCGGCTCTCGCGCGAGCGGCACTTGGTGTTCGTCTGCGGACACTACGAGGGAATCGACGAGCGCGTGCGCGAGTCGCTGGTGACGGAGACCTTGTCGATCGGGGACTACGTTCTGACGAACGGAACCCTGCCGGCGGCGGTCGTCGTCGATGCGGTCGTGCGGCTCCTGCCCGGTGTGCTGGGGGGCGGGGAGGAAGCGACGCGCGAGGAGTCCTTCACGACGAATCTGCTTGAGTACCCCCAGTACACGCGTCCGCCGGTTTACCGGGGGATGCGGGTCCCCGAGGTCCTTCAGGACGGCGACCACGAGAAGGTCGCGGCCTGGCGGAAGTCGAAGGCGCTTGGCCTCACGAGGAAGCGGCGCCCAGACTTGCTCGGAGAAGACAACGGATGACTTTACAAGGCGCGGGCCGGTGGCCCGGGCCGGATTTGAGGAGAATACAGCCATGGCGGCAAAGATAATCGATAAGATCAACGCCGAAACGTTGAAGAGCGACGTCCCCGCGTTCAAGGTCGGGGATGGCGTCCGCGTCTATGTCAAGATCAAGGAAGGCGAAAAGGAGCGCATCCAGGCCTTCGCCGGCACTGTCATCGCCCGCGACGGTGGGGGCAGCACCGAGACCTTTACGGTCCGCCGCATCGCCTTTGGCGTCGGCATCGAGAAGGTCTTCCCGGTCCACTCCCGGTACATCGACCGCATCGAGATCGAGCGCAGCTCGCGCGTCCGCCGCGCGAAGCTCTACTTCCTCCGCGACCGCGCCGGCAAGAGCGCCCGCCTCCGCGAGATCTAAGCCCGTGCAACGCTTCGCACAGCGCGGCACCCCCGGCACGGCCGAGACCGGCCTCTGGGGCGAGCGCATCGCGGCGGAGCACCTTGTCGCCGGCGGCTATTCAATCATGGGGCGCCGTGTGCGCCCCGGCCACCGGGACGAAATCGACATCATCGCGCGCAAGGGCAGGGTCCTGGCCTTCGTGGAGGTCAAGACCCGATTGTCGGAGGCCTTCGGCCGCCCGGCGATGGCCGTGGACAAGGCGAAGAGGCGAAACCTCTGCCGTGCCGCGGCCGCCTACTTGAGGCGCGCGCATTACCCGGACTTCGTTTACCGCTTCGACATCGTCGAGGTGGTTGGCCACCCGGGGATGAGCGAGCAACCAGTCGTCCGCCATGTGGCGGACGCCTTTCGTTTTCCAGAACGCTATCGTTTTTCACGCCGCGGACAGGCTGCGCAGGCCCCAGGTCCGTGGCGTCGTTTTTTGTCTTTTTTCGTCCGGCTTGCGCATTCTTTGAAACCGGGGGGCTGAAATGTCCGCATCCATTCCCATCATTGGCTCATACGACCTCATTGTCGCGGGCGGCGGCCTTGCCGGCGTCGCCGCGGCGCTTTCCGCCGAAGGTTCCTGCTACATTGCGGCGCCCGAATCCTACCTGGGCGGCGATTTCTGCGCCTCCCCCGTCATCCCCGCGGGCGGCGCCCGCGGCAACGACCCGCTGGTCGCCAAGTTTTTCGACGAGCCCGGCTCGCCGCTGGCTTTCCCGCTCAGGGTCAAGGCGCTGATCGAGGAGGAGCTTGAGGCGGCGGGCGTGGTCTTCGAGCTCGGCGCCGCGCCAATCGCCCTCCTTGAGGACGGCGAGGGGGCGCTTGCGGGCGTGGTCTTCTCGGGCAAGTGCGGCGCCTACGCCGTGCTGGGCCGGATGGTTTTCGACGCCTCGCCGTCCGCGACGCTGGCGCGGCTTGCCGGCGCGAAGTTCACGGACTGGGACGCCTCCGCCGCCGCGAAGGCGACGCGCATCACGATCGGCCCCGAGGAGGCTGGGGCCTTCGAAGGTGTCGCCACAGAGAAGCTTGGCACGCTGACGATCCGCGATGCGCGGGGCAAGGACAACACCTGGACGGCCTTCCGCCACGTCCTCGGCGTCGAGATTCCCGATGCGACCCCCGGCGCGGCGGCCAGGGCCGAGCAGAAGGCGCGCGCCGCCACCTGGTCGAAGCTTTCGGTTTGGCAGTCGCCGCGCACCGTGCACGTGCCGGGCGACTGCATCGCGGGCGGGCCCTTCCTCTGGGGGGGCGCGGACTACGTGGATCTGGGGGCCTTCAAGTCGTCGGTCGAGGGGCTTTATGTCGCCGGTCCCTGCGCGGCGCTGGCGCGGCAAGATGCCGCCAAACTGCTTTCCATTCCCGAGGCGGTCGAGGTTGGCCGCCGCCTCGCGGGCATCGTCTGCCCCGGTGCGCCCGTTGACTTCGAGACGTTGCGTCTCGCCGGCGGCCAGGAGCCCTTCGAACTTCGTTGCGAGCCGGCGCGCGAGACGTGGCGCGCCGACACCCGGGTCCTGGAGTTCCGGGCCTGGCCGAAGGTGCCGGAATTCGGCGACTACGACGTCGTCGTCGTGGGCGGCGGCACGGGCGGCGCCCCCGCCGCGTTGGCCGCGGCCCGCGCTGGCGCCAGGGTGCTTCTCCTTGAGGCGCAGGGCGACCTTGGCGGCATCGGCACGCTGGGCGCGATTTCGGTTTACTGGTATGGCAACAAGGATGGCTTCACGGCCGAAGTGACCAAGGGCATGGCGGATCTCGTCGGCGAAATGCCCTACCGCGAGTCGTGGGCCAACCCGGCGACGCACTGGAACGCGCTTGTCAAGGCGGAGTGGTTCCGCCGCGAAATCGAAAAGGCCGGCGGCGAAATCTGGCACGGCGCCCTCGTCACGGGCGCCTTGCAGGCCGGCGAGACCGTCGCCGGCGTCACGGTCGCCACGGAGCGAGGCTTCGGATGCGTCCGCGCCAAGGTCGTCGTGGACGCGACGGGCAGCGCCGATGTCGCCTATGCGGCGGGCTGCGAATGCACGAAGATCGGCATTTCAACGCTCGCCATGCAGGGGTGCGGCCTCCCGCAGGCGCCGGTGCCGCCGACCTACAACAACACCGACTACGTCTTCATCAACGACAACGACCTCGCGGACGTCACCCGCGCGATGGTCCTGGCGCGCCGCCGCTATGCGGGCAACTTCGATCTCTCGCCCCTCCCCGGCACGCGCGAACGCCGGCAAATCGTCGGCGACGTCACCGTGACGCCACTCGACGTCCTCCTCGACCGCACGTGGGAAGACGCCGTCTGCCGCAACGTGAGCGACTTCGACAGCCACGGCTACACGCTCCATCCCGTCTTCCACGTCGTCCCGCCCCGGCGCGGCTACGCCTACTCCGCCGACCTCCCGTTGCGCGCGCTCATGCCGCGCGGCTACTCGGGCCTTCTCGTCACCGGGCTGGGCATCAGCGGCGACCGCGACGCCATGCCCATCTTCCGCATGCAGGCGGACATCCAGAACCACGCCTACGCGGCGGGGCTCGCCGCCGCAATGGCGGCGAAGAAGGATGGCCGGGTGCGCCGCATCGACATCAGCGCGCTCCAGCGCAAGCTTGTCGAGGCCGGCATGCTGCCGCCGCGCGCCCTCGCCTCGTTTGACGCGCCCGAAATCCCGCAGAACGTGCTGGTCGCGGTGGCATCGGGTCCGCTTTCGGAACTCGTCGAAATCTCGGCGCTGATGACCAATCCTTCGGCGGCGCGGCCTCTGCTGCGGCAGCGGCTCGCGGACGAAACCGACGC
Source organism: Kiritimatiellia bacterium (assembly GCA_045627605.1). Lineage (GTDB taxonomy): Bacteria > Verrucomicrobiota > Kiritimatiellia > RFP12 > JAAYLN01 > RGIG5952. The sequence continues at coordinate 11,173 of JAZQOA010000089.1, read as the reverse complement.
CGCCACGCGCCTTCGCATCGCCAAGCTTCTCGCGGCACTCGGCGACGACAGCGGCGCCTCCATCCTTATCGACTTCATCCTTGAATCACCCTGGGACAAGGGCTGGAACTACACCGGCATGGGCCAGGGCGGCGAGAGCGAAAGCGAAGTCGACTCCTGCATCCAGTGCCTTGCGCTCGCGCACGCCGGCGCCGCGCGCCGGGCGGTCGTCACCAAGGCGAGGCAACTCGTCAAGGATCCGGCCTTCTCGCATATCCGCGCCGTCGCGTCTTTCGCCTCGACCTTCCGCGACGCCGAAATCGGCGAGGCACTCGCCGAGACGCTGCGCCTCCCCGCGATTCTCGGCGGCGACTTCAAGACGGTCGCGCAGGAATTCGAAGCGACTCCGGCGAGCAAGACCGACACCTCCGTGCGCAACCGCTCGCTTTGCGAGCTTTGCCTTGCGCGGGCGGTGTACCTTTGCGGCGACACCAAAGACCATTTGGCCGAAGGCGTTCTCCGCCGCTACGTGGCGGACGTCCGCGGCTATTTCTCGCGCTATGCCGCCACCGCGCTCGCGGTGCGCGCCTAACCTCGCACATGAACCTTTTTCCACGCCTCATGAAAACCGCGCTTGCCGCCGCGCTTGCCGCGGCTCCCGTTTGCAACGCCCTTGCCGCGTCCGCAGTCCCGGCCCCCGCGCCCCTTGCGCCCGCCGCGAAGCGGGAGGCCTGCCTGATGCGGCCCGACGCGGATTTCGCCTACCTGCACGACAACGCCGTCTTCGCCTTCAGGGGCCGACTCTTCGCCGCATGGTACAACTGCCCGCAGGGCGAGATGATCGGCACGTCGGTCATCCGCGGCAAGTGGAGCGACGACAAGGGCGCCACCTGGAGCGACGTCAAGCTCTTCGCGGGCGGTGACGACGGCTTCATGCGCGTACCCCCCGCCTTCGGCACCGACGGCGAGAGCCTCTACCTCTTCGCCTCGCGCATGGCGGGCGTAGACATCGTGAGGGATTGCGAGATCTACCGGTGGGATGCCGCGGCGGAGAAGTTCGAGTCCGCCGGGCTCATGGGCTTCGCCTTCCTGCCCAACACCGCGATGACACGCCGGACGGACGGCCGCTGGATGATTGGCGGGCGGCGCAACGAGAAGGGCCGGGGCGACCAGCCGCTGCGCCCGTGCATCGCCGTCAGCGAGACGGCGTCCGTGACCGGCAAGTGGACGTTCAGGGACATCGCGGAGGAGACCATTCCCGGCGAAGGCGATGCGAAATGGGGCTGCCCCGAGGTCGCCCTGCTGGCGGACGGACGGGAACTCACGGCTTTCGTGCGCATCCAGGACCGGGGCAGGGAAGGGGGGCTTGGCCACCGCGTCTTCACATCGGTCGACGAGGGCGAGACCTGGAGCCTGGCGCCAAGCCTGCCGTTTGCGCTCGAGCCGGCGAAACCCGCCGCGGGCATGCTCTCCGACGGCCGACGCTATCTTGTCGCCAACCCAAGGGCGGAGGGGCGCAACGCGCTCGTCATCTGGCTGGCGGAGAAGGGCGCGAAAGATTTTTCAAAGGCGTACTACCTGCAGAAAGGCGCCTCTGAGGCGACTGGCTGCGGCTTCGAATGGTGCTACCCCTCGGTCATCGAGTACGAAGGCGAACTCTATGTCATCGCCTCGACCTGCACGGGCGTGAAAGTCAAGAACTCCTCGGGCCTGACCATCGTCAAGGTCGGGGCGCTGTGAGGGGGCCGATGCCGCCGCTTACAGGAGGTCGCTGTCCTGGACGACGTCCGGCACGGCGAAGTCGTCGACTGCGACGGTGCTGAACTTGCCTTCCTTCATCTTGCCGTAGATCACGGCGCGGACCAGGCTTGGGATCGGGAGCGTCGTCACGACCGAGAGGATGATGATCGCGTTGAAGAACTGCGGGTCGAGCATGCCCAGGCCCTTGCCGATCGCGGCGGCGGTGAGCGTTGCCGAAAGCTGGGGCACGGTCATCAGCCCCGCGGCGAGGCTGGCGCGGTCCTTGAAGCCCGAAAGCCGCATGGCGGCGAAGCCCGAGGCGATTTTCGTGCCGACGAGGACAAGGACGGTAAGCAGGACCTTCGACAAAGAACCGGGCTCGGTGAAGACGCGGAAGTCGGATTTCATGCCGATTGAAACGAAGAGGAAGGGAATCAGGAAGCCGTAGCCGATGTTCTCGAACTTCTTGAAAAGGAGCATGTCCTGCTGGCGGACGACCCTTGAAAGGCCAAGCCCCGCGATGAACGAGCCGACGATGAAGTTGATGCCGAAGAGTTCGCCGATAATCGAGGCCACGAGGATGATGAGCAGCATCAGGGTGATCATCAGGTCTTCGCCTGGGTTGACCTTCCGGACGAACCACTTGCCGATTTTGTTGACGAAGAAAATGGTGGCCGCGAGGTAGACGAAGATGATGGCGATGAAGGCGCCGAGGAAGTGCGCGCCGAAGATCCCGGCGTTGGATTCGAGCAGCGAGAGCGAACCATTGATGACGTTGTGGGTGGTGCCCTGCGCCTGGCGGAACATTTGCACGGAGACGGCGAGGAGGATGATCGAGAGGATGTCCGTCACGACGGTGGCGATGAGGACCGACGCGCCGAAGCGGGTCTTCGAGAGCTTCAGCTCGCGCATCACCGGGAAGACGATGCCGACCGAGTGCGAGGCGAAAAGCGAGGCGTAGAGGAGTTGCCCCGGGAGGTCGTGGGGGAGGTAGAGCCAGTACACGAGGAAGCCGCCGACGGCGGGGACGAGGAAGGTGAGGAGGCTCAGGGCGATGACGGGCCGCCGGCACGAGTTGATCAGCTTGAAGTCGGCCTCCATTCCGGCGAGCGCCATCAGGAACATCAGGCCGAGCGACCCAAGCTTGTCGATGAAGACCGTGAAAGTGCGCGCCGTTTCTGTCGCGGCTTCGCCCGGGGCGCCGAGAAAAGAGACGGCCTCGGAGAGCCGCGGGATCAGGTTGGCGCCGATGCCGGTGTCGCCGATGAGCATCCCCACGACGAGAAGGGAGATGACGGACGGGATGCCGGCGCGCTTGAAGAAAAAGGGGATGACCGCCATGATGGCGGTTACGGCAAGGAAGAGCACGAGGAAGGAAGCGTCGTTCATAACGCCTCCATTTTAAGGGATGGCGGCGCATCTTGCAAGCGGATTTTGTATAATTGAGGGCAAGGAGTTTTAGACATGGGGGATTTGGAGTCGGGAATGTTTCCGTTCGTGGTGTCGTTTGACGCGCCCGAAAACATCGTCAACATGAAAGGACTTGTCGAGGCGCCTGCCGGCAGGCATGGCTTCGTCAGGGTCGTGGACGGCCATTTCGCCACGGACAAGGGGCGCATCCGCTTCAACGGCGTCAACTTGACCGGTCCCGCGAATTTCCCCGGGAAAGAGCAGGCCGACAGGCTCGGGGCGAACCTCGCCCGGCTTGGCGTCAACTGCGTGCGCCTGCACTACATGGACGCCGACTACGGCAACTTCATGCAGCCGCCCGGGCGCGGCTTCGTCGACAAGGTCGGCGACGTCGACTACGCCTTCAGGCCCGGGGAACTCGACCGGCTCGACTACCTTGTCTCGCGTCTCAAGGCGAACGGCGTCTACGTGGACCTCAACCTCCATGTGGCGCGATTCATGTCCCGCAAGGGGGCGACGTGGTTTGACCCGGCGCTCATCGCCTCGCAGAAGAAGTTCGCCGCGGAACTCCTTGGCCACGTCAACCCCTACACGGGGCTCGCCTGGCGCGACGAGCCTGCCGTGGCCTTCGTCGAACTTTCCAATGAAGACGCCTTCATGAGCGTCTACGGCGCGTCGGCGCGGAAGGAACTCCCGGAGTTCGTGCGGTTCGTGCTCGACGCCGAGCGGGCGTATTTGCGTGAAATGGGGCGTTTCCTCAGGGAGGAGGCCGGGCTCAAGGTGCCGCTGACCGGCACGCAGGTGACCTTCACCCCGGCCTACACGCAGGCGGCGGCGTGCGACTTCATCGACTACCACGACTACTGGTGCCACCCCACCATTTGCGACGACTGGAAGATCATGAACGAGGCGGTCGTCAACTGGGGCAACACCGACTGGTGCTGCACGGCCTTCGATGCGTCGCGCCGGGTGCTGGGCAAGCCCTTCACCGTCACGGAATACGGCCACCCGTACCCCAATGCGTACGGGGCCGAAGGCCAGCCGCTCCTGCGCGCCTACGGGGCCTTCCAGGATTGGGACGCCGTCTTTACCTACTCGTGGCAGAACCGCCACGACATCGAACCCGACCACGTCGAGTATTTCTTCTCGAACGGGTCGCGCGCCGATGTCGTCGCGCACATGCCCGCGATGGCCGCAATGTTCCTGCGGGGGGACGTCGCGAAATACCGCGAGCTCATCGTCGTGCCCGGCGATGAACGGGCCTACGCGGAGAGGTTCTACAAGCGGCGCTACATTCCCGAGGACACCCAGACCGCCAGCGGCGCCAGGGTGCGCTATGAGCATGGCCTCGTCCACGGCCTCGCGCTCGATGCCGCGGGGCGGGCGCCGATGCCGGCCGACTTGGGGCGCGCCCCCGCGGTGAAGGTTTCGGACACCGGCGAACTCATTTGGAACGGTGAAACGAAAGGCGCGGGCTACGTCACGCTCGACACGGCCAACGTCAAGCTCTTCACCGGGTTTGTCCGGGGGCGGACCTTCGACCTGGGCGGAGTCGGCCTGGCTTTTGGCGAGACGCGACTCGACTGGGCGACGGTGACGCTTCTCTCAAAGGATGCCACGGGCTTTGGCGGGAACGGCCCGGCGCGCCTGTTGCTCGCGGTCACGGGACTTTGCCGCAACAAGGGCGCGCGGGAAATGTTCACGGAGGTCAATGACGGCATGAAATACATCGCCACGCGCGGGGCGGACTGGGGAACCGGGCCGTTTATGTGCGAAGGCGTGCCGCTGGCGGTGACGCTCCCCGTCGCGGCGGAGAGGGTTTCGTGCAAGGCGCTCGACGAGCGGGGCGACGCCAAATCGGCGGTGCCCGTCGGGAAAAATTCCGACGGCCGCGCCGTCGTCTCCGTTGACTCGCGCTACGAAACCGTCTGGTACGAAATCGACATCGCATAGGATCCATTGCGCTGGCTTTCGGGTTTTGCTATTCTCGCTCCATGAAATTTGCCTTTGTTTCAGATACGCACTTCGGGTGCGCAAACGACACCGGCGGGTACCAGATGCAACCCCGGTGCAATACGCATGCCGGTGAAATCCTCGATGCATTTGCCGACGCCATCCGCTCGGAGGGGATTTCCTTTGTCATCCACGGCGGCGACCTTGCCGATGCCGGAACCCCCGCGAACATCCGGCTCGCCGCGGATTTGCTCGGGCGTTTGCCGTGCCCCGTGTACCTTTCCCCAGGCAACCATGACCTCACCCGCCCGGAGTCGATCGGCGACTGGCTTGAACTCGCGCCACATCTTTTCCCGGGCGGCGGCCCAGACTGCACCCTTGTCGCGGACGGCCTGCGGATCGACATGCTGTGCTGCAACTGGGGGCCGCGCCCGGCCTATTGGGACATGCAAGTGATGGAGCCTTGGTTCACGGAGGGGCAGTTCGCCCTTCTGGACGCAGGGGATCTTTCCCTGCCGCGAGTTGTCGTGACACACTGCCAGGCCTGCGGATTGCCGCCGGAACAAACGGGCGAGCCCGAGGAAATGCATGCGCCAACGGAGGCGTTTTCGAAGACCGTGGCGGAAATCTGCGCCCGTTACCATCCGCGCGCCTGGCTTGGCGGACACAACCACATGACGCTCCACCGAGAAAGTCGCGGCGCGCACCTTGTCACGGCGCCTGCCTTCACCGAGGTTCCCTTCGAGTACAAGGTCCTTGAGTTCGCGGACGGCGCCCTCACCATGGAGACGCGCAATCTCGTGGACGCCGTGTCCTTCAAAAGCCCCTATGTTTTTGACCGGACATTCGTGCAGGGACGCCTTTGCGACAGGTGTTTTTGAGATCCCGCCCCAGCACCCGCCCCAGTTTGTGGTATAATAATCGGCGTTGCGATAAAAGAGTTCGACTCCAATGACGGAAAAAGAAACAATAACGGTCATCAAGCCCAGCCGAAGCTGGTTCGACATCGACTGGAAGGAATTCTGGGCGAGCCGCGAGTTGCTGATGCTGCTTGTCAGGCGCGACGTGCAGGTCGTCTACAAGCAGACGATTCTTGGTCCCGCCTGGTTTCTCATCCAGCCGGTCTTGATCGCCATTGTCTTTTCCGTTGTCTTCGGCCGGATCGCCCGGATTCCAACCGCAGGCCTTCCGCACATTCTTTTTTATTTGAGCGGGTTGCTCATCTGGAACTTCTTCCAGGGATCGCTCAACGGGGTTTCCAATTCCTTTTCCCATGGTTCGGCTCTTTTTTCCAAGGTGTACTTCCCGCGCCTGGTCCTTCCACTGTCCTTCCCGATTTCGCACATGGTGTTCATGTTGTGGAATTTCATCGTCTTCCTCCTTTTCTACTTCGTCCATATTCTGAGAGGATATGGTTTCACGCCGTCGTGGTGGATCCTGCTGCTGCCCGTTCTCGCGCTCTACGTCGGGCTCACGGCGCTTGGCGTCGGGCTTGTCGTTGCCGCGTTGACGACCAAATACCGCGACGTGAGGTTCGCCATGCCGTTCATCCTCCAGGTCTGGATGTATTCCACGCCGATCATCTTCTCCCTTGACGGGGCGACGACGCCCTGGATCAAGTTCATCCTGTTCCTCAACCCCCTCACGGTCGCCGTGGAAGGGTTCCGCTACATGTTTTTTGGCACGACCCCCGTGACATTGACGGCAATTGCCACGAGCCTTGCGGTGACGTTGACGATGCTCGTCGTCGGCCTCGGGGCCTTTAACCGCGTCCAGCGTAACTTTGTCGACACGATCTAAGAGGCGGCAGCAATGGACGGCGAATTTGACAAGTCTCTGGCAATCCGCGTCGAACACATCCGCAAGGACTATCATCTTGGCGTCATCAACCGCGCGACCTTGCGCGACGAGTTGATCTACCGTTGGCTCAAGCTTCGCGGCAAGAATCCGAAAAACGAGATGGGCAAGATCGGCAACAAGCGCCTGGAGGGGTCCGGCTTGTTCCACGCGTTGGACGACGTTTCGTTTGACGTCAGGAAGGGCGAGACCGTCGGGCTTATCGGGCGCAACGGCGCCGGGAAGTCGACGATGCTCAAGATCCTTACGCGCATCACGACGCCGACCACCGGCCGGGCGCTGATCCGCGGCCGCGTCGGATCGCTCCTGGAAGTCGGAACCGGTTTCCATCCCGAGCTCACCGGTCGTGAAAACATCTTCATGAATGGCGCGATCCTTGGCATGTCCCGGAAGGAAATCGAGTCGAAATTCGATGAAATCGTCGAATTTTCGGAAATCGGCGCCTTCCTTGACACGCCCGTCAAGCGCTATTCGTCGGGCATGTACGTGAAACTGGCTTTTTCCGTGGCCTCCTGCCTTGATTCCGACGTGCTGCTTATCGACGAGGTGCTCGCCGTTGGCGACGCCTCCTTCCGCAAGAAAAGCCTCGCCCGCATGAAGGAATTGACCTCCTCGGGGAAGACCGTTGTTTTTGTTTCGCACGGGATGGACAACATCCGTGAGATTTGTTCGCGCTGCATTCTCTTTGAAAATGGCAAAATCGCCATGGACGGTCCTGCGGCGGAAGTGACCGAGGAATACCTGCGGATGCAGGGTGGTTGACGGGGGCCGAAATCCCCCGGGGAAGTGCGATACGCTTATGAAGGCAGGCGACATCATAGGGCTTTGCAGGTTTGAGCACTGGGTGAAGAACATCCTGGTGTTGCTCCCGCCTTTTTTCGTTTGCGCCATTTTCAATGCCGGCATGCCTCTTCGCGCCGCAGCCTGCTTCATTTCGTTCTCCCTTGTCGCCAGCGCCGTGTATGCCGTCAACGACATCTTCGACCGCGAACGCGACAGCCGCCATCCGGTGAAATGCCGCCGTCCCATCGCCAGCGGCGCGGTCGGCGTCAACGCGGCGGTTGTCCTGGTCGCCATCCTTGCCGCCGTTGGCTTTGGCCTCGTCTGCGCGGCGCACGCCCCCGCCGGCGCACTGGTGACGCTGGCCTTGTATTTCGCCGCCAACGCGGCCTACAGCGCGAAACTCAAGAACGCCCCGATTTTCGACATCTTCATCCTGGCGTCTGGCTTCGTCTTCCGGATTTTCTTCGGCGGCTTCTTCTTCGGCGTTCCGATTTCCTCGTGGCTTTTCCTCTGCGTCTTTTCAGGTGCGCTTTTCTTCGCCTGCGGGAAGCGCAAATCCGAACTTGCCCGCATTGGGGCGGACTCCCGCCCCGTGCTCAAGTTCTACACCGCGAAATTCCTCGACGCCCACTACTACATGTTCTGCGGGCTTTCGATTCTCTTCTATTGCCTCTGGACGATTTCCCGCACGGACACCCACAACCTCGAACTTGCCCTGGCGGTGCCGGTGCTCATCTTCATCCTCGTCCGCTACAACCTGAGGGTCGAATCCGGGGAATGCGATGGCGACCCCGTGCCGCTTTTCCTGCATGACAAGTGGCTGGTTGCGGCCACGCTTCTTTTCGCGTTGATCAACTTCTTCGCCCTTTACCACGGCTCCGCCGCGCCATGCCTTGAATACTGAACAGTCGAGAGGGGCGAGTTGAGTGTTGAGGGTTAGGAGCTGCGTTTTGTGCTCGGCCCGATGGCCTGGATGAGGTGGGTTTCGAGAAGATAGTCTACGGGCAGCTGCGTGGAGACGAGTTCTTCGCGCAGGACGACGAGGTGGTGGCGCGCGGCACGGAGTTCCGAGGTTTTCCAACGCGTGGCCTGCTGCAGGATTTTCTTGGCGCGGAAGCCCGACAGCGAAGAGCGGATGTCCTTCTCAGATTGGGTAAGCCCCCTGTCGATTTCTTCGGGGAGGTTCCACGCGACACCCTGGCTGCCAACTTGCCGGAGCCAGCCGCGGTCCATGGCGTCGCGGACGAAAAGCAAATCCGAGACGCATGACAGCGCCGATTGCGCGAGCCGGATGGCGTTTTCACCTTGGTCGAGCTGGATCTTGATTTGCCGCGCGAGAGCCGCGGGGTCGCGGAAGCAGAGGGCATCCGTGAAGTCCCAGACTTCCGAGACCGCGCCGAACGAGGTGATGTTGGCGACGTCCTCCTCGGTCGCCGTGGCGCCCTTGCCGCAGTAGCAGGAGAGTTTTTCGAGCTCCGAGACGATTTGGCGGGAGTCTGTGCCGACACGCGCCAGAAAGGCCTTTTGCACGGGGAACGGCATTTTGATCCCGGACTTGGGAAGATACTCGGCGAGAAACGCGGCGGCGGCATCGGTTTTTGCCCGGCCCTTGAGGTCGGAGCCGAAGTCGATGACATGCCCCGCGCCCTTGAAAAACTTGAAAAAAGCCTGTGCGCGGTTGATCTTCGAGGTGGAGACGACCAGCCGGTTGCCGTCCGGGATCCCGTTTTTCAAGTCCTTGATCCACGCAGCGAGCGCATCCTTGACCTGTTCCGACTCGGTGACGCGCTTGGCCGAGAGGAAAGAGGGGTCGCGTAGCCAGACGGTTTTGGCGCTGCCGCCGAAAAGTCCGTCGGCGACCAGCGCGTCGCGGACGTCCCTCATCATTTTGAGCGCGTCCGCGACGAGGTCGCCCCGCCCGTCGATCTTGTCGAGGCCGAATTCGCGGTCCGCCTCCGGGACGAGTGCGTCGAGGAGCTCGTGTACGGCGACGTCGACGCGGAACTCGTCGTCGCCGCAGACGAGGTAGAACGACTTGTCGAGGGGGATGGCCATTTTCCGGGAGGAGGGCGGGGCGCAGGCTACGGGAATTGCGGCGGGCGCATCAGGCCCGTGGTTTCGGGCAGGCCGAACATGACGTTCATGTTCTGGAGCGCGGAGCCTGCCTGGCCCTTCACGAGGTTGTCGATGTGCGAGACGACGCGGAGGCGGCGGCAGCGCGGATCGACGCTGACCACGAGGTTGCAGAAGTTGGTGCCGCGCACCTGCTGGGTGCCGATGGCCGCCGTGCTGGGAAAGACGCGTATGAAGGGGCTGTCCTTGTAGAAGTCGCGGTAGATTTCGAGGACTTCGGCTTCTGTGACGTCGCGCGTGAGCGAACCGTAGAGCGTGGAGAGGATGCCGCGGCAGACGGGGACGACATGCGCCGTGAATGTCAGGCGGCATTCCGCGCCGGCCTGGAGGCCGAGTTCGCGCTCGACTTCGCAGACGTGCTGGTGGCCCGAGAGTCGGTAGGCGTTGACGTTCTCGTAGCGGTGGGGGAAGTGGTGCCCCGCCGCGAGTTTCTTGCCGGCGCCGGAGACGCCGCTCTTGCAGTCGCAGATGAGCCCGATGGGATCGACGATGTGCGCGTGCATCGCGGGCGAGAGGCCGAGGATGCAGCTGCAGGCGAAACACCCCGGGTTGCCGACGAGCGATGATTTCGCGATTTCGGCGCGGTGGAGTTCAACGAGCCCGTAGACGTTTTGCCCGAGGAGTTGCGGCGAGGCGTGGACGGGGTCTTTCCCGAGACGCGTGGCGTAGTCGGCATAGGCCTCGGACGTCGTGAAGCGGAAGTCGCCGGAGTAGTCGATAACCTTGACGCCCTTTGCAAGGAGGTCCGGCGCCATGGACATGCCCACGCGGTCGGGCGTGGAGAGGAAGACCACGTCGCAGGGGACGTCTGCCGCGGGGTCGTCCGCCGCGAGGACGGGCAGGTCGCAGAAGCCCGTCAGGTGGGGGTAGACCTCGTCGATGCGCTTGCCGGCGTCTTCGCGCGCGACGAGCGCGACGATTTCAGCCTGGGGATGCTGAAGGAGGAGTTCGATGATGCCAAGGCCGCCGTACCCGGTGGCGCCGATGATTTTTGCACGGATTTTGCTCATGGAAGTATTATACCAAAAAGCGGGGTTCCGCGTTTCGGTACGTCGGCCAACCGCCAATGAGAATACGGTGCGGAATTCTCAACGGCGGGATGGGGCAACACTGGTGGGCGCAGGGGAAAAAGGCGGGCGAAGTGGAAAGGGCCGAAAGGGCGGATTTTGGGTTGATTTCACCCTTATCCCGGATTTTCCCTATAATAGACCAAGACAACGGACTTGCCTGAAAGGAAGACTGCGTTTCCAGCCGCCGCCAGCCGTTGTGTCCAGCATTCAGCCCGATTTTCCCCGCATGGCAGTATGGTAAGGGCAGC
>JAZQOA010000088.1:0-4026 GCA_045627605.1 Kiritimatiellia bacterium | reverse complement strand
CGCGAAGGCGCACGAGCTCGGGCTCCGCGTCCTCATCGACCCGTGGGGCAACGGCAAGTACTTCGGCGGCGAGCAGGTCTCGAAGTTCCTGCAGGACAACGTCGAGAACCGCCAGGTCTCGGCGCTCACGGGCGAGAAGCTGGCGTACGCGTGCTTCAACACCAACAGCTACCGCGACTACTTCCGCAATTTCTGCGTGACGCTGGCGCGCGAGACGGCGGCGGATGGCTTTTTCTGGGACGAGCCCCACTACGCCTTCCCGAAGGGCATCGCCTCGATTACCGGCGGCGTGGCGGACGACTGGACCTGCTACTGCCCGGTCTGCCGCAAGCGCTTCCTCGACTACTACGGCTACGAGATGCCCCGCTACATGACCAACGACGTCAAGCAGTTCCGCTGGCGCGAGGCGCTCGTCGTGCTTTCCGACACCTCCAGGGTGCTCAAGGAAATCAACCCGAAGCTTGAAATCACCTGCTGCGTCCACGCCACGCAGAACGGCTACTATGTGAGCGAGTACCGCGGCTACGACAACTGGGATCTCGTCGCCTCGTGCCCGTATTTCGACGTCTTCTCGACGACGATCTGCAACTGGGCGCTGCCCGAGTCCTTCTTCCGCGAGATCACCGAACGCACGGTGGCGGTGGCCCGTCGCCACGGCAAACTCGCCGAGCGCTGGTTCATGGGCTACTACAAGCAGCCGGTGGACTTCGCCCAGGTCGACCGCTGGGTGGACATCGCCGCGGAACTCGGCGTCGACCGCATCGCGGCCTGGACCTACCGCGGCGGCTACGGCACCGTGGTTGGCGCCCCCGACGCGCTCAAACTCTGGGACCGCATCGGCGAAAACTACCGCCGGGTTCTCGCTAAGTAAATGCCGTGCGGGTGCCGCGCTGGGCTGAAAGGATTTCCCATCTTCCGCGACGTTGACGCTTTCCTCAAGAGGCACAACATAAAAGGCGGCGGAGCATTTTGCACCGCCGCCTTTTCGCGTTTGACAGGGGGCTGCCTGCGAAATCAGCGCCTTAGCGCAGGACGATGACCGTCCCGCCGCCTGGTATTCAAAGCAGCCTTCCTTTGTCGCCGCTTCGGGCACGAGCCCCAGCGTGAGGCCGCACTCGTGGACGACGACATGGGTACTCTTGTCGGAAGGATTTTTAACATGTTCGTATTGCTGTTCAAGTTGTAAAACCACTCGTACGCCTTGAGCTCGTCGTGCTGGATGCGGGCGATGTCGTTGAAGTTCGTGATGAACGTCCGCAGCCCCTCCCAGTAGTTCGTGCCGCCAGTGATGACAAGGTCGTCGAAACTGATCATGCTGTTCGGAATGTCGAGGACGCGGTAGTCGTCGAAGACCGCGTGGTCGGGCGGCCGGCTCGTCGGCGTGATGTAGTCGTAAAGGTTGATGACGGATTCTCGGCTGCAATAAGAATCCCAACTGGCACTTTTAGACCACCAGTTGTTCGTGTAGGCCAGAACGAGGTGACGCCCCAGCCGATTGAAGAAAATACTGGTCCACGGGTTTTCCCATTCCTGCCATTCCCCGACGCGCCGAATCGTGATGTTCGAGGAGGCCGCCTGCCCCCAGAGGACTTCGTCGACGACAAACTCCGCCGAGCGCCCGTCATTTGTCGAGACGACCGTGCCCGTGCAGATGAGGTCGCTCACGGCGATCTGGTGCGCGAAATTCTTAACTACCACAAATGGCACAAAGCGTTTCGATTTCGCGCGTTGCTCAGGCGTCGCCCCCATCCATGCGGGATGATCCGCGATCGCGTTGCCAAGGGCCAGAAGGCAGATGGCGAAAACATATGGCACATGTATGGCGTTGCGCATGGCAGACCTCATTTCTTAGGAAGGATGAACTCAAGGTAGGCGGCGTTCTCCGGCTTCCAGAAGAACGACCAGAAACGGCTGAAGTGCATTGGGGGACTGCGAAGTTCTCCATCATCCATGATGTGGTATCCGCAAATGCAAGTGTTATGGGCCTGGCCATTGTCAGCACCGTCTGGCACAAGCCCCAGCGTGTGGCCGCACTCGTGGACGACGACATGGGTGATGTATTTTACCAGTTTTGTCACGGCTTCTCAGCCTCGGTGAGCCGCCTCCACGGCAACGCCTGGAGAAGGCGCTTCGCCCTTGCGTCGCCCGCCTCCACTTTTTTCATCAAGTCGTATTCCAACGCCTCGGGATAGTTCTCGTGGGTGATGCGGAGCCAAAGCGACTCCTCCAGGGACATCGGGGCTGTCGCCTCCAATTTCTCGAAGCAGATTCCAAGCGGCGGCGCGATGGAGACAAGCGCCTCGGCGGCGGGGAAGACAAAGCCCGACGGCGCGTTGGTCGAAATCTGAGGGCAGACCGTTAGGTTGTCGATCAGAAGCGGCATCGCGCGGTCGGATCGGATGAACCCCATCGTGTAGATCGTGTCCGTGATCTCCGCGTCGCCGGAGGCGAGTTGCGACTTGAAGCGGGCGATGAGGGTATCCTGCCATCTGTCGTAGTAGGTCTTTTGAAAGGACTTGATTTCGGGGATGCCCCTTGCCAGTGGCGCGGGAAGTATTACCTTTGAAATCCAGTATGTCTCATCCTGGTCCCAGCGGTTGGTGATGGCGCGGTAATAATAGGCGTTGAAATACGCGCCTCCGCTTATCTGGGCAAGGCAAGACAACTTAAACAACTCGTCGTCGTTTGTTTTCCCGTCGTAATGCCTCACGCAATCGGAGAAGGGAACCCCAATGCGCAGCAACGCCTCGAAAAAAGGACGGCCGACTTTTGAACTGGATTCTGGTCCTGCTCCATAGAATTGCGGGGAAGTCAAAACTTCGACAGGATCAATAATGGATGAAGGCGGCTCCATTGGCGGACGAATCGGGTTTATTTCCGTTTTATCCAAGAAATCATCGACCAGTTTCCTCGACCTTATTCCGCCAATCTCTTCTATTGTCGCCAGCATTTCCAATGCGGGAATGGATTTCCCTTGCGAATACTTGTCGACAAGTTGCTTCTCCTTCAGGCAGTACAAGTCGATGATTTTTGAATTTTCAAGATTGCCGTCGTCCGCCATGCCGACCGACAGACAGCAGAACAGTGCCGCGATGCAGACTTGGAATATCTTGTTCATGATTGTCCCCTTGGTTATGGAATTGAAGTGTGACCGGGACCGGCAACATTGTCCATGCCGCTTCCCGTGGAATGAAAATTGTAAACGGGGTATGCGGGTGGCGAGTTCGTTCTTTCAACGGTTGTGCGGCTATGCCACCTGAAATCGTCCGAACAACGAATCCTGTCGTATGCGGCATATTGCATGAAATTCAAAACGCTTGTGATGACTATGCCGGTGGGGTTGCCACTGCCTGCCGCTTTATACCCGTATGGGATCCCCGGAGTGTCGACATCGTAAATACTGCCATTGGGGCGGGGATCCATGTCTTTGTCAAACCATTCTGACAAGTCATTTCCTGTGCCTTCCGTGCCACGGTCCGGAAATTCGATTGTCGCCTGTGGATTGTTCCCTTCCATACGGTAACTCATAAAACAAGCAATGCAATCGCGGACAAGTTCGACTTTGTTGGTGAAATCAGAAGGATGGACGATGCCCTTCAGTTCGACAACATTGCCGATGACGCCTTTTTTGTAGTCATAGGAAAATCCGCTCGTGTAATAGGCGTTCGTGATGATCTGCCGGCCAAGGATGTCATTCCGGCCAAAAACAACCTGTTGGTCATTGTCAGGCGAAAGGCTTTCGCCCTGCCCGCAGCGCATCGAGATGTCCACCCAGAGCACCGTGAGGTTCGTCGAGACGAGCGTTTCCCCGCCGATTGTCTTGAGTGATATCGATGCGTCGTTCATCGTTTCGCTTGTCGTGACGCCGTAGAAGGTGAAGGACGAGCCGCCGTTGACCCGCATGGAGCCGTTCCCCGACGGCTCAAACAGCACCTTCGCGCCTTCCAGTACCAGCCCGTCGGCTCCAGCGCCCGACACTTGGACCGTGCCGGTCGCGCAGTTGAAGCGGGCGGGATCGGTCGGGCG
>JAZQOA010000087.1:0-7941 GCA_045627605.1 Kiritimatiellia bacterium | reverse complement strand
TGGGGCTGGTCGTTTGGGGGAAGGGCGCCGTCCTGCGTCCCGGTGGCGTCCGCGACGGCGGGGACGGGCGGCAGCGGCGGGTCCATGGCGAGGTCGATCTCCTCGAGTTCCGGGCCGATTTCACATTTCATCAGCGCGGGGACGTGTTCCTCGAAGTTGCAGCCGTTGATTTCGCGGTAGGCTGCCGTCGCCGGGGGGATGCCCGGAACGCTCTTTTTGCCGGGCAGGGCCGGGATGGCGGCGACGAGGGCGGCGACGAGGCCGATGGTTGCCACCACGGCCCAGTGTCCGAAGACGTCCTTTGAAATCGGGAGGGTTGGCGCCGCCATGTCGCTGTCACTCCGCGGACGAGGGGTTGGCCGCCACGTTGATTTCCGCGACGCCCGCCTGGCGGGCGGCGTTGACGAAGCGGATGACATCGCCGTGTGCGACGTCGGCCGCCGCGTAGAGCACGATCCCGCCCCAGCCGTTTTGCTCGCGGGAAAGGCGCAGCGCGGAAGAGAGACGCCCGCATTCGCCGTCGTCGTCGATGCGGTAGCGGATGTCGTTGAAGAAGGCGAGGGCGGGTTCGCCGGGGCTCGGGACGAGCAGGACGGCGCTTTGCATGTCGCGCATGCCTTCGGAAAGCGGGGCGGCGGGGAGGTCGAAGAGGATGCCGGGGGCCACGGTCACGCGCTTCGAGACGATGAGGAAGAGCGCGATGACCAGGAAGACGTTGAGCCAGGGCACGATCTGCAGGAAGACGCCGCTGATGCCGTGGTGCAGGCGGTAGCGGGCGCTGTGCGGGTTTTCGCGCCAGGCGATCCACTGGTTGGAGTTCTGCCCCTGCATTTAGAGCGTCTCCTGCGCGGGGGCGTCCGCATCCGTCTCCTGCGCCCGGGGGACCGACGGCATGCGGATCATGAAGGCGAGGATGTCGGCCGTGGCCTGCTCCATGTCGAGGACGATGCGGTCGATGCGGACGACGAGGATGTTGAACATGACATACGACGGGATGGCCACGACAAGACCCGCGATGGCGGTGACGAGCGAGAGGAGCAGTCCGCTTGTCAGGTCGACCGTCTGCACGATGGGCAATTGCGCGCGCATGACGACGACGGTCTTCAGAATGCCGAGCAGACCGCCGAGAAGACCGAGCAGCGGGGTCGCCTGGATGATGGTCGAGAGGATGGTGAGGCGGCGTTCCATGCGGGCGATTTCGGCGCGCCCGGCGTTGTCGAGGACGATTCTCAGCCCTTCGCGCGATTCGTCGCGGTGCATGAGCGCGCTGTGCATGAGGCGCGCGACGGGACCGGGGACTTCGTCGCAAATCGAAATGGCCTCGCGGATTTTTCCCTTTTCAAGGATGTTGAAGATGCCGCCGAGAAAATCGCTGAAGCGGATGCGCGCCTTGTGGAGGTAGATGAGGCGCTCGAAGAAGACGGCCACGGCGCCGACGCCGCAGGCGAGGATGACGATGAAGACGGGGCCGCCTTCGCTGAAGATGTTGGCGTTCATTGCTCTTTGCCCTTTTCAAGTTTCGTTCCGGGGAAATTGCCGAAAAGTTCGTTTTGCAGCGCCTGGGCGCCGTCGCGGTCGATCTGCGAAAACTGGGCGATCGTCGCCCGCGCCGCCGCTTCGTCGCCGGCCTCGGCCTGGCATTTCGCGAGTTTTCGCGAGCACAGGGCCGCCTGGTCGGGCGTTATGCCGCTTTTGACAAGTGCGGTCGCGTAGGAAACGGCGGCCTCCCTGAAGTGGTCCGTGCCGCCGGAGGCCGCCCTCAGCGCGTCTCCGCGGAGCAGGCAGGCTTCGACCGCGAAGGCGGCGTCGGGAAACCTTTCGAGCAAATCGTCCAGCACCAGGACGGCGTCTTCGAATCGCGCCAAATTGAGCAGGGCCTTCGCCTGGAGAAAGCGGGCGAGGGGGACGCGGGGGTCTTCGGGGTGCGCCTTGACCAGCGAGACGAAGTGCTGCGCGGCGACGGCGTAGTCGCGCAGCTTGAATGCGGCGGCGCCGGCCAGGAGGCGGGCCCCTGGGGCCGAGGCGTGGTCGGGGTGGTATTCCGCGAACTTGAGGAATCTGCGCTCGGCGTTGGCGAAGTCCCCGTTCCGGTAGCTGAAGGCCGCCAGCCAGAAGCGTATTTCCGCCGCAAAGGGGGGGACTTCGTTTGTCGGCGAAATCCGCGTTTCGAGAAAATCCCCGGCGACGAGCGCCGCCTTGTCGTTTTCGCCGAGCTTCGCGAGGGAGAGCACCTTCAGGTAGGTCGCCTCGCCGGAGTCGTCGGCCGAGACATCGTCCAGCACGGCCAGGGCGCTGCTGGGGAGGTTGTCGCGGTACAGCGTCCGCGCCCGGCCGAGGAGCAGCTTGTCGCGGAAGGCGGCGGATGCCTCGTTCGCCGGTACGGCGGATGAGAGCAGCTGCCCGTAGGCGCCGTCGGCGTCAAGCAACTTGCCCTCGTGTTCGAGCGCCACGGCACGGGCGTAGCCGGCCTCCGGCAGGGGGGCGGGCGGTGGATCGCCCGCAAGTGCCAGCGCGACGGGAAGAACAACGGCGAATATCGGCGAAATCCGCATTTTGCGCTATTGTCCCGGCGGGGGCGGCGGAAGCTTTCCGGGTTGTCCCGGCGGGGGGAGGTTTCCGAATGGCGGGGGCGGAGGGGTTGCGCGGGAGGCTTTGCGGACGGTGCGGACATTTCCCGCGACGCCCTTGGGCTTGGCGTTTTTTTCGGCTTCGATGCGGGCGCGTTCAGCGTCCTTCCCCGTCAGCACCGTGATCTTGCGCGGCTCGCGGATCGTGCAGTTGGGAAGCCCCTTTTCACCGCAGTCCATCACGATTTTGCTGAGGTGCTCGCGCGGGACGTTGCCCTGCGGGACGACCATGATGTGCGTCTCGGGTTTCGCTCCGGCCCGGATCATCCGCTGGGGGAGGTCCGCGGTCTTGACTTGGTCGCCCATGAAGGTCACGACGCCGTTTTCCGCCACGTAGACGTAGGCGGGCCTGTTGGGCTGGATTTGCGTCACGCAGCCCGAAAGGAGCGCCGCGGCCACGAGGATGGCGGCTGTTGCCCGCGAATTTTTACCGTTCATTTTGCGTTGCCCCCTTGCCTGGCGTTCGCCGCGCCTATGCGCGGCCCCGCTTGTATTGGAGAAGCACGGCCATGATGATGATGAGACCCTTGACCGTGCCCTGGAGGTTGGCCGAAATGCTCCAGAGGTCAAGGACGTTGGCGATGATGCCGAGGATGAAGACGCCGGCGAGGGTGCCCCAGATCGAGGCGCGCCCGCCCGTCATCGGCGTGCCGCCGATGATGACCGTCGCGATGGCGTCCAGTTCGTAGGCGTTGCCCGAGCCGGTCGAGCTGACGGACTGCAGGCGGCTTGAAAGCAGGATGGCGCCGAGCCCGCAGAGAAGACCGATGAGAAGGTAGCTGAGGAAACGCACGGCGCGGACGTTGACGGCGGCGTAAACCGAGGCCTTTTCATTCGCGCCCGTCGCGGAGATGCGCCAGCCGAACTTCGTGTAGCGCAGCACTACGAAGAGGAGGGCGGCGGCTACGAGCAGCACCAGGAGCGGGAGGGCGCCGCCAAGGGCGCGGGCAATGCCGTTGAGGACGGCGTTCGAGGACTGCACAAGTCCGGCGTCCGCCCTGTAGACGGCAATCGACCTGAAAATCGAGAACGTGCCGAGCGTGGCGATGAAGGGCGGGATTTTCCCGTAGTTCACGAGCGCCCCGTTGATTGCGCCGCCCGCAAGGCCGACGAGAACCGCCACGCCCGCCATCGTCGCGAAGGCCAGGCCCGGGGAAATGCCCGCGGGCAGGGCGTTCATGGCCTGGAGCCCAAGCACGCCCGAGAGCGCCAGGAGCGAGCCGACGGAAAGGTCAATGCCGCCCCCCGCGATGACGATTGTCATGCCGAGGGCGAGAAGACCGCTGTAGGAGACCTGCCGCGCGATGTTCATCAGGTTGTACGGGTTCCTGAAGTCCGCGCTGGCGATGCAGCAGACGGCGAGGAGCGCGGCGAGCGTTATGAAAGGTGCGAGATTCTTTTTCATTTGTGGCGACAACTATTATAGCAAAAGGCACCGCCTGCGGCTTGTTCTTTTCCGTTTCGCGGCGGTTTTGCCATAATTGTCGCATGGGAAAATTGGACGGGCTACAGTTCGAGCCCGTCGTAGCCGACGACAATTCCCTTCGGCTCGTAAAATTCGCAGAGTTCCTTGTGGGTGGCCCCGCAGTTGTGCGAGAAGTGGTTGACCACTTTTATTGAATCCGCGTCGACAAGCCCCCGCTTTTCGAGGTTGGCGAAAGTCGCGAGGACTTCGGGGCCGCCCATGTGGCAGTCGGCCCAGCCAGGATGGAGGCCGTTGGTGTCGTCGAGAACGGCGATGTCGATGTGGACTTTGCCGGAAAGGGCCTGGAGGGCCTTCTCGGTTTCCGCCGTCGGGATGCCGGTGTCGTTGCAGATGAAAACCGTGCGGCCGCCCATTGTCACCATGTAGACCATCGGGAGGAGTTGCTTCGCGTGTTCCGCGGGGAAGGTCCTGACGGTTGCCCCGATGTCCGCGAGTTCGAATGTCTCGAACGGATGTATCTCGTGGAAGGCGACATTCGCGGCGGCGAGCATGCGGGAGCGGTCGGCGAGGTTGGTCATCGTCGGCGCCATTCCGCGGCGGACGAGCTCGAAGGCGGGTTCCGAGGCGTGGATGACCATTGGCGGGGCGTCTTCGGGAATGTGGCTGCAGCCTCGGATCCTGTACCAGAGTTCGGCGGGGGCGAGGTGGTCCTCGTGGCCGTGCGTCACCAGCACGTGGCGAATGGCGTTGAGCCGCGGGTAGTGGCGCTGGAAGGCCTGGAGCATGTCGGGGCCGAAGTCGATCTGGAGAACGCCGCCGAAATTGTAGGAGGTGCGGCCGCGAATCTCGCGGCCACCCCGCTCGGCGGCTTCGCGGCATACCCTGCAGTTGCAGAAGTAGGCGGGGACGCCTTCGGCGGCGGCCGATCCCAGGATGAGGAAGCGGGTGTCTGTCATTTTGTCTCCTTGTCGCGTCCGTCCGCCATCAACGAGTAGATGCCGACGATGCCGAGCCGGACGAAATAGTGTAGCAGCGCCTGGGGCGAGAAACGCCCGGCGTCCGCGACGGCGGCTTCGAATTCCTCCTTGAACTGCCTCTTGAAGGTCTGCCCGCTGATGGAGCCGGGGTACCAGAGGAAGTTCGAGACCGGTCCGCCGGGGATGACGGACGCGCCGCCGTGGCGCCAGAGGCGGAGGATGTATTCGTAGTCGAAGGCCGCCTTGAGGTCTTCGCGGAGAAAACCGGCTTTGCGGACGGCGTCCGCCGCGAAAAACGACGCCGGTTGCGAGACGTAGTTGACCGTCTGGATGAGCGGGCGCGAGGAGAAGGGGAAGAAGGCGTTCTTGAAGCGCGTGATGGGCTTGCGGATTTCGCGGCCTTCGAGGTCGACGATGCGGCAGCGGCCGAAATAGAGCGCCCGGCCGGGCTTGCGCTTCGCGCAGTCGAGCATGCGGCGGATGGCGCCGGGCTCGTAGACGTCGTCGGCGTTGAGCCAGGCGATGAAGTCGCCCGTCGCCAGCCTGAAGCCCTTGTTGATGGCGCTGGCCGGGCCGTTGTCGGGCTCCGAGACGAACTTGTCGATGGCCGTCCCGTATTTGGCGACAATGGCGGGCGTGTCGTCGGTGCTGCCGCCGTCCATGACGATGTACTCGATTTCGGCGCCGGCGTTCTCGCGTTGCGCGAGAACCGACTTCAATGTCTTTTCGATGAACTTGCCGCTGTTGAACGACGGCGTGATGACCGAGACTTTCATTTGCGGCGATCCCCCGCGAGGACGAGCAGGACCATCGTGACGTAGCAAAGCGGCACGAGGTAGAAGGACGTGTCGAGCCCGGCGTGGTCGCCGACGACGCCCATGAGCCACGTGAAGATGCCGCAGCCCGGAACCCCGGCGCACGAGAGGATGATGAAGGCCATGGTCGAGTCGATTTCGGGCATGCGGTCGACCGCCAGGCTCTGGATGCTCGGCCAAAAAGGCGCCGAGCCGATACCCGAGAGGAAGAGCAGGAGGAAGAGCGTCGGCAGGATCGCCCAGGCGGGGAAGGCGCCGAGATGTTGCGCGAAGGGCGGGATGAGGAGCGACACCGCCACGCCGAAGACGCCGACGGCGACGATGAGCGTCTTGAGGTGGCGTTGGCCGACGAGCGCCCCGAAGGTGGTGCGGCCGAGGAACATGCCCGCCGAGAAAAAGGCCGTTCCCGCCGCGCCGGCCAGGGCGCTCGCCGCGAAGTTGAGCTGGATGAAGCTCGCGCACCAGAAGGTGAGGCAGTATTCGCCGCCGCCAGCGAAGACCATGGCGGCGAAGAAATACCAGAACTTGCCGCGGCGGAGGATTTCGACGGCGCTTTTCACGACGCTCGCCGTGGGCTTGCCGATGGATTTCTCGACGTAGGGCTTGCGCGACGGCAGGAAGACGAGCAGGACGGGGAGGAGGGTGATTGCGGCGACAAGGGCGAGGATGATCCGCCACGAGGCGCCGGCGTGAAGGAGGAGGCCGCCCGCGATGACGAAGCCGAAGATGCCGAGCGACCAGAACCCGTGCGCGAAGTTGACGTAGCGTCCGGGTTCTTCGTCGTGGAGGTCCTGCACGAAGGGTGTGCCGAGACCTTCGATGACGCCTTCGCCAAGGCCCGCGACAAGGAGCATGGGCACGACGGCCTGCCACGACTTCGCGAAGGCGGCGAGGAGAATGCCCGCGCCCATCAGGCAGAGGGAAACGCCGATGGAGCGCCGGTTGCCCCACTTCGCGGCGGCGAAACCCGCGACGGCCATCGAGAGGCACATCGCGAGGCTCCGCACCATCTGCATGACGCCGCCCGTCGACATTCCGCCCTTGTCAAGCGGGAAGTCGAGGTCGCCCGCCATCTGCACGAGGACGAGCGGCACGGCGAGCGAAGCGCAGGCGTAGGCCGCGAAGGTTGTCCATGCGGCATAGTCATAGCGCCCGAATTTCAAACGTTGTTTTCCTTTGGTCTTCATGGGGTTTCTTTCCTGCGCAGATCGACTTGTCTGCGGGGAGCGCATTCCATAATATCAAACCCGGACGGGGCGTCAAATGGGGGCCGCAGCTGGAGTCGGGCGTGTCTGCGGGTGGCCCCCTGTCTCGTTGCGGGAAAGTCAGTAACAAAGCACCTCGACGGTGCCTTTGCCGTCCATCGGGGAATTGGGCAGGAAACACGCCTCAATTGCCTTTCCGCTTTTCCACCTTAGTCGGTATTCGCCAGTACGCCAGTCTCCATGCAAAGGTGTGTTCATCGTCGTTCTTGCCATGTGTTTCGCGTGTGGAAATTCCAGAATGCAAAATGGAAAATCAGGTCGGAAAAATGCGGCCTTGAACAAGCCCATGCTGGAATTATTTCAAAACCAACATGTTGACACAACGAGGCGAAAAAAACTGGGCGACTAAAATTGTCCCGTGAATTTGATTCCCTAATTCCCTGTTTATTTGATCCCCCAGATTATGCCTCCCCACATGCAAACGCATCTGAGCTCATCTAACTTGTCATAATGTTCCGCAAAATCTCATTGACAATAAAATCTCGTTGTGTTAGATTTGTCGCATGTAATTTAGCATACCTCGTTCCGGGAGTTCAAAACGATGCGAAAGAAGACCAGGGGGACAACGCGAAAACCAGACGCCGGCGACGCCGCCCGGCCCCGCCGGCGGCTGAGCGGCAAGACGCGCCGCCAACTCGCGGGCGACAACCCGTACGCCGCGCCGCACTACGGGCCGACGGACTCCTTCCAGCACATGGAGGAGGAGATGGTGGACATCTACCGCGCGCTCTTCGGCCTCGTCACCTGCGCGGCGCTGCTCCCGTTCGTCCTCGTCTACATGGCCATCGACGAGATCGCGCGGCGGAAGCGCCGCCGCGCCTACTACGAGCG
>JAZQOA010000086.1:0-92548 GCA_045627605.1 Kiritimatiellia bacterium | reverse complement strand
GAAAACGGAATCCTCATCGCACTCCTGCGCGGGGTGATGCGGTCGCGAAGACCCATCGCCGTGTAACCATACGAGCTCGCCTACCGACATGGAATGGGCCGATGACGCGGCAAACTCCTCGGACAAACTTTTGTCGCACCCGTTGGCGTTTCCGTTTTTGCACAGTCCGCCTTTAATGTGGTATTATAATAAATCCTAACTTCAAGGGGATTTTGAATTATGGCAATGGACAAGCACTACGATCCGGCGTCCATCGAGAAGAAGTGGTACGCCTGGTGGGAAGAGAACGGGTTTTTCAAGCCGACCGGCAAGGGCGAACCCTGGAGCATGGTTATTCCGCCGCCCAACGTCACCGGCATCCTCCACATGGGCCACGCCCTTAACGACACCATCCAGGACGTCCTCGCGCGCTGGCGCAGGATGCAGGGCCGCGACGTCCTCTGGGTCCCCGGCACCGACCACGCGGGCATTGCCACGCAGAACGTCGTTGAGAAGGCGCTCCGCAAGGAGGGCAAGCGCCGCCAGGATCTCGGACGCGAGGCTTTTATCGAGCGCGTCTGGGAGTGGCGCAAGCAGTACGGCGGCACGATCGTGCGCCAGCTCCGCAGCCTTGGCTGCTCCTGCGACTGGAGCCACGAGCGCTTCACGATGGACGAGGGCCTTTCGAAGGCCGTCGCCGAAGTGTTCTGCAAGATGTACGAGGAGGATCTCGTCTACCGGGGCAACTACATTGTCAACTGGTGCCCGCGTTGCGGCACGGCGCTGGCAGACGACGAGGTCGAGCACGAGCCGAACCCCGGCCACCTCTGGTACATTCGCTATCCGGTCGTTGGCAGCGCCGCCGGCGTGAAGGGCGAGGCCTACAAGGACTACATCATGGTCGCCACGACGCGCCCCGAGACGCTGCCGGGCGACACTGCCGTCGCCGTCAACCCGAAGGACGAGCGCTACCTCGGCTTGCACGGCAAGAAGGTTGTCCTCCCGCTCACCGGCCGCGAGATACCCGTCTTGGCCGACGACTACGTGGAGAAGGAATTCGGCACCGGCATCGTCAAGATCACACCGGCACACGACCCCAACGACTTCCAGGTCGGCAAGCGCCACGGCCTCGCCGAAATCAACGTCATGAACGGCGACGGCACGATGAACGCCGAGGCCGGCGCCGCCTACGCGGGCATGGACCGCTTCGAGTGCCGCGAGGCCCTCGTCAAGGACCTTGAGTCCGGCGGCTTCCTCGACCACGTCGAGGACTACGACAACCAGGTCGGCCACTGCTACCGCTGCCACACCGTCATCGAGTCGCGCCTTTCGCCGCAGTGGTTCGTCCGCATGAAGCCCCTTGCCGAGATGGCCATGGAGGCGGTGCGCTCCGGCAAAATCCAGTTCTCGCCCAAGCGCTACGAGACGACCTACTTCAACTGGATGGAGAACATTCGCGACTGGTGCATCTCCCGCCAGATCTGGTGGGGGCACCGCATCCCGGTCTACTACTGTGACTGCGGGCACATCTGGGCGGCCCCCGAGGCACCGGCGAAGTGTCCGAAGTGCGGCCTGGACGCCAGTCTCATCAAGCAGGACAACGACGTCCTCGACACGTGGTTCTCGTCGTGGCTCTGGCCCTTCTCCACGCTGGGATGGCCCGACAAGACCGCTGACCTCGCCCGCTATTACCCGACCTGTGACCTTTGCACCGCGCCCGACATCATCTTCTTCTGGGTGGCGCGCATGATCATGGCGGGCTGCAAGTTCATGGGCGACGTGCCCTTCCGCAACGTCGTCCTCCACGGCGTCGTCCGCGACGACCAGGGCCGTAAGATGTCGAAGTCGCTTGGAAACTCGCTCGACCCGCTGAAGATTATCGACGAGTTCAGCGCCGATTCGCTGCGCTTTTCGCTTATGCAGACGACTTCGCCCGGCGTCGACGTCTACATCAGCATGAACAAGTTCGAGATTGGCCGCAACTTCGGTACGAAGATCTGGAATGTCTCGCGCTTCATCGCCATGTACGCCGAGAAGAACCCCGGCGTTGATTTCGCCGCCATCGCCCGCGACGGTGCCGCGCTTGATCCCGCGCTCCTTTGCGACGACGACCGCCACATCCTCGCCAAGTGCGATGAGATGATCTCTGGTGTCACCGCCTGGCTTGAAAAGTACAGGTTTCAGGACGCCGCCCTCGCGATCTACGATTTCGTCTGGTCGCAATTCTGCGACTGGTATGTCGAGTCGTCGAAGGCCGCCCTCAACTCGGGTGACGCGGCGGCCAGCGCCCAGAAGGTCGCGATTCTCGCCGACGTGCTTGGCAAGGCCCTGCGCGTCCTCCACCCGTTCATGCCGTTCCTCACCGAGGAACTCTGGCACCAGATGGGCTACTGCGGGGAAGGGGAGTCGATTATGCGCGCCCCGTGGCCCGCGCCCATTGGCGACGACAAAAAGGCGACGCTCGGCATCACCGCGGAGGTCGTCGCCTATGTCGAGGCCAAGCACGAGCTCATTACCGCCGGCCGTGCGCTCCGCACGCAGTATGGCATCCCGCCGTCGAAGGCCGTCCACTACGTGGTTCTCGCCGGGAGTGACGACGCCCAGGCGCGCCTCGGGCGCGACCGCGATTCCGTCGCGTCGTTCCTCCGCGCCGACCCCCTCGACATCAGCCGCGACGCCGAAGTCCACGGCATGCCGGGCACGGCGATTGCGCTGGGTGCCGTCCACCTGCCTCTCGCCGGTCTCATCGACATCCCCGCCGAACTTGTGAAGATCGCCGCCGAGATCGAGAAGAACCGCAAGTTCCTCGCGGGCGTCAACGCCAAGCTTTCCAACGAGGGTTTCGTTTCGCGTGCGCCGGCCGCTGTGGTCGACCAGCAAAAGGCGAAGAAGACCGAGCTCGAAGGCGAAATCGCACGCCTTGAAAAACTTGCCGCCACCCTCAAGTCCGCCGAGTAGGCTCGCCATGGGAGTGTTTGCGAAGTCAACGGGCCGCAGGGGCCTTGGCCGCCGCGCGCTGGGCGCGGTTGCCGGGGTCGCCGCGGTTTTCCTGGCGTTTGGCGCGTCGGCTGCCCTGGCCGAGCCCGCCGAGCTCTACGACGACAACCCGCCGGCGAAAATCGGTTCCATCGAAATCCCCGAGCATTTCCCGCGGCTGTGCAGTCGGTTCGCCCTGCTGCTGGAATCGCGCCACTACTTGCAGAAGCACATCGACGAGCAGGTTTCGGCCCAGGCCTGGACCAACTACCTCATGATGCTCGACTATGACCGCAGCTATTTCCTGCAGTCCGATGTCGAATCTTTCGAGCCGTGGCGCCTGCGGCTCCACAAGGACCTCAAGTCCGGCAACCTCGAGTTTCCCCTTGAGGTCTTCAAGGTCTTCCGCCAACGCCTGGCCGAGCGCTACGAGTTCGTGAAGAAGTTCCTCGAAGAGGAGCAGGACTACTCGGTCGACGAGGACTACGTCTGGAACCGCAAGGACCAACCGTGGCCGGCGACGCCCGTGGAGCAGGACGAACTCTGGCGCAAGCGGATGAAGAACGAGCTCCTGGGGCGCATCGTCTCGCGCGACTTCGCGGAGTCGAACAAGATCGAAAAGGTCTCGTCGGCCCTGTCCGTCACCAATGCCGTCGCGGATGTGGCGGCGGAAGTTTGTGCCGCGACAAACGCGCCGGTGATGGTTGCGGATGCTTCCGCCGCAACCGTGACCAATGCCGTCGCGGACGCGGCAACGCAGGATGCCCCCTCGACCAACGTGGCGGACGCCGCCCTCGCCCCCGCGCCGCTCGACATGTCTCCCGAGGCAGTTGTTGGTCGCCGATACAAGCAGTTTGTCGGCATCATCAACGACGCCGACGCCGACTATGTGATCGAACGTTTCCTCTGCTCCTTCACCCAGGCCTACGACCCGCACACGACCTACATGCCGCCGACGAAGGTCGACGATTTCAACATTGACATGAGCCTGTCGCTCTGCGGCATTGGCGCGACGCTGCAGTCGGAGGACGGCATGGCGAAGATCGTCGGCATCCTCCCCGGCGGTCCGGCCGACCGCGACAAGCGCGACATCCGCCTCCGCGAGAACGACAAAATATTCGCCGTCGGCCAGGATACGGCCCCTGCGGAAGACATCGTCCACCTGCCGCTCGACAAGATTGTCAAGCGCATCCGCGGCAAGAAGGGCACCCGCGTCGTTCTCCACGTCATTTGCGGCGATGATCCCAGTGGTGGGAAAACCAAGGTTGTCGACCTCATCCGCGACGACATCAAGCTCGAGGAATCGGCCGCAACAGGGCGCGTCGTCCGCGTGTCGATGCCGCTCGGGAAGTCCCCTGCGGGGCAGGAGAGGCAGTCGGCCTCTGCCACAGGCATGGTGGAGCGCGCCTTCGGCTATCTTCGACTCCCGATGTTCTACGGTTCGATGTCGCCGCCCGGATCGCCCGATTTCCGCAGCTGCACGCTCGACTCGCAAAACATCATGAGCCGCTTCAATCCCGAGGTCGAGGGCATGATCCTCGATTTGCGTGGGAACGGGGGCGGTTCGCTGCGTGAGGCCGTGACGCTCTTCGGCGCCTTTGTCAGAATGGGGCCTGTTGTCATCGTCCGCGAGGTCGCCGGGGCGCAGCCGCTGGCCGACCAGGATCCCGCCATCACCTTCCGCAAGCCGCTTGTCGTGCTGATTGACCGGGCGAGCGCGTCGGCCTCCGAAATTGTCGCGGCGGCCTTGCAGGACTATGGCCGCGCGGTCATCGTCGGCGACACGCGCAGCCACGGCAAGGGATCCGTCCAGAACGTGATGCCGCTCCTTTCGGCGGACGACCGCTACGGTTCGTTCAAGGTGACAATCGCCTCTTTTTACCGTGTCAATGGCAGCTCCACGCAGATCAAAGGCGTGGAAAGCGACATCGTGCTGCCCTCGATGCTTGAGTACATGGATCTTGGCGAGGAGAAGCTTCCCAATGCCCTTCCGTGGACGAGCATCCCGCCGGTGCACCACCCGGTGGTCTACCCGCTTGGCGGGCTGATCCCCTCGCTCGCCGAGAAGTCGGCCGCGCGCCTTGCCGGCAACAGGGACTGGGCCGCGCACATGGAGAAGGTGATGCACGTGAGCAACGTCACGCAGCGCGTCTCCGTGCCGCTTAGCTACTCCAGGCGTTTCGCCTTGCTCAAGGCGGACAATGCCGTCGGGGTCGATTCCGAATCCGACGAGGACGACGAGTTTGGCGGCATGGGGGCCGAAAAGGCCGATGCCGCCGACGACGGCATCGGCGACGACATCGTCCTCCGCGAGGCCTTCAACATCCTGGCGGACTTGGTCGACGCCCAGGGGAATGCCGGCATCACGGTCTCGCAGGACGGCGATTCGTCCGATTGGATCTTCAAGTTCTTCAGGTAGGGGGTTCCATGCTTCTGCACTTTACGAAAATGCACGGCGCGGGCAACGACTTCATCATGGTCGACGACCGCGAGCTCAAGGTCCCGTGGGAAGACTACCAGCTGATGGCGGCGATTGCCACGCGCCGCACGGGGATCGGCTGCGAGGGCATCATCCTCGTGCAGCCCTCCGACCGCGCGGATTTCCGGATGCGCTTCCTCAACCCCGACGGCACGGAGGTCGAGCTCTGCGGCAATGGCGCCCGCTGCGTGGCGGAATTCGCCCATTCGCTGGGTATCGCCCGCAAATCGATGACGATGGAGACTTCCGCCGGGCTTGTCGTTGCCGAGATCGAGCAGGACGGCGTCAAAATCTGGGTTCCCGAACCTTCGGCCCGCTCCTACGGCGTGACCCTTGAGGTGCCCCAGGGCACTTTCACCGGCCATGCGGTTTCGATAGGATGCCCGCATTTCGTCGTGCCGGTGCCTGTGGCGGAACTTGAGAATTTCGATGTGGCGGGCATTGGCGCGGCGCTCCGCCAGCACGCCCATTTCGCGCCGGAAGGTGTCAACGTCGACTTCGTCAGCTACGTCAAGCCCAACAAAATCAGGATGCGCACCTTTGAGCGCGGCGTTGAGGCCGAGTCGGGCGCGTGCGGCACCGGCGCGGTGGCGGCGGCCGTCGCGGGCGTCGAGGCCGAGGGCATCACGCTCCCCGTCAAGGTCACGACCTCCGCCGGCTTTGTGCTCTCGGTCGATGGCGACTGGCGGTCGCGCAAGTGCACGGGGATGACGCTTTCGGGACCCGCCCGCAAGGTTTACGAAGGCATCATCGACCTTGATTGCGTTGACGGTGCGCAGGAACTGTGAGAAAACGCCCGCAAGGTGAATTTTTTTCTTGATTTAGGCATAAAAGTTGCTTACAATAAACGAAACGCTTTTTAGCCGTTGCAACTTGAGAAAGAGGAAAGACGATGTCTTTTTGGAAGAAGAGCCCCAGCAAGGAAGGTGACAGTCCATTCGTCCCGGGCATAACGCCCCGGTCGTTTGTCGCCACGATCGTGTGCATGCTGCTTGCCGGCATGTACGTGCAGTATTCGATGGTGATCCTGTGCGAATGCTACATGATCCCCGAGTCTGCAATCCCCATCCCTGCCATGATCGTGCTACTGGTGCTGCTGGCGTTCGTGGGGTTGCTCGGCGTTCTCTTCAAAGTGCGCATCCTCACGAAGGCGGAGCTTGTCTGCGTCGCCTTCTCGACGCTCCTCGCCGTGCCGATGATGACGCAGGGCTTCTGGCACCGATTCCTCGGCGTGACTTCCGCGCCGCTCCGCAACGGCAGCTTCGACTACCTCGACGCCTACAACGACAACCTCTGGCCGCACGGCCCCAACCTGCTTGCGGACGCCTTTTCCGTGGCCGCCCCCGGTGCCAAGGCGGAAGATGGCGGCGAAATTTTCTTGACACCCGGGACCGAGTCCAAGAACATCAAGTGGTCCGAGGTCGAATACGAGGAGGGAGTCAAGGCGCTTTTGCCCACCCTCACCAACACCAGCGCCGATGAAGACACCTTCCTTTCCTTCACGATTCCGGTTTCCTACGGCGACAATCCCTCGAAGGCCATGCCCGCCTACCCGCACCTCGCGAGCATCCTCGCCCACACAGAGGGCACGGAATCCGAGACTGAAATCTTCGGCCGGGCCTATGCCGACGACAACCCCGTCCCCGTGTTGCTTCTGACTGGGCGAAAGGCCGATAAGAAAACCTACCTCCACAAGATGGGGTTTGTGCGCGTTGGCCAGTACGGCGTCATTCCCGCCGCCTCGTGCGAGAGCAACCTCGTCGTCCAGCTCGGCATCCACGGCCGCGGTTCGGTGACTTTCGCGGATCCGAAGCTGATGTCCGTTTTCGCGCTTGAAGCGGCCTTCACGGGCCGCAAGATCATGCCCGAAAAAGACTACTTCGCCCTCCCGCCCGCCGCGCGTCCCGCCGGCGTGGTCATCAAACCCGACAACCTGTGGTCGCTCAAGGGCCTCACCTACTTTTTCAAGGGGTACATTCCCCTCGGCGAGTGGGTGCGCCCCGCCATTGTCTGGGGATCCTACATGCTTATGCTCTGCCTCGCCTTCTTCACCATCAACGTGATGATGCGCAAGAAGTGGGCCGAAAGCGAGCGCTACCCGATGCCCAACACCAAGGTGCCGCTTGCGATGATTGGCGTCGACGACAAGAAAGACGGGCCTTTCTCCGAAATCTGGAAGAACCGCTACGCCTGGGCCGGCCTTGTCTTCGCGTTGCTCTATGGCATCGCCAAGGGGGCGCACTTCTACAATCCGAACCTGCCCAAGATCGGCATCGAGATCAACCTCGGCGAGTACGTGACTAACCCGGTCTACGGAGGCATGTTCAACACGAGTTTCGTCTTCTCGCTTTTCGTTTGCTCCATCGCGGTCTTCTTCGAGCTCAACGTGCTCCTTTCCATCGTCGTCGGCTACTGGGTCTTCCGGTCGATGCATTGCTTCGGCCACCTTGCGGGCATCGATGTCAACTCAGGCTTCCCGTGGCGCGAGCAGCAGGTCGTCGGTTCCTACATCGGCTACTTCCTCGTGGTGATCGCACTTTCCTGGAAGTACATCTTGGGCATCATCAAGGACGCCTTCAAGGGCAAGGAGAAGGAGGAGGGCGACGTTTTCTCGTCGCGCGTCGCGTTGGCGCTCTTCGTCCTGTGCCACGTCGGCATCGTCGTCTGGGCCAAGGTGACGGGCTCGTCGGTTGGCTCGATGCTGATGATGTTCTGCTTCCTCGTGCTCGTCGGCTTCGTCGCGGCAAAGTACCGCGCCGAGTGCGGCAGCCCCTTCGGCTACTTCTCGCCCTACAACTCGATGGTCTTCGTCGCGGTTTGCGGCGGCATGGCGGTCTTCGGCACCTCCGGCATGCTCGTCTCGCTTATCCTCGCCGGCTTCCTGACGGTGACGGTCTTCTACCTCATCCCCGGCATGCAGTTTGAAATCGTCCAGATTGGCAAGCGTATGCGGATCAAGCCCAGCCACATTGCCTGGACCTGTCTCCTCGGCCTTCTCGGCGGTCTCTTCATCGGCGGCTGGGTCTTCCTCTCCAACGCCTACTCCTACGGCGGCGACAACATCAAGTTCCAGTGGGCTTTCAACGGCCTCAACTGGTTCATGAACCAATACCGCACGACGCTCAACACCGCGACGGCGGACTGGCTCCGGCAGACGGCTGACCCAGGTGCCGCGCTCGGCCCGGACTGGGGGGCCCGCGCGATGTATTTCTCGGGCGGCATCATGGTCGTGCTGACGCTCCTCAGGCAGTTCTTCGCCGGCTTCTGGTTCCACCCGCTGGGCTTCCTGCTTGGCCCCACGAACCTCAATGACGGCGCCAACTGGGGCACGTTGCTCATCGCCTGGGCCATCCGCATGGCGGTGCTCAAGGTCGGCGGCGCCCACGCGGTGCGCTCCAAGCTGCAGCCTTTCTTCGTCGGTGTTTTCATCGGCTGTCTTCTCGCGATCATGGTCTTCACCGTGGTCAACAGTCTCTCCGTGGCCAGCGGTTCGCCCCTCTTCTACCCGTCGATGCCGTAATCCCGGAGAAAAGGACCCCTTGCAATGAAAAAGAATTCTATTCCCCTCTCGGCGCAGATTGCCGGCGCCGCGGTTTTCGTCGCCTTGCTCCTCGGCATCGTCATCTTCTTCGTGTCGGTTTTCGATGCCGACAAGTACAAGCCGCCTGTGAAGCTCGACCGCAACTACGACCGCTCGGCGATGGCCGAGGCGATGTCGCCTGAAGCCGTCTCGCAGCGTTTCGGCGAAATCGTCTCGCTCGGTTCGCGCGGCCCCGGCCAGAAAGGCCTATCCGACACGGAGGCGCTCATCGCCAGGGAGTTCAAGGAGGCTGGTCTCGAGGTCTACACCCAGGAGGTTATGGTTCCGTATCCGCTGACGGACGGCGGGAAGGGAACCCTCACCATTGGCGGCGGCGAGGGCGCGACGGTCATCGACGCCTGGCCTTTCGCCCCCAACTACACGCAACCCGTTGTCACTCCGGCGGAGGGCGTCGAGGGCAAGCTCTTTCTCGTTACAGAGGAGTCTGTTCGAGCCGAGAAGGCGTTTGACGACAAGATTGCCGTCGTTGACTTGGCCAAGCCCGTTTTCAAAGAGCTCGGTCTCAACCCCGGGCAATATGCCGAACTTGGCTTCAAGGGCGTGGTTGTCACCGACTCCGAAGGCCTGGAGAAAATCTCGTGGAACTCGCTTTACGCGACAATGCGCGTGAAGGGGATGCCCATCAATCTCGTCCGTGTCGCGACGGGGCCTGAAATTCTCGACCATATCGGCGAGACGGCCAATCTCAAGGCGGTTTCCCGCTGGGTCAACGCCCGGACGCACAATGTCGTCGGCGTGCTCCGCGCCAAGCAGAAGAGCGGGAACGCCCTCGTGATTCCCGTCACCTATGATGCCGCCTCGCTTCTCCCCGACTACGCGATGGGCTCCGCCCAGGCACTCAAGCTCGCGCTGCAGCTCCAGATTCTCAAGGGCGTCCTCCCGCATCGCGACGCCTTGTTGCGCGATGTGATTTTCGTTGCCGTTACCGGCCAGTCGCAGTCGGCGCTGGGCACGTCGCGCCTGCTTTCGACAATCGGTGAATACGGCAAGAGCGATTCGATGCGCATCCGCATCGAGGCCGATCTCGAGAAAAACAGCGAGACCGTCCGCCAGCTCTCCGAAATCAAGAAGTACCTTTCGGACCCGACTTTCGCCACCGCAGGCCACGTCGCCGAGGTCGACGCCGCCCTCAAGTCGATGTCGCCCGATACCCGCAAGCTTTTTGCCGACCGCGTCTCGGCCGTGATGCGCAAGTCCGTCTTCGAGCAGTCCGAGGTCCTTCTCCGGGCCGAGATCGACTACAAGCGCAACCCCGACGACCTTTCCTCGCCCGAGTTCATCCGCTTCCGCGACGAAAAGAAGCGCTACGACGACATCAACAACATGTCGGCGTTGCCGTTGGCCCGCGCCCTTGAGCGCCCGCTCGCGGCCTCCCCCGTGTTCTTCGACGAAGACGGCAAACTCGTGCTCCTCCGCGACGCGC
The DNA here is from genome assembly GCA_045627605.1 of Kiritimatiellia bacterium. Classification (GTDB taxonomy): domain Bacteria; phylum Verrucomicrobiota; class Kiritimatiellia; order RFP12; family JAAYLN01; genus RGIG5952. The sequence goes on along the minus strand of JAZQOA010000086.1, from coordinate 82,090 downwards.
TCGCCTCGCACATTGACTGGCTCATCGGCTACCACGCGCAACGCGAGGAGTCCATCAAGGCCGATCTCGCCCTTCAGGAGCTTTTCGCAAGCTACGCCAACATCCTGGTCTTCACGCCCCAGCTCCAACCTGCGGCGCCATCGGCCAGCGCCGCCGACACCTCCGCCGAGAAGGTCGGCTACGTCGTCGGCACCTTCAGCGAGAGCAGCGCCAACACAGGCGAACCCGCCAACCTCTTCGGCCAGCTCGTCAACGATACGATCTACACGCTTGGCCTCGAAAAGGACATCACCCTTGAGAAACCCACCGGGGGTTATTCTTTCAACGGCATCCACGGCGGCGGTGGCTTCGAGACCAACCCCTGGGGCGTCATTTCGCTCCCGTCCTTTACGCTCGTCTCGCCCAAGAACTCGGCGCTGACCTCCGAGCATCCGTTCGTCCAGCCGGCCTTCACCAACCTCGTCTCAATCAAAAACTCGATGCAGGTCGCCGGCGAAATCGTCCTCGCGGCAGGCCGCGGCTGGGGCAACTTCGGCCGCCTGCCGTTCGTCGCCACATACTCGATCCACGGCTCGGTCTTCGCCTCCGGCGTTGGCAACTCCGTCGTGCCCAACTACGCGGTCGCGGGCGCACTTGTCTCCTCGACCGATTCCAAGCCCTTCATCTTCACCGATCCCTACGGGGCCTACAGCTACCCGTTCCTCGCGTCGCCCAGCACGATTTGGGCGCGCGCAAAGCCGCTTGAGTCCTTTTTCTTCGGGCGCGGCGGTCAGATTGAGTATGTCAAGGACAACGGCGTCTCCGCCCAGAACATCTACAATTCGCGCACGATGCCGACAATCGACACGCCCGTCAACCTCATCCTCTACCGGGCGGCTCCCGTCAGCATCCTCAACATCGTCAACCCGCAGTCGATGAAGGCCTTCACGGGCATCCAGTTCATTTCGTCGAGCGGTCTCGCCGCCTTCGACTCCAACTGCCCTTACACGGGCTCTGCCGGCATGATGGACTTCCTTCCGCCCAAGGAATACTTCTTCCTCACGCTCAAGGCCGGCGCACCCGGAAACGATCTTGTCGCCACGACCCGCGCCTTCTGCCTGGGCGTCCTCAACAACGACAAGGACAAGCATTACAAGCCCAACCCCGAGGAGGAAATCGACGGCGCCGGCTACCTCGCCTGGGACACGCCCATCATGCGCAACATCACGGCCGAAGCCGATGCCTCCATGGCCTGGCTCGCCAAGAAGCGCCTTGACCTCCAGAACCGCTACGGCATGGCCGACGAGATGACCCTCGACCTCGACAAGGACGCCAACGCACTCGTGGCGGACGACAACGCCAACGGTTCTTCCCGTCCGCTGCTCTCGCGCCTCCGCGACCTTCGCCAGTCGCTTTCCTACCTGATTCTCAACCACCCGGTCATCCTCGGGTCCGTTTCCGAAGCCGTCTGGGGCATCCTCTGGTACATGGGTCTCCTTGTCCCGTTCATCTTCTTCTTCGAGAAACTCATCTTCGGATTCACGGACGTCCGCAAGCAGATCATGGCCGAAGGCGCGATCTTCCTCGTCGTCTTCCTGCTTTTGCGCATCCTCCACCCGGCCTTCCACATGATCCGCTCCTCCGCGATGATCCTGCTGGGCTTCGTCATCATCATCATCGTGGCGTCCGTGACCTCGGTGCTTTCCACCAAGTTCCAGGAGAACCTCGACGCCATGCGCGCCTCGCAGGGCATTGTCAAGGGCGCGCAGGGCAACACCTTCGGCATCGTCATGACGGCCTTCATGCTTGGCCTCAACAACATGCACCGCCGCAAGGTCCGCACGGGCCTTACCTGCGCCACGCTCGTTCTCATGACCTTCGTGATGATCTGCTTCACCTCGGTGCAGTCCAACATCCTCGAAAAGGAGAGGGCGACCGGTCGCGCCGCCTACCAGGGCATCCTCGTCCGCGAGAAGCAGTTCACTCCGATTTCCGCCAGCGAAGTCGAGGCCCTCAACGCCTCGTACGGCGAGAACTACACGGTCAACGTCCGCCAGGCCCACATTGGCTCGCTCAACCGCGGCAGCGGCAATCTCAACGTGCCCAACTTCCAGATCACATACGGCGACGGCGACAAGGCCGTGACGCGTGTCGTCAAGGCCGGCCTCGGCTTCACACCCACCGAGCCGCTGCGCGATTCGATCAAGATGCTCACGACCAACGGCTGGTTCACGGCGGAGCAGGCCGCGCTCACCCAGGCCCCGTACCCCGTGATCATCCCCGATGACGTCGCCGAGCAACTCGGCATCTTCCCCGACGACGTCAATGCCGGTCCGGTCCCGGTCAAACTTTCCGGCGTCGAATTCTACATCTGGGGCATCTTCAAGTCGTCGGAATTCGCCGGCGTGACGGATGTCGACGGCGAGAACCTCATCCCGTTCGATATCGAGGGTATCTCGACCCCGCTCCTTTCGAACGACTACGTGCTTGCCGAAGACACCGACCCGAGAGTCCAGCCCTCCGATCTCGTCTTCGCCCTTGTCAACCAGCTCCCCTGCGCCGACGACAAGATGCAGCGCATTGTCTCGGCCGTCGTCGACATGGGCAACGCCCCGTATTCGGCTGCGCGCGCCGAGATCAACGCCTACCTCATCCAGACCGGCCGCGATTGCAACTACGGTCTTGACGGCACGTCGTTCAACGGTCGCCGCGCCCGCGCCCGCTCAATGGCCGGCATGGCCGACCTCATCATCCCGCTGATCATCGCCGCGCTCACCGTGCTCAACACGATGAAGGGCTCCGTCTACGAGCGCAAGACCGAAATCTTCGTCTACAACGCCGTCGGCATCGCGCCGCGCTACATCTTCTTCATGTTCGTCGCCGAGGCGCTTGTGTACTCGGTGGTGGGCGCGGTCCTCGGCTACATCCTCTCGCAGGGCACGGGCCGCATCCTCACCGCGCTCAACCTCACGGGCGGCATGAACATGAACTTCACGTCCGTGACGACGATCTACGCCTCGCTCGCCATTGCCGTGGCGACCCTCGCCTCGACGTACTTCCCGGCGCGCTCCGCGATTGAAATCGCCAAGCCCACCGACGATGCCGGCTGGTCGCTGCCCGAACCGGCGGACGACGACAGCATCACCTTCACGCTGCCGTTCACCTTCACGCACTACGACCGCGTCGCCGTCCTCTCGTTCTTCTACAACTACTTCGAGAACCTCGGCGAAGGCTCGTCCGGCGCCTTTTTCTCGGGGCCGCCCAAGCTGACGCTCGCGGACGAGACCGACCCGCTGGCCGACGGCGCCTACATCCCGCGCCTCGAGGTGCAGGTGTGGCTCAAGCCCTTTGACCTTGGCGTCTCGCAGATGATCACGATCGACCTGCCGACCGATCCAGACACCAAGGAGTACATCTCCAAGATGCGGCTTGTGCGCCTCACCGGCACCCGCGACGCCTGGGTGCGTCTCAACAAGCCGATGGTCGCGCTCATCCGCCAGCACTTCCTCCACTGGCGCGCGGTCCCGAAGGAAACCAAGGTCGAGTACTTCGCCCAGGCGAAGAAAATCCTGGAGGATTCCGTTCTCGGCGGGCAGGCGTAGTCTCCGGCCTCCCTGTAAGACGGCCGCCCGGCAAGGGCGGCCGTTTTGCTTCTTGGCCGCAGACGGTTGCAAGCGAAATCCCTGTATCAATCGGGTGAAAAATCGCGACGGGACGCTTTTGCCAGCGGCCAGTCAATTTGGTATAATTGCTTAACCTTGATTTTCAACAGAAAGGACAACATGAAGGTCAAATACGCGATCATCGGCTTTGGCGGCATTGCGGAAAACCGCGTCGCCAAGGAAGGCTTCGGCTGCGACAAGAGCCGTTTCAACGGGCTTAAGAAGGCGGTGCTTGTCGCCGCCACCGACATGAATCCCGCCCGTCAGGCGGCTGCCGAGGCCCTCGGCCTCAAGTGGTACGAGAATTCCGACGCCATCCTCGCCGACAAGTCGATCGACGCCGTCTACATCGCGACGAACAACGCCTCCCACGCCAAGCTCGCCATTGCCGCCCTCAAGGCCGGCAAGCACGTGATTGTCGAGAAACCCGCCGCCACAAGCGTCGCTGACGCCAAGGCGATGGACAAGCTTGCCAAGGCGAAGAACCTTTCGCTCACCGTCGACCACATGATGGTCAACAACGCCTGGAATATCGCGGGCGCCAAGTTGCTCCAGGCCGGCAAGCTCGGCAACGTCAACGACAGCTGCTTCCACATGGAGTTCGCCTACGGCTACGATCCCGCCGAGGCGGCCACCTGGCGCTGCTCCAAGATCGAGGAGATGGGCGGCCCGATCGGCGATGTCGCCAGCCACTGCTTCTACGTCGCGGAGTACATGTTCGGCAAGAAGATCGCCAAGGTCGCCGCCGTCTACTACCCCAAGGTCATGAAGATCAAGGCCGAAGACGGCGCCTACATCAAGTTCTTCTTCGAGGACGGCACCCAGGGCAGCGTCAACGCCTCCTTCTCGGAGCTGCGCGGCGGCCTTGCCGGCACCCTCACCAACCTCGGCTACGAAATCTACGGCGACAAGGCCATTCTCCGTGGCTACGGCACGCTCTTCCAGCTTTCGGGCTACGATGACGAGCCCGTCAGAATCCGCCTCGAGCTCGACGACGGCAAGAAGACGACGGCCGTTGCGCCCGGCAAGATCCAGAACATCTACCAGGCGCTTATCGAGGGGCATGCCGCCTCCGTCCAGACCGGCAAGTTCCTTACCGCCGGGGGCGCGATCCACAACCTCGCGCTTTGCGCGGCCGCCCACAAGTCCGCCCAGAACGGCGGCAAGATCATCGTCGTCAAGGATTAGCATTTTTACGCGGCGCTCAAATCGGGTCCCGCGGTGGCCAATCCCGGCCTTCGCGGGGCTTGGTTTTTCAAAGCCGCCTGAGGAAAGTCAAAATGGAAAATATGTTTTCAGCTGGTTTCGCGCGCGTTGACATCACCCCGCCGCTGGGCTCCTACATGCCCGGCTACTACCAGGATCGCCGCGCCAAGAAGGTGCTCGACCCCCTGCAGATCAACTGCGTCGCCTTCGCGGACGGCGAGGAGACCGCACTCGTCATGCAGTTCGACTGCGAGGCGCTTTCCGATGTGGTTGCGGGCGCCATGCGCGACGCGATCGTGAAGGCGACCGGCGTCAAGCGCGACGCGATCTTCCTCCACGCCTCGCACACGCATGACGGCGGCTATCTCGCCATGAATTCGACGCATGGCTCGTCGGGGACCTCGGGCGACGGCGTCCCCTCCAACGCCACCGAGATCGACTACATCTACGTCAATATGGCGACGACCCGCGCGGCGGATGCCGCTGTCGCGGCCATCGCCGACCTCAAGCCCGCCAGGCTCTCCTGCGGGCGCAGCGAGGCCAAGCGCATCACCTTCGGCCGCCGCTACCTCATGAAGAGCGGCAAGGTCATGACGAATCCGGGCACCAACAACCCCGACATTGTCAAGCCCGTCGGCAATCCGCCCGACGAGCAGGTGCAGGTCCTGCGCATCGACCGCGAGGGCGCGAAGTCCATCGCCGTCATCAACTTCCAGACCCACCCGGATGTCGTCGGCGGCGAGACCCTTACCGCGGACTGGCCCGGCCTCACGCGCGCCGTCTTCGAGGCCGCGACGATGGGCGAGGCTTTCTCGCTTGTGATCAACGGCACCCAGGGCGACGTCAACCACTGCAACGTCATGCCGAAACCCGGCGAGCTCAACGGACTCAAGCGCGACTTCGACGATGTCGACCGCGGCTACGACCACGCCCGCCACATGGCCAATGTCATCACCGCCGCTGCGCTCAACGTCTGGCTGAAGTGTGCGCCGCTTGAGGCGGGCAAGATCAAGTTCGCCACCGGAAGCGTCCGCGTCCCCTCCAACCGCGCCAAGCCGGGCGACGAGAAGGATCTTGCCTGGGCCGAGAAGGTGTGGGCCACCCACGAGGCCGGCAAGGACGCCGAGTTGCCCTGGAAGGGGATGGAGCTCACGACCGAGGTCGCGCGCGCCGGGCGCATCCGCCGCCTGAAGGACGGCCCCGATTTCTTCGACCTCCCGCTCTTCACGCTCGCGATTGGCAAGTCCGTCGCCTTCGGCGGCTTCCCCGGCGAGCCTTTCAACGACATCGGCAAGGCCGTCAAGGCCAAGAGCCCCTTTGCCCTGACGATTTGCGCCTGCCTCACCAATGGCAGCCGTGGCTACTTCCCGTTCTCCGACAGCTTCAAGGAGGACGGCTACGAGGCGGCGACTTCGCCCTTCGGCCCCACCGTCGCGGACGACCTCATCGCCGGCCAGCTCGCCCAGCTGAACAAGATCTACTAAAACAACAACTGCGGCGTCCGTCGTTCGCGGACCCCGCCCCCCCATAAAAGGACAACTCCAATGAAGAACTTTTTCACTGTCGTCGCCGCCGCCGCGTTTGCGCTGGCGGGATTCGTCGGCTGCGGCAAGGGCGGCGACGCCGCCGAAAGTACCGCCCGGCAGGCCAAGCTGAAGATTGGCGTTTCCCTCCCCGCGGCCGACCATGGGTGGTCGGGCGGCATTGTCTCGGCGGCCGAGCTCGCCAAGAAGGAAGTCGAAGCGGCCAACGACGATGTCGAAGTCATCGTCACGATCGGCAAGGATGCCGCAGAGCAGCACGACAAGATCGACAACCTTGTCACGCGCGGCATCGACGCCCTCGTGGTCGTCTGCCAGGAGCCCGGGCCGATTACGCCCGCCTGCAAGCGCGCCCACGACAAGGGCGTCTACACCGTCATCGTCTCCAACCCGATGCTCGAGCCCTGCCAGGACCTCTTCGTCAACGGCGACAACCGCAACCTCGGCGAACAGGCCGCGCGCGCCATTGGCGGCCTCATCGGCGGCAAGGGCGAGATTCTCGTCATGGAAGGCATCCCGTGCCCGATCAACACGCAGCGCGTCGAGGGCTTCAACGACGTCATGGCCAAGGAGTTCCCCGAAATCAAGATCCTCGAGTCCCAGCCCGCGTGGTGGGACACCGAGAAGGGCATGAACCTCATGGAGGTCTACCTGCAGAAGTACAAGCACGTCGATGCCATCTGGGTCGGCGACGACGACGTCCTTGTCGGCGCCCTCCGCGCCTATGAGAACTCCGGGCGCGACGACATCAAGGCGATGGTCGGCGGCGGCGGCAGCAAGATCGTCGTGAAGAAGGTCATGGACGGCGACAAGGTTGTCCGGGCCACGGTCTCGTATCCGCCGATGATGGCCCACCGCGGCATCATCGAGGCTCTCAAGGGGCTTCGCAACGGCAAGAAACCCGAAGGCGGCGTCTCGGAGATTGTCATCCCCTCCGAGATTATCACGCCCGAGAACGCCAAGGACTTCTACTTCCCGGATTCCCGATACTAAGCCGGCCGGCTGAAGACTTCCAATGGCGGCGCCCCAAAAAATAGAACTCCTCGACACGACGCTGCGCGACGGCGCACAGGCGGAGTCAATCTCCTTTTCGATCAACGACAAACTCGAAATCGCCGAGGCGCTTGACGCGCTTGGCGTGGCGCTTGTCGAGGCGGGCAATCCGGGGTCGAACCCGAAGGACCTTGAGTTCTTCGACGTCGTCAGGAAGCTGAACTTGAAACAGGCCGCGGTCGTGGCTTTCGGCGCCACGTGCCGCCCCGGTACCGAGCCGGGCGACGACCCTCGGCTGGCGAGTCTTTTGCGCGCGGGGACGAAGACCGTCTGCGTCTTCGGCAAAGCCTGGAAGTTTCACGTTGCCGAAGTCTTGCACACGACCGACGACGAGAACCTCAGGATGATCGCGGCGACCATCAAGTGGCTTGTCGACGCGGGGCGGCGCGTGATTTTCGACGCCGAGCACTTTTTCAACGGCTACGTCGACGACCCCGCCTACGCGATGAAGGTTGCCGAGACGGCGGCCTCCGCCGGCGCGTCGGTCGTCTGCCTGTGCGAGACAAATGGGGGAATGTTCCCCGAGGACGTTTCCTGCGCGACAGCCGCCGTCGTCGCCCATCTGGGCGGCCGGTGCGCGGTCGGCATCCATGCGCACGATGACGGCGGGCTTGCCGTTGCGAATACGCTTGCCGCCGTTCGCGCCGGAGCCACGCACGTCCAGGGGACGATCGCCGGCTTTGGCGAGCGCTGCGGCAACGCCAATCTCGCCACGGTCATCGGGGACTTGCAGCTCAAGCTTGGCTATGGCTGCATCGGCGACGAGCACATCCGGCAGCTGACGCCGACGGTGCGCCGCGTGGCCGCGATCGCCAACGTGACCTTGCCTGGCGGATTGCCCTACGTCGGCCGCCGTGCCTTCGCCCACAAAGGCGGCATGCACATGGATGGCGTCCGCAAGGCGGCGCGCTCCTTCGAGCATGTCGCCCCCGAAAGCGTCGGCAATTCGCGCCGTTTCCTCATCAGCGAGATGGCCGGCAAAAGCGCGGTCATCGATCGCATCGGCGCCGTCCTGCCCGGCCTGGAGCCAGATGCCGCAGGCGTCGAGCTTGTCCTCGCCCGGCTCAAGGAACTTGAAAAGGCCGGCTACCAGTTCGAAGGCGCCGATGGCAGTTTCGAGATTCTCATCCGCCGGATCCTTTCGCCTTACAAGCCTTTTTTCGAACTTGAGCGCTTCCGCCTTGTTTCGGAACTTTCGGTTGGCGCCTCGAAGGGGCGCAACACCACGGCGATGATCAAGATCTCGTCGGCGGGCCGCGAGGAAATCACGGCGGCCGAAGGCAACGGCCCCGTCAACGCCCTCGACGGCGCCCTCCGCAAGGCGCTTGAAAAATTCTACCCGCGACTGGGCGAGATGAAGCTCACCGACTACAAGGTGCGCGTTTTCGACACCGGCGCCGCGACGGCGTCGATGGTGCGGGTGCTGATTGAATCAACCGACGGCGGCCGGATCTGGAACACGGTTGGCGTTTCATCCGACATCATCGAGGCGAGCTGGATCGCCCTCCTCGATTCCGTCGAAATCAAACTCATCCACGACGAACTGGAGAAAACTGGAAAATGAAAACCAAGCCATTCAACGCGCTGCGTCCCGCCCCGGAGGTCGCCGCGCAACTCGCCTCCGTGCCCTACGATGTCGTTGACACGGCCGAGGCCCGCGCCCTTGCGGCGGGCAATCCCGTGAGCTTCCTGCACGTGTCGCGTCCCGAAATCGACCTGCCCGACGGGACGGACATCTACTCCGACCCCGTCTACGCGCAGGCCGTTAAAGCGCTGAATGCGCTGAAGGAGCAGGGGGCGCTCGCCACCGATCCCGAGGCCTCCTACTACGCCTACCGCCAGGTCATGGGCAACCACGCCCAGACGGGTGTCGTCTCCTGCTGCCACATCGACGACTACGGCGCCGATGTCATCCGCAAGCACGAAAAGACCCGCCAGGACAAGGAGGATGACCGCACGCGGCACGTCCTCGACCTCAACGCCAACACCGGGCCGGTCTTCCTCACGTACCGCGACGAGGCGTCGATCGACGCCGTGGTCGCCGCGGCAATGGCGACGGCCCCCCTGTATGACTTCACCGCGGCGGACGGCATCCGCCACACCGTGTGGAAGGTGCCGGCGGCGGACACCGCCAAGTTGCGCGGGCTTTTCGACGCGGTTCCCGTCGCCTACGTGGCGGACGGCCATCACCGCGCCAAGGCCGCTTTCCGCGCCGGCGCCGAGCGCCGCGCCGCCAATCCCGCCCACACGGGCGCCGAGGAGTACAACTGGTTCCTCGCGGTGCTTTTCCCCGCGTCGCAGCTGCGGATCCTCCCCTACAACCGGGTCGTCGCCGATCTCAACGGCCTCGCCCCCGAGGCCTTCCTCGGGCGCGTGAAGGAAATCTTCACGGTCGCGGAAGGAGCCGCCGCGGAACCGGCCTCGTCGCGCAATGTCTCGATGTACCTCGGAGGCAAGTGGTATGGACTCTCCTGGCCCGCGTTCGAGGCCGACCCCGTGAGCGCGCTTGACGTGAGCGTCCTCCAGGAGCGCCTGCTTGCCCCGGTGCTTGGCATCGGCGACCCGCGCACCAACACCCGCATCGCGTTCGTCGGCGGCATCCGCGGGACGAAGGAGCTTGAGAAGCGTGTTGACTCCGGCAAGGCGGCGGTCGCCTTCTCCATGGCGCCTGTGACGGTCGCCCAGATGATGGCGATTGCCGACGCGGGGCAGATCATGCCGCCCAAGAGCACGTGGTTCGAGCCGAAGCTGCGCTCGGGTCTGCTCGTCCACGAGCTGGCCTGATGTTGTTGGAATCGGCCGGAAGTTGTAAAATAGTAAGACTTTGTTTTCACCCAACAAGCTAAGGATTAAACGAAGATGAGCGAAGAAGCCATTGCCCCGGGAACGTTGCCGAGGCCGGTCTTTTCGGAAGACCACTGCAAGGGCTGCGGACGCTGCGTGGCGGCCTGCCCGAAGAAAGTACTGCGCATGAAGACCACGCTTAACAAGCGCGGCGTCAATGCGGCCGAATACGTTGGCGAGGGGTGCATTGGTTGCGCGATTTGCTTCTACAACTGCCCCGAGCCCTACGCCATCGAGGTCCACACCGCAAAGTAGGAGGACGTTTGAAATGACTAAGTTTGTAAAAGGCAACGAAGCCGTGGTGATTGGCGCCCTCTACGCCGGCGCCGACGCCTTCTTCGGCTATCCGATTACCCCGGCGAGCGAAATCGCCCAGATGGCGGCGCTTTACTTCCCGTCCGTCGGCAAGGAGTTCCTCCAGGCCGAATGCGAAACGTCGTCGATCAACATGGTCTACGGCGCGGCCTCCACGGGCAAGCTTTCGATGACGGCGACCTCGGGGCCGGGCATGAGCCTCATGCAGGAAGGCATCTCCTACCTCGCGGGCGCAGAGCTCCCCGGCGTCATCGTCACCGTGCAGCGTTCCGGCCCGGGCCTTGGCAACGTCTACCCCGAGCAGGCCGACTACAACCAGGTGGTCAAGGGCGGCGGCCACGGCAGCTACCACTGCATCGTGCTCGCCCCCGGCAACGTCCAGGAAATGTGCGATTTCACGATGAAGGCCTTCGAGCTTGCCTTCAAGTACCGCAACCCGGTCATCGTGATTGCCGACGCCGTTCTCGGCCAGATGATGGAGACGCTCCGCCTTCCCGAAAAGGAATCGCCGCGTCCCGAGACGGCTTCGTGGGCCGCCGAAGGCGACGCCCGTACGCGCAAGAACCTCATCACCTCGATCTTCCTCAATGCGCCGCAGCAGGAGCAGCACAACATCGATCTCCAGGCCAAGTATGCCAAGATCGAGGCGGCCGAGCAGATGGCCGAGTGCTACAGGACCGATGACGCCGAGATTATCCTCGCCGCCTACGGCACCTCGAGCCGCGTCAGCCGCTCCGCGGTGGACGCGCTCCGCGAGGAAGGCGTCAAGGTCGGCATGTTCCGTCCGCAGACGCTCTACCCCTTCCCGGGCGAGGCGCTTGAGAAGACCGTCGCAGGCAAGAAGCTCTTCGTCGTCGAAATGAGCTGCGGCCAGTTCCGCGACGACATCGCGCTCCACCTCGGTCGCAAGGCCTCGTCGATTCCGCTCGTCAACCGCATGGGCGGCATCCTCGTCACGGTCGAGCAAGTCGTCGACGCCGTCAAGGCCTCCATCTAACAAGCGGGGGAAAGAACAATGAGCATCAAGAAATCAGTTGGATTCTACGACACCTTCGACCGCTCCGGCACGCCCACGCGCGACACGCACTACTGCCCCGGCTGCGGCCACGGCATCATCCACAAGCTCCTCTGCGAGGCGCTTTCCGAGATGGGCATCCAGGACGACACCATCATCGTCAACCCGATTGGCTGCGCGGTCTTCGGCTACTACTACTGGGATGTCGGCAACGTCGGCGCCGCGCACGGCCGCGCGCAGTCGATCGCCACGGCGATCAACCGCACCCGCCCCGACAAGATCGTCATCTCCTACCAGGGCGACGGCGACCTTGCGGCCATCGGTTTCAACGCCACCTTCCAGGCGGCCAACCGCGGCGAGCATGTGGCGACGTTCTTCGTCAACAACTCGACCTACGGCATGACCGGCGGCCAGATGGCGCCGACCACGCTCCTCGGGCAGAAGACCAAGACCTCGCCCTTCGGCCGCACCGCCGAGCACGAGGGCTATCCGCTCTGCGTCTGCGAGGCGATCAACCAGCTCAAGGCCCCGGTTTACATCGCGCGCGTTTCCGTTGCGGACACCAAGCGCATCATGGAGACCAAGAAGGCCATCCGCAAGGCGCTTGAAATCCAGGTCCAGCACAAGGGCTTTGCCTTTGTCGAAATCCTCTCGCCGTGCCCGACGAACCTCGGCCTCGACCCGCTCAAGGCCGCGCAGTGGGAAATCGAGCAGTCCGAGCAGATCTTCCCGCTCGGCACCTTCCGCGACATCTCGGCCGAGGCCGAGCCGCGCAAGGCTCCCGAACCCAAGCCCACGCCTTCGGAGTTCTTTGCCGGCGGCACCGAGGTGAAGGCTCCGGAACCCGACCCCGCGTTCGGCACGAAGCGCATCAAGATCTCCGGCTTCGGCGGCCAGGGCATCCTCAGCCTTGGCCTTGCCGTGGCGGAGGCCGCGCGCTATTCCAGCCGCTACTCCACCTGGTTCCCGAGCTACGGGCCCGAGCAGCGCGGCGGATCGTCGTCGTGCAACGTCGTCGTCAGCGGAACGCCGATCGGCTCGCCCGACGCGCCCCAGCCCGATGTTCTCGTCTGCATGAACCGCCCGGCCTACGACCGCTTCGCGAAGACGGTCAAGAAGGGCGGCGTCATCGTCTGCGACGCGACGGTCGAGATGACCGAGGAACCGCCCGAAGGCGTCAAGGTCTATGTGATGCCGTCGTTGAAGCTCGCCACCGAGTTTGGCGTTCCCAAGGCGACCAACACGGTCATGCTCGCGGCGCTCGCCCACCTCGGCGTGACGGGGCTCGCGACCGAGCGCCTGCTCGACGCGCTTGACGACAGCTTCAAGAAGAAGCCGAAACTGATCCCGGTCAACCGGGAGATCTTCCAGAAGGCCTTCGCCTGGTGCGAGGCAAACTGGAAGGCGTAGGCTGCGCAAGGACGCAAAAAAAGGCCGGCGGGTTTCCCGCCGGCCTTTTTTTATGGGGTCGCTTCCGCGACGGACTTTGGCTACTTCGACTTCGAATCCCAGAACTGGATGTGGTCGAGGACGGCGCGCTCGCTGCCGTCGCTGGTGCAGTTCAAGATGAAGTAGTCCTTGGCCGCCGCAGCGGGGTGCGCTTCAGGCGTGTAGGGCTTCTTGGCACCCTTGAGGGCGTCCTTGCGAACGGCCAGCGTCGTCGAGCCGCCGCCATCCATGTTGACGCCTTCGGCACAGCCGAACCACAGGAGGAGGTCTGCGCCGTCAAGGTAGGAGAGACCCATTGACGGCATTTTGCCTGTTTTGCGTCCGCCCGTGACGATGACCCAGAGGTATTTGCCCTCGGCGTCCATGCCGACGAGCGTACGCGGCGCCTCGGGCTTGGTCTTGATGCCCTCGGGACGCTTCCAGTCGAGACAGCATTTCCCGCCGGAGACCAGTCCCTCGCCGGCCATGAAGTTGTCCCACTCCTCAAGTTCGGCGTCCGAGACCCTGCCGACCTTGACCTTGGAACCGTCGTTTGAGAAGGCGAGGCCCAGTGTGCCGCCCGAATTGGATTCGAGGACCTTGCCGTTGATTTTCATGCGGTAGTAGGGGATGAGCGCCTTGATTTTCTTTTCGGGGTTGTCCTTCCAGCTGAAGAACCCGCCGTTGACGGAGAAGAGCGCGTCGTGCGCGGCTGCGGCGGCGGAGGTCGTGCGGAGGCGGAGCTTCATGTCGGGGAGCAGGGCGCCTTCGTCGATGTGCGGCCTGACCTTGGCTTTGGCGAGGTCGATGCGGACCGCGTGGATGTCGCCCGGATGGCCGAAAAGTTTTTTGCAATAGACGTAGCCGTATTCCACGCCGGGCGCGAGGTCGATCCGCGTGGCGATGGAGGGCGACGCCTCCTGGATTTCCTTCGGGAACCAGGCGACGGCTTTTTTGTCGAGCTTGGTCGAGGCGGCGAAGACCCCGCAGGCCGCGGTGGCGGCGAGAAAAACGGCGACGAGTGACTTTTTCATGGAAAATCTCCTTGGATGCTTTCTCAATTATACTGGATTGCCCGGCATCCCGCAAGAGGATGTCGGCGAAGCCTTGCGGGATATTTCCTGCCAATTCCTGGGGGGAATATCCCCGGTTTCCCAATGCGTTGGAGAGTTGAAAAGTTAATATATCAACTCAAGGCAGCCCATGGAGGGGGGCGCGTAGCGGACGGGGCGGACAAAAACAGCTTCGGGGAATCCCGCAGAAATGGTGAATCCGTATGGGCCAATGCGGAGGAGAGTTTGGACACATTGGATTCTGGTTGAGGTGAAGATTCGGCATTAATGGAAACACCATTCGTGATGCAAAACACCAAATTGCCGAAGTTAAGATCGGAAGGCGGGATTGCATCTTCGGCAAATACCGCCGAAACACAAAGCATGAGCATGGTAAGAGCAGTCTTCATCGTATCACTCCGTAAAGGATATGCATGGCTATTGCAAAACATAGTCCACGAAAACATGGAGCTGATTGTAGAACGAATCAAATTCTCGAAAGAACGCTCTTTTTACCTTGTCTTCCTGATATGATGCGACTCTGGCAGCGTAGTTGCTCGCTATCGTTTCATTTATGCCCATTACCTCCTTGATGCGGTCCGGGGAATCATTTGGTTTAATTTCAAGTGGGGACATGAATGAAGCTGGAGGAGGAGGGGGCAGGGGTTTGTCTCGCGGCGCATCTTTTATCGGTCGTATCTTTTCCGGTATTTCCGTAACCATTCCTCGGGGCGTTCGAGTTAACCCCGTTCCAAACTTTGTTATTGTGAAAGTTCCGTTGCGCCGAATTGAGAACATTTGCGCTCTGGGTCTTGACATCTGATGCCGATTGGTCGAAGCACCATCCTCTGGAATAATCCACCATGAAGTGGGTATTTCCCATTTCATTTCGCCGTCAATCCAATCACCTGGCTTGAAGTCACTGCCAATCATGTCCGTAAAGAAATTGCGACTGGAAATTTCACATGGAATGAAAGCACCATGCTCTGAATCATGATTGCAACTGTTGCCAGGCCATAGGAACCATCCAGACACATTAGTGGCCTCTGCATACCCTTCCTCCATCCAGACGTTTGCAAAGCTAACATTTGTCGGAGCTAGGTAAACATCGATTAGCCCCTCGACCTCGGCAAATCCCGGGTATGCGTTGGCACCACCGTAAGTGTATGCTTCTGCAAACGAATACCCTGTTGGACTAAAGACCATAAACTGCATACTGAGTCGGATGTCGCCGATCATTGCTGAAACCTTTGCCGATCCATGAGTGTCTGTAGCTCTAACTTTTACTACACTTTCATTAGCTTCTTGCTTTATGAGGGAACCGAAGCAAGACCATGTTACATTCGACTGCAGAGTCGGGCGAAGCGACAGTCTCACCACCTCGCCCACGCCGATGTCGGTGCGGGTTCTGTCGGCGGGCCATTCGGCTTCGGTTTCGGAGACGAGCGCGAGGTTGTTGACGGTGACGTCGACGTAGCCGCAGAGGCCGTTGAAGATGCGGACGTGGTAGGCGACGCCGGGGTCGAGGTCGGCGGTGACGAAGGTGAGGTCGTCGATGCCGGCGGGTTCGCTGGTCACGGTGTCGCCGTCGGCAACCACCACCGTCGCCGTCGGACAGGCGGCGGCGAGGAGGAGAAGAGGTAAACTGTAGAGGCAAATTCTCCGCATGGGAGTAGTATGGCAAAATGAGGGGCTATGGCACTACCATTGCCGTTAGGTGAAGTCGGATTGTCGCGCCGTCGCAGAATGTGGTATAATCTTGCGTGATGAAACCGATACCTGAGGACACCGGAAGCTTTCTTGCGATTCGCACGGCGAACCCGCAGATGCTGTATGTGGACAAGACCGCATACCTGCATCGGCTGGTGACGTCCAGTCGCAAGTGCCTGTTCATTGCGCGTCCGCGGCGTTTCGGCAAGTCGCTGATGATCACCACGCTGAAGGAGATCTTCAACGGTAGGAAGGACCTCTTCGAGGGCCTTGCGATCGCGAAGACTGACTACGAGTGGAAGAGGCATCCCGTCCTGCACTTCAACTTCGGCCAGTGCGCGAACGCGACGGGCTACGAGAACTTCGAGAGGTCGTTTGCCGCGCGCATCGGGGCTGTGATTGCCGAAGCCGGTTGCAATTACGATCCGGCGAAAGATCCGGGCGAGAACTTCGGTGCGGCCATCGATGTGCTCGCGGCGAAGGCGATGCGCGGGGAGGGTGAGCTTCCGGTCATCTTGGTGGACGAGTACGACGATCCCGTAGCAAAGGTCCTGCATGACATCCCGTTCGCTGAGAAGGTGCGCACACTTCTCGCGACGTTCTACGGACAGCTCAAGGACCGTACCGAGAAGTACCGTTTCCTGATGATCACGGGTGTCTCGAAGTTCACGAAGATGTCGATTTTCTCGACGCTCTCGAACCTGATTGACCTTTCCCTTGAAGATGGGTACGCGATGATGCTCGGCTATACCGAGGCTGAGCTCGACGAGTACTTCTCCGATCGCATGCGCATGCAGGCTGAGAAGATGGGGCTTGCCTACGACGCCTACCGTGCGGAGCTCCGTCGGCTCTACAACGGCTATCGGTTCTGGAAGAAGCGCGGGGAGAAGGTCTACAACCCCGTGTCGATCAACCTCAATCTCGCGAAGTGCGATGATGAGTTCGAGTTTTACTGGTCCAAGACAGGACGGGCGTCGATGCTGATGAACGTTCTCAAGCGCGGCGACCTGCTGGCGATCGACCCAGAGCGGCTGACCGGCATTCGAGACGAGGACTTCGACGTGAGCGACCTGACGAATCTTCGTGCGCCTGCGATGCTCTACCAGACTGGCTACTTGACGATTCTCGATTACGATTCCAGACGCGGGTCTTACGTGCTGGGCGTTCCTGACGCCGAGGTGCGCCGTGATCTCTCGAAGTTGATGGCTGGGCTGGCGGCTGACAAAGACACGGCGTGGGCGGTTCGGCTTGGCGGACGGCTGCTGGACTGCGAGTGGGACGATTTTTTCAGGGGACTCAAGTCGCTCTATGCAGGTGTGTCGTACGGCTCGACCGAGGAGACGGTGCATGAGGCGTCGTTCGCGCGGAACCTACAGTTCCTGCTGGCAGGGCAGGGCTTCCGCATGGAGCCGGAGCGGACGACATCCGACGGGCGCATCGACCTCGTGGCGGACCATCCGTGCGGCACCTACATCTTCGAGCTGAAGGTGGACCGTCCCGCAGTGGTCGCGATGGACCAGGCGACGGCGAAGCAGTACGCCGAGCCTTTCCTTGCGCCCGACAAGCCCGTATGGCTCGTGGGGCTCTCCTTCGAACGCGGCACCCGCCGCTTCGTCGAGGGCACTGTCGTACGGGCCGCAGTTTGACTGCGGTCGTGAATATCCCAGGGGAAACAGATGCATCACCCGGGAATACCGGTTTGCAAAGCACTGGGGCCAACGGCTCTGGTGCCAGTGCCGTCGAAGACGAAGGAGTTTGTTGACTGTATGCGGAGCCTTCGGTTTATTGTAAAACATTAACAGTCAACAGCTTGACAATGACTGTCAAGCCTCAAATGGCAACAGGCGGATGTCGTCCAGTGTCAGTGAAAAGCCATCCTTGGCAATGGCGACTCGCTCTGGAAGTTGTTCGCCAGTCACTCCAAGCAAGCGCTTCGCCTTTTCCCCGTTGCCAAGGCGAACCGCCTGCACAAGCTTCATGATCATCTTGAAATCTTCATACTTTACGTAAGAACCAGATGACAATCGGCACTCGTCCTTCTTGTCTGGCATGATGCCGCGCTCGTTCATCCAGTCACGCATCAGCTGAGCTCGTGCCTCCGCTATTGAACGGACGTCCGCTTTTTCACCGACTTTGCGAGGTGTGATCCAGGTGACATCACGCTTGGCTCTGACATTCGACGAGCGCTTCGGCATAGGCGGGCGTGATTTTTCGCCATCAGGCCGGATTTGCGCGTCACCTCGCAGCGAGGCCGTCTCCAGAAGACGACGCATCCAGCCGTACGGAACCTCGTCCTCGCTTAGCCTGGCGAAATCGTCAAGCCTGGCCTTTACATCATCAAGACGGTGATTGCGGCGTTCAAGTTCGCGCAACTTGGCGTTGAGCCGTCCCCAGACCTTGCGCGCAGAATCGACAACCCTCCCCATCAACTCAATCAGGCGGCCATTGTCGCCATAGAAACTCGAAGCGTCGGACAATATGGCTTCGGCATCTGGAATATTTCTGGAAGCGATATGGCGATACTTCGCGGCGTCTTCTCGCATTCGCTCCGCGCAGGCCTTGAAACGCGACATCTGAACCTCTCGCCGAAGGGTGGCGATCAGAACTGTTATCTCTGAGCGGGAATCGTTAAAATGCCGACCGAACCGCTCCAGGAAAACGCCGAGTTCATCGACTATTTCCCTGGCTTCATCCACCTTGAAGGCATCTGCGCCGAAACTCAGCAGGCGAAGGTTCAGCACCTGAAGGTCATGCGCCGTGGCCTCGACAAAGCGGCCGACTTGGTCAATCCTGTAGAGGACGTCTCCGGCGATTTCATGATCGACCTTTGACGGCACGACCTTGCGCGTCAACCGACAGAGTTCATTTAGCAGGGAACACTGCCGGTCAAGAAGATACTTGGTGATGTTCCCGTCGTCTGGATGAAGATCCTGGATTCTGCGTTCCTCAAGCCAGGCGACAAATGCCACGGCATCGTCATGAAGGTGATAGCGGAACTTGGTGCGGCGCGTGTCCCGATACCCGCGCAACCGTTCTTTTTCGATCCGGTCCGTGACAAGCTGCCAGTCCTTCAACTGCCTGATGTCAGATTTGAAAAGCGCCTCGTCCTCGCTTGTCGCCTCGTCTCCGCAGACAAGATTGAAAAGGTCTTCGTGCAAAGGCTCCGGCTCATGACCTGCCCGGAATTGCGCAAAGGCCCGTAAAATCGCCACATACTCGGCGGCGCGATCACTTGCGAAAAGACTGCCAAGCGTTGTGGCGCGAGCGGCAAGCCAAGTCGCGGTCTCATTGACCAACGGTGCGTCAATGAGCTTTGCCGGGGGCGATGTCGGCCTGTCGTCTCCTTGCAATCCGACTGCAAAGAGGTCGCCCGCCAAATCTTCTTGCTTGCGCTTCATAACGGGAATGCCTCCTGTTCGTACCAGCAGTCCCTTGCTAGAAGCTGCCGAAGAGGACCGGTATATTCCGACATAGGCCGCGTGTCAATGAAACGCTCGATTCTGTTCCTTTGCTCCGAAGTTAGCGGAATGCCCTTGAGCGCTCCGGGCATGTTTATGATTTGGAGCGCCATGGTCTGGGTAACGGAAATTTTCGTTGAGACCGCATGTGCGATCAGCAACCCGTCCAAGTCGGCGTCGCCCCAGTGGCTCGCCGTCACCCCGCAAGAAGAGATAAGTTCCAGCAGACGTAGTACCGCAGTATTTGGATACCCC
This sequence comes from Kiritimatiellia bacterium, assembly GCA_045627605.1. GTDB lineage: Bacteria > Verrucomicrobiota > Kiritimatiellia > RFP12 > JAAYLN01 > RGIG5952. The sequence continues at coordinate 62,572 of JAZQOA010000086.1, read as the reverse complement.
TCGGTGTAGACACAGGGGATTCGCTTCTCGACAAAGGCCACAAGTGGCGCTGCGTTTTCGCTTGTCACGACCTTCTTTTCCGCTCCGCGCCATTCAACGCGGGTCATATGCCCGACGGTCTCAAGGGGCAGCTGGCAGGCAAGCCCAGCCGCAAACATCCGGGCGGGAAAATCGAAAACAACGCCATCGCGATCACAGAACGCGAACGGGGCAAAAACAGTCACGGAGCTGGTGTAGGGATTCTCAACTATTCCAAATGAGCCAAACACCCCACGTTCGTCTTCTGGCAACATGCCTGAAAAAGCCGCGAGAATCAAGCAAAGCTGCCGCCGCAACGCCCCTGACCGCAGAACCTTGCTGTCGTTGAATGCCGACGAACCAAGCTGGGAAAGCGTCAGCACTTGCGATGTCGGCAATGATTCAACCTCAACGGCCAGATTGAAGAGCTTGGTCCATTCGCGGCATCGTTCACCTGATTTCAGGTATTTTGACACCTCTTGCTCATGTTCAAGCGCGCGAAGAACGCCCATTTTCCCTGGATGCGACCATTCCAGCCGGGCAAACATGGCGCGGGGCGTTTCAGCCGATTCATTCGCCTCTATCCCAAGTGCTTTCGCGACGGGTAGCCAGACTTCAGGCTCTGCAAGCCGCACCGGCATCTTGCCGTGAACGTTCCCTTCCGCAGAGCGCACCGTGACGGTGCGGAGCAGGATGTTCAGCTCCTGTTGCGCCACGTAGTCGATTTTCCCAGCCGTAAAGGAATTCGGCATGGGCTGGCCCTTCAAGGCACGACGGGCAAGACGTGCCAGAAAAGGGCGCAACGCCGGGGCGCGGTTTAATGCAGCGGTGATTTTCCCCGCGGGGATAAATAAACGGTCATCGTCCGGCATTAAATCTCCTCCAACACGGTCATGCCCACTGCCGTTGTCTCGCCAAGCATGTCCGTCTGAACTGGCGCATTGTTCCAAAGGACAGGACTTAGGTGGACATCGAGGTGTTCGTCCTTGACAACGATGAGCGAAACCGAATGGCGAATCTCGCGTTTTACGCCGTCCTGGTCCGGTGATGACACGAATAGCTGGAGACCTAGGTCTTCGGCAAACGCCAGCAACTGATCGCGGCGCGCGGCGTCGATTCCGTAGAATGCCTCGTCGAACAAAAGCGGGGAAAGCTTTGGCAAACCATTTGCTTCGCCACCATGGTAGAGGAATTCCGCCACCGTGAGGATCAGCAGGTAGTTCGGCACAGCCTGCTCGCCACCGGAGCCCATGCTCTTCACTTTGCGATCTATGACGCGTCCCTCGTCGTTTTCAACGACCACCTTCAACTGAAAGCGGAACCACTTGCGGTAGTCGAAGATATCCGGTACGCAATCAAGATCCGCATTCATAATTTCATCCCGGTGCGACTCCAGGCATTCGCGTAGTTTTTCGTCGCTGTCATCCAAATCGAAGAGATTGCCATGTCTGACAAGCTCCACGAAAGCCTCGTATTCGGGTACGGGTGAAATTTCGAAGGCATATCGGTTCGAGCCAAAGCGACGACCAGCCAGTTTCTTCTGTATGCGCCGCACCAGATTCTCCACGGCAAGAAGGTTGATGTTGAGCCGCCGCATCACCTCGCCCTTGAAAATCCGTTCGAAAACCTCGCGGGTCTTCTGATTTATCACACCGCGAAGTTCGTCGAGCCGGCGCGTTTCGTCTGTGATCACGTCGTCAAGCGAGCTCCCCCGTCGATCTGCCAGGCGATTCGCGACGCGATCGAAGGAAAATGAATAGAATTCGCCTTTCGCATCGCGGATTTTCTGCTCAATGACGGTCTCGGAAACCTTCCCGGCGGAAACAAAGCCCTCGCGCAAGCCATTGAAATCAGCGCCCGGCTCAAAGGCTGCGGGGCACTTCGTGTGCGCGAACTTGGCGACATCACCGTCCTCGGGCATCGCATCCTCAAAATGCCGGGCGCATTCGCTTGCGCGTAACAGCTCCCGCTCGACAATCATTTGTTGTTCCGCGCGAGCCTTCTCCGAAGATTTCACCCGCGCATTGGTTTCGCCAAGACGCTGATTGATGCCAGCGACCTTATCCTCGCCCTGACGCACCTTCCTATCGACATCGGCTATCTTCTTTTCCAAAGCTCCGTCGATTCCAGCTGCGCGCATTTTGAGCTGGATGTCGTCAAGTTCGGCGTGCGCCTCGGCCGCCTCGTCCTTCCTCGCCTGGGCCTCGGACTCGACACGCTCCGCCAGCTCATTCGAACTCCTTGCCCGTTCCCGCGCACGACTCGCTTTTTCAGCTGCGGCGCAGAAATCAGCCCGGGCCTCCTCCAGCACGGCGTTAAGCCCCTTTACCGCGGCAAGGGACTCCGCGCATGCGTCGGCCTTCCGGCGAAGTTTCTTCAGTTCCTTCTCGATGGCGGAAAGTCGCTCTTCGGCCGCCCGCACAAGACGCGCCTGTTCCGCCGCGCGCGCCTTATGCCCGATGAGACGCGGCTTGGCGTCCGCCAGCACACCATGCCTGGCTCGGAACTCCCAGGTCTTGAATGAGAGAAACGCGCCATCGGCGGGGGCGAGCTTGGCGGCGAGATGCGAGGCAACAAGGCGAACGGCCTCAACATCGGATTCTTCAAATGAAATATACGAGCCGAGCCAAGGCGTCAGAGATGTCACATCCACCCCGTCGGCATCGCCGCGGCACGCCACCGACTGGGCGTCGTTTGCCTGCCAGGCGACACGGCGCACGGCGTCAAACGCGCTTTCAGCGGCGATCCACGTGGAAAGGAAATCGTCACCTAATATCCGTTCGAGCATGGCAAGATGCCTCGCATCGCACCCAGGCGCCGGTTCAAGGGCTTCGTAGATTGGACGCGCGTCCAGAAGTGACGACCGTATTTCCGTCCGGGCCTGCTCAAAGCCCGGCACATTCGGCAAACTCTCCTCGCGGCTTTTGAGGAGGTCGAGTGCCTGGCGCGCAGCCTCCGCCTCATCTTCAGCTGCATTCACGGCATAAAAGGCATCACCTTTCTCGCGCGTTCTCGTCTCAATGGCCTCGCCTATGGTTTTACGAAATGCGGCAAATGGCATTTCATCAGATCCGCTGTCGTCGCCATTCGCCACGGCAAACAAAAAGTCCGTGACGGCACCGGCGCCGAGCGCAGCGGTCTTGGCGGCTTTCTGAAGGCAATCCCCATGGCGCTTCGCCACGAGTGCCCGTTCCTTCCTGGCAAAGGCCGCCGCATCGGCATCCGCCGTCGCGCGCTTCCGCTGTTCGGCGGCGTCATGTTTTGCGTCGCCCGCTTTTCGCTCCGCCTCGGCAAGACGCGCCGCCGCCTGTTTCTCTTGGTTGACAAGCCCCGTCGCGTCCTTTGAACGCAATTCGATGAGTCGCTCCTTGGCGAGGGCTATGGCCTCCTTGGCGGACTGCGCCTCCCGTTCCAGTTGCATTCGTTCCGCCGCGGCGGCGTCAATCGACGCCGTCAGGCGTTCTATCTCGGCCAAGGCCATCTTACGCGCATGCTCGGCTGATATCCAGGCCAGAAGTTCGGTCTTCAGGCGGATGTCGGCCAAACGCCTGCTCTCACGCCTCAAGTCCTCCAAGTATTTCGAACGCTCGTCAATCTGGTCAAATGTGGCTTTGCTGCGATCCAATTCGCGAAGACCCGTCAGCAAGGGTTCGAAAGTCTCGCGGGACGGATCTTCGAGAAGTTGGCGAAAGAGCTCGTCGTAGTTGGCCGCGCGCGCCGCGATCTCGCGGTAGGCCTTGCCCGTGCGAAGGAGCTTGCATACGTCCGCATACTTGTCGACTCCGCCGAAAAGGCGCACCCCTACGGCATCGGCGTATTCGTTGATATTCGTGTATGCGTGGCCACCCGGCAACGCATCGACGCCTGTCTTGAACTCCCGCAGTGTCGCGACGCGTTGCCGGCCGTCCTCCTCGATGGTCAGCGGGAGTTCCGCAACCGGCACGGAGGCGATTGCCCCCCGACGCTCGATTTGGACATCCATCCCGTCTGCCGCAAGTCCGACGGCAAGCGAAATGACGCGTCCGTTGTCGGCCTGCAGTTCCAACGCAGCGTATGTGATGCCGCTTTCACGATGCGTGCGTCCCGTCACGGCATTGTACCGCAGCACAACACCCTGGTAAGTGCGCCCCCCCGAATCCTTGGCCCCGGCCACGCGCGCCGCGGCATTGAATTCCATTTCCCTCCCGGCCGTAAGAACCAAGTGAATCGCGTCAAGCAATGTGGTTTTTCCAGAACCGTTGTCGCCAAGGAGAAAAAGATGGCCGCCATCCGGAAGCGAAACCGTTGTCGTACCGAGATTGTGAAACTCAACAAGGCGTACAGCCGAGATATGATAGCGTTCCTGCGTCTTCATGAATTTTGACTTTTGTCCTTTACGCTGATCGTTGCGCCAGAGCCCGTGACTTGGAATCGGTCAATAGACTTAAGCAACTTTGACAACTGGGAATAACCGTAATTTCTACTGTCGAAATCAGGACGGTTCTTCGAAATCAGACTGCCCAAATTAGCCAATGTGCATCGTCCATCGTCGTTGGCAATTTCAGATATACATTGCGCAATAAAGGCGACCGTTTTTGCAGTGACCGCCTTCTTGACGCTTGACGCTGCCGTAGCCTGCGACACTTTTTGATTTTCATTGTTTTTCGGCGAGGCAGTGTTATTCGCAGGCAATGGAGCGGCCATGCAGGAAGTTGTCTCATGCTTGTCCACGGGTTGTGTCGGGCAATGCGATTTTACAGACATCGGTAAAAGAGGTCCCGGTTGCCTAGTCGAAGTTGAAGAGTCGGATTCAATAACAGTGGTTGGGGCCAAAACATACGCGGGCCTTAGTATTTCGACATAGATAAACTTGTCGCAGGCTTTGATAAACGGTCGGGGAGTTTTCTTCTCGCCTATGCCAAATACCTTTTTGCCTGATTCCCGCAACCTCAACGCCAATGGTGTGAAGTCACTGTCGCTTGAAACAAGTACAAAACCATCGACATCACCATTGTGAAGAAAATCCATCGCGTCGATGACCATGGCCACGTCAGTTGCGTTTTTGCCCGTGGTGTAGGCATATTGCTGGATTGGCACGGCACCGATGTCAAGCAAAACCTCCTTCCACCCTGACAATGCCGAAGACGACCAATCGCCATAGGCCCTCTTGATGACCGGCGTGCCATACTTGGCGATTTCACCGATCACAACATTCATGTCGGAACGCACAACATTGTCGGCGTCAATCAGCACCGCTAAACTCATTTCCGTCATGTCGCTCATGTTCTCACTTCTTTTCACTCGTATTCTCGTCAACTGAAAATAATAGTGGCTCCGCAAGCTGCGCGGCCTGATAGTGCCACAATGCCGGAAGCGCCTCGTAGATTGTCTCGGTTTCGCCGACATCCTCCTCGCCTGTTGGGCGCACCTTGCGCAAAAAACGATAGCGCTCGAGTTGCGGCATGATGGAACGGAGGATCTGGCGGACGCGTTCGTCGGCATAGGCCTCGCGTTTGTCCGGCAATAGTTCGCGGAAACGACGAGCCGACATCTCAAGCCAATCGCCGAAGCGAAAGCGAAGGTTCTCGCGGTCGTCAACGGCCACCCCTTGTTCACGCGATTCGCGCTCGAAGAACTCCAGCAAAAGGAGGAAGGCAATGCATTCGTCTCGTTTCGTGAAGCCAAACATGTCGCGGTTCGACTCGGTAATTTCCTCATTGTACCACTTGGGCTTGTAGAGGCGGGCGCACTTGGCGTCGACGACGAGCGTCCAGCCGAAGAATTTCTCAAAGAAAGCCGCAAAGGCCTGCCTGTAATGCAAAACGGCCAGGAAGGCGCGTTCGTCGTCTGTCTTGTAAAAGTAGGGCGACTCCATAAGGATGTTCAACGCGGCCTTCACCAACTGCGCCGTTGCATCATTCTTGTCGATTAATTCCTCGATTTTCATGTAACATTTATAACATAGTCCTTAGATTTTTGCTAAAATACTTTTCCAAATTTGAAAGGCAGCATCCGTAATGAAACTTGGCTATTGCAGCTGGCTGCTCGGGGGCCTGAAACTCCCCGACACCTTTGATTTCCTCCATGGCGAGGGTTGCACGTGCGTTTCGATCCTCCAGAACATCATGGCGTTCGACAAGGGCGAAAAGGCCGAGGCGGCGGCTTTCCTCAAGGAGAAGGGGATGACGCTTTGCGTCCATGGCAACGTCCAGAACAACCTGACGCCCGCCAAGGACGGCTTCGACGAGGATTTCCTCAAGGCGCTCTACGACGAAATCGACTGGTGGAACGAAGCGACCGGCGGCTTGCTCTACGACTGCTGTTCCGATTCCATAAACGACCGGGACGAAGAGGGCAACAGGCGTTCGCAAATCAAGCTCTCCTACGAACTTTTCCGCCGCCATGCGGCGCATTTCGCCGGAACCGGCATCCGCTACGGGATTGAGAACACATGCGGCTCGGACGACCCGCACGACCTTTCCTTCTACAATTGCGACCCGCGCTTCCAGGAGGCCTACGACCTCTTCGGCGGCGACCGCAGTGCGGGACTGCTCCTTGACGTCGGCCACGCCTATGTCGCCTCCCTTCGCCAGGGCATTGATTTCGAGACTTATCTCGACAGCATTCCCTTCGAGGTCTGCGAGCTCCACATCACGGACAACCACGGAAAGTGGGACGAACACCTCAAGCCGGGCATGGGCACGCTTGATTTCAAGGCGCTCCGCAGGGCGATGGACAAGCGCGGCTTCGACGGCCCCGTGAACCTCGAGGTCTGCAAGAACTTGTCGGAAAACATCTACGGTTTCGATATTTCCCAGCCCGGGGAGAGGGACTACGTCCGCGGCGTCATCGCCGATTTCCGGGCCAGCTACATGGCATGAATTGTGCTTGCGGCCTATTCGCACGATGAACAACGACAAGAGGAGGTTCCCGAGGATGAAACGCATTTTGGCAACGGCACTGGCGCTTGTCTGCGCAACGGCGCTGGCCGACACCCCTTATCCCGTCGATGGCGCGATGCAAAAGACAAACCGCGCCAAGGTCGAGACTTTTCGCAAGGATGCCTACTGGAAGGACGCCCCCTTCGCCGTCTGCACGGTGGATCCCCTTTCGGGCATTCGCCGCACGCCCGACCTCTTTCCCGTCGATGGCGACTTTACCGGCCCTTGCCGGCTGATGGCGGCGAAAGGCGAGTACGAGGACGGCTCTTTTCTGCTTTTCGGCTTCGACGACATTGCCGCCGCCACGCTGGTTCCCGGGGATCTCGTCGCGAAGAACGGAGCCCGGATCCACGCCTCGGAGATCAGGGCCAAGGTCCTCAAGGTCTGGTACCAGCAGGGAACGGCCTGGGGGTCGTATGAGTCGGACGCCACCCGCCGCATGCCGACGCCGGAGCTGCTGCTGAACGACGAGACGCTTGTCGACGTCAACCACGAGACGAAGGAGAACTTCCTCCGCTGCGACTACGGCGGGGCCACGGCCTACCAGCTGGTCAGCGCGATTGGCGCCTTCGTGGACCACACGGGCGTCTCCGAGCCGAAGCCCGAGTGGATTCACGATGCCGCCTCGCTCAAGCCCTTCGCCATCCAGAAAAACGCCTTCAAGCAAATCATCTTCACCTGCCACGTACCTGCCGGCGCCCAGCCCGGACTTTACAAGGGGGCGGTCACGGTTTCCGCCGCCGGCAAGTCCGTGCGCATCCCCGTCGAGCTCAAGGTGCTGCCTTTCGAGTTGCCTTTGCCCGCGACATTCCGCGACCTTAGCCGCCCGTTCCTCCTTTCCGCCTACCTCTACGTGAGTCTCGCGGACAACCCCAAGATCGCGAAGAACCTCGCCGCCCACAACATGCGCAACGTCCGGGTCAGCGAAGTCAACCGCCCCAGCGAGGCGGAGCGCCTCTACAAGGTCCTGGCCGAAGCCGGCATGGATACCAACGTCCTCTTCCACGCCGTGCCGGGATCGGGCGTCACCACCTCGTACCCCGTGAAGGAAACGGACCGCGAATACGCTAAGTACGTCAACACCGCATACGCGGTTTCGAACAGCCTCGCCGCGCTCCGGGGGCGTTTTGGCGAGGGTGTGACGGCTTATTCATACGCCATCGACGAGGGCGGTCCCGCCACCGTCAGGGCGCAGCGCGCCACCTGGCAGGCGACGCAGAAGCAGGGCGGCTATGTCTATGCGACGACCGGCTACCACAAGTACCTGCTCTTCGGCCTGGACTTCGCCAACATCCCGCGCCAGCCCAAGGACCACAGCAAGGTCAACGCCGACCTCCTCCACGACGCCAATCCCGACATGCGCCTGGGCTGGTACGGCGACCCCCACAGCGGCCCGGAGAACCCCGACTACACGCGCCGCATCTACGGGTGGCAGACGTGGCGCCGCAACTACGACGCATCAAACCAGTACATTCTCTTCAGGAACAACTGGAACGACTTCTGGGTCCATCAGGAGTCCTTTTTGCGCGGCCTGATGCTCGTCTACTCGCAGGACCACGACATCATCGACACGATTGAGTGGGAGGGCCTTCGCGAAGCGCTTGACGACATCCGCTACGGCACGCTCCTCAAGCAACTCGCCGAGAAGGCGCGCCACTCGAAAAACATCGACACGGCCTACGCGGGCCGCGCCGCCTCGACGTGGATTGCGCAGGTCGATTACGAACGTTCGGCACTCGACTACCTGCGGCTCGAGATGGTGAGCCGCATCCTTGATCTTCGCGAACGCCTTGTAAAGGAGGACCGGTAAATGAAGGTCGCCACGCTTCTCATTCCCGCGGCATTCGCCCTTTTGTCCGCCATGCCCCCTGCCGTCGTGGCAGAGGCGCCTGCGGCGACGGACTTTGCCTCCGTCACCAACTTCACGACCTGTTCGCAGTCCATCCGCAATGAATTCAAGACCGAGTTTAACAAGGCCTTTGCCGCGGGCGACTTCGCCAAGGTCAAGTCGATGCTTGACGCCTTGGCGCGCGACAAGGACGTGACGGTCCAGGTCTATGACCTGTGGGACAGTGCCCAGCGCGCCTTCATCAACGACGCCGTGGCGCTCGCGAAGAAGAAGCCCGCCGAGCAGGCCGAGCTAATCGCCGGCTTCCGCGACGAGGGGTCGACTTTCGGCCTTTGGCAGGTGCCGCTTGAAATCAACGGCCGTCCCGCGCTTGACAAGGCCCGCCTGGACGAAGCCAGGCGGATCATGACGGAGCTCATGCCGCAAGACAGGCTTTCCCCCGCGATGAAGATCCGCCGCGACAAGACTTTGCTGTGGATGCAGTCGAAGGCCGGCACGGAGAAGGGGCGCAACGAAGCCTGCGAGAAGCTCGTCGCGGACGCCGTTTCGCTTGCCCCGGTTTCGTCCGACGACACCAACATGGTCTATTCCGCGGTCAACGAGTCCCTCGACTACTTCCGTTCCAACTCCAACTTGCGGCGCCACCTTGAAGTTGCGCGCCTCTTCGGGGAAAAATTGAAGGGCGTCTATGGCCCGGCCATCGTCGCGATGAAGGGCCGCGAGCTCGCCTCCTGCGTGCGCCTCAACGACGAGGCGTCCATCGCGAAGTTGCGCGCGGAGATCGACGCCCTGCCGCTTGACGCCTCCGCGCTTGGCGCCTATTTCGCCTTCGAGGAGACGATGACCCGTGGCAACCCCTTTGCAAACTGGGGTGAAATCGCCGCGCTGATGAAGCGCGCGACCGATGCCCGAGCGAAGTTCCCGCCCGCCGAGCACGCCCGCCTGACGCTCACGCTCCATTCCGCGGCGAAGGCGGCGGACGACATCGCCGGCGTCGTGAAGTACTACGACGAGCTGGCGGCGATCAAGAAATCCTCGACCGAGGCCTGGAACGCCGAGGAGGAGCGCGTCAAGGCCGCCCGCGCGGAGAAACGCGAATACACCCGCAACCCGGCCGTGGCGAAGCCCGACGCCTCGGTGGACCGCGTTCGCCAGCCGCACATCGCCTTTCTCGTCGGCAAGCGCGCCTACAGGGAGGTGTTGCCGGCGATCCGCGAGGCTGTTGCCTTCAACCCGCCTGGCGTCTCGTACCGCTACGATCTGGCGCGCGCCCTCTACTGCCTCGGCGACAACACCGGGGCGCTTTCCGAAATCGCCATTCTCAAGACGAACGGCCTCGTGCGGGCCGACGCCCGTTTCAACGCCGCCGTGCTTGAAGCCGCGATTTCGGCCCGGGATGCCCGCGATTTCAAGGCACGGCTCCTCACGTTGCGCGCCCTCTCCGACGCCGAGGCTGCCGCAGGCGAGACGAAGCTCGTCTCCGACACGCGCTTCTTCAACCGCCTCCGTGCGGCTTCCCGCGCCCTTTACGAAATCAACTCCGACCAGGAACACTACAAGTTCATCGAGGCGATTTACGAAGTCACAGGCGACATGCTCTACCCGGAGGAGAAGCTCGTTTACGCGACGCAATTCGTGAAATCCGCGCCGCATACCGCCGAAGGCGCGCTCTTCGCGGGCATCTTCGACAAGTACCCGACGGAGAACCGCATGGGCAAATACTCCGTTTACTCGCACATGGAGAAGACCCGGCAGGTCGCGCTCCTCAAGTCGGGCGAACCCCCGCACCTGCAGGCGGACGTCCCGGGCAAGGAAGGCTGCGTCGTCGTCCTTTACGACACCACGGGCCTGCACTTCTACGTCAAGCTCAACGACCCCGCCGCCGCGAAGACGCGCGACGGCTATGCCGATGGCGCGCGGATGGAGTTTTCCATCATGCCGGGCGACTGCACGGAGCGCCACTGGAACCTCGTCTCCGCGCGCTATCCCCGCAAGTACTACGACGTCGACTGGGATTCGCCGATGCCGGGTCGCAAGCTGACGTGCGACTACCTTGAAGTCGATTCGGTCTCGACCGACGATTGCCACGTCTTCCACATCTTCACGCCGTGGATCATGTTCTACGACCGCCTGCCCGAAGACGGTTCGCAGTGGTGGTTCGTCCTCTGCCCGAAGTGGGCGGATCTCCCGACGGGCGCATTGGGCGGCGGCAGCGTCCACGAGACAGGCCGCGGCATGCGCGTCAAGTTCGCCATGCCCGCAGCCGCCCGCGCGGCGGTTCGCCTCGGCGTCCTGCGCCAGGCCGTCGGCGAATACAAGGCGCTCCGCGAGGAGTGGTCGAACGCCGACTTCTGGGGCGACCCCCACATGGGCGACGCCGAGTTTTACGAGGCCGAGGTCAAGCCCTGGCTTGCCGCCCTCGACAAGGAGGCGGCGGCTGTCATCGCCGGCGAACCCGCCAAGGCCGAGGTCGACCGCCTTTTCAACGAGCGCATTTTCGAGTTCGCCGATTTCAGGCTCGCCATCGACGCAAAACGCGCGGCGTGGCTGAAGTCGAAATTCTACAAGGAGTAAATCAAGTATGAAACGCATTGCACTTTTTTTGGCCGCCGCCGTTGTCGCGGCGTCGACATTCGCCGCCGATGGCGCGAGGGTGGGGGCGTGGAACCTCCGCTGGTTCCCGGCGGGATTCCCCGTCACCAACGAGACGGAAAAGTCCGCGCAGTACGAGCAGTACCGCATCAATACCGCCGCCCGCTTCATCGCGCGCCACAACGTCGACATCCTCATGCTCGAGGAGATGCGCAGCCGCGAGGTTTGCGAGCGCCTCGTTTCGCACGAGGCGCTCAAGGTTTTTTCGGTCAGCGCCTGCACGGCGTTCCCCACCACGCCGGACGCCCCCGTCCCCGCGCACCAGAACGCCATCATCTCCAAGTTGAAGCCTGTTGACTCCGGCTGGCGCGAGTGGAAGTGGGAGGACGGCAAGAAGCCGCCCCGGGGGTTCGTCTGGGCTGTTTTCGACATCGACAGCAACCTGACCGCCGTGGCCGGTGTCCACCTCAAGAGCAACTTCATCCCCGATAACGCACCAGACAAGGACAAGGTCCCCTTGGCCAACCGCGCGCTTCGCGAAATCTCCGCCCGCCAGCTCGTCGCCTTCGCCGGGGAAATCATGGCGAAGGACTACGCGGGGCGGAAAGTTTCCCGTGTGATTTTCGGCGGCGACTTCAACACGAGCGTCTTTGACGACGGCTACAAGGGCGAGAAAACAATCCCAACGGTTCTCGATGCCGGCTTTAGGGACTGCTTCAAAGGCGTCGTCGAACGCAACACGATGCCGGCCACGAAGTACTACCCGGCCTCCTGCTTCGACTACATCTTCCTAAAGGGCAATGCCGAAATCATCGCCCCCGAAGTCGCGCCGCCCGCCCAGTTCAAGGACAAGAACTTCAGCGACCACCAGCTCATCTCCGTACTGGTCAAGTAGTCCTGCCGTTGGGGGCGTGGGGACAGGGGAGACCGTGGAGACATTGAGGACGTCCTGCAATGTCGTGTCGCCATTGCCGACAACGTCTCCATTGCCCTCGAAGTTCGTCACCGCCCCTCCCGCCAAAGTGTCGTCCTTGTCACCGAAGATGATGCCCTGTTAGCTTGATGCCGTGCTGCCCGTGAAGAATGCCGAAAGGCGGTGCACGTAGTCTGGAGCCTCGTCGTAGACGGCGTGGCCGTAGGGCGGGGGATGGATGAAGCATTCGCCCGCAAGGGCCTCCGCCAATTCTGAGGTGGCGCGGGCGGTGAAGACCTTGTCCTTGGCCGCGCCAATGGCGAGGACCGGGCATTTGACACGAAAATGGTGAAATCCCGGACCAGCGTGGCGTAGGCGGCTTCAATGGCCGGCGCATAATTCAGCGGACTGCGGAGGCTGATTCCGGGAATAATCACCAGGGGGATGTTTCCGCTTCCAAAAATAGCGCATTGGATTTCGCAGTTGTCAGTCTGGATAGTTTTGATTTCCATCGCTGTGCGCCTTGCCGCATGTCCCGAAAAACAAAACGACCGCGCTTCGGAAGAAGGCGGCCGCTGGAAAAAAAGTGGCGGGAGAGACGAGGATCGAACTCGCAACCGCCGGATCGACAGTCCGGTGCGCTAACCAATTGCGCTACTCCCCCGCGAAGTGAATGCAAATATTATATCCCATCCGCCTGATTATTTCAAGTTCTTTTTTCGGATTTTGACGAATGGCGGCTGGTGGAATATACTAATTCTTATGAATACACCCTTTGAAGAAGAAGTCACGGAAGTTGACTTCTGCGTTGTTGGCGGCGGACTTTCGGGAATGCTGGCGGCAATTGCCGCGGCGAGGCACGGCGCGAAGGTCGCCCTTATGCAGGATCGCCCCGTCCTTGGCGGAAACGCCTCAAGCGAAATCCGCATGTGGGTCGGCGGCGCCCACGGCCGCGACATGCGCGAGACGGGCATCATCGAGGAGCTGATGCTCGACAACCACTTCTACAACCCCGGGCGAAACCCGTCCGTCTGGGACTCCATTCTCTACGGCGCCGTCCGCTACCAGCCTGGCGTCAAGCTGATTCTCAACTGCTCGTGCAACAAGGCCGAGATGGACGGGCGGCGGATCGTCTCCGTCACCGGGTGGCAGACGACGACGCAGAAGTGGCAGACCGTGAAGGCGCGCCTTTTCGCCGATTGTTCGGGCGACAGCGTCCTCGCGCCCCTGTCCGGCGCCGACTGGCCCATGGGACGCGAGGCACGGGCCGAGTTCGGCGAGGATATCGAGCCGGAAGCCGCCGACAACCACACGATGGGCCTGAGCTGCCTGGTCCAGGCGCGCGAGACGACCGAGCCGCAGCCGTTTGTCCCGCCGCCCTGGGCCAACAAGTACGAGACCGACGCCGACATCACCCGCGTCTTCAAGAACTTCCGCGCCGGCGGCAACTGGTGGTGGCTCGAACTGGGCGGCATGCAAAACGCGCTGGCCGACACCGAGGAAATCCGCGACGAATTGCTCAAGGTCGTCTTCGGCCTCTGGGACCACTACAAGAACAAGGGCGACCACGGCGCCGCCAACTGGAAGCTCGACTGGGTTGGCTCCCTGCCCGGCAAGCGCGAAACACGCCGCTACCTGGGCGACCGCATCATGACGCAAAACGACATTCGCGCCGAAGGCCGTTTCGACGATGTCGTCGCATACGGCGGTTGGTCGATGGACGACCACAACCCCAAGGGGTTCGGTACGCGGGAGCCCCCGACGATTTTCCACCCCGCGCCGTCGCCCTACGGCATTTCCTACCGCTCCCTCTACTCCCGCAACGTCGAGAATCTTTTCTGCGCCGGACGCAACATCAGCGTTTCGCATGCCGCGCTGAGCTCCACGCGCGTCATGGCGACTTGCGCCATCATCGGCCAGGCCGTCGGCACGGCGGCTTCGATCGCCGTCCGCGAGCAGACAACGCCCCGCGGCGTCGCCGAAAAATACGTACGCGAACTCCAGCAGACGCTTCTCGACGACGACTGCTACATCCCCTGGCTCAGGCGCGACATCCCGGCGCTGTCGAAGGCGGCGCGCCTTTCCGCGTCGGACGGCGATCCCTCGGCCCTTCTCAACGGGACGGACCGCCCCGTCGGCGATGCGGTAAACGGCGCGGAGATCCCGCTCGGCGGCTGGGTGGAGTATGCCTTCGCCAAGCCCGAAAAGGTCGGCGAGGCGCGGATTGTCTTCGACAGCGATCTCAACCGCACCGGCGAACATGGCCACCACTACAACCTCATGCACGAGTTCGCCTTCGAAATCAAGCCGCTTGCGATGCCCGCGACGCTTGTCCGCGCCTTTTCCATTTACGTCCGCGATGATTCCGCCGAAGGCGGCTGGCGCAAGGTCGCCCATGTCGACGACAACCGCCGCCGCATGGTCAAGGTCGCCGTCGGCGCCGAGACGATGGCGGTCCGGCTTGTTCCCGAAAGCCTCTGGGGCGAGGGCGCCGCGTGCAGGATGTTCGCGTTTGACGTGCGGTAGCTTGCGCAAAAGAGGCTGATTGATGATGCAGGAGAATCCCCTTCAAACCTCAGCCAGTCCCCTGACGGACGCGGAAGAAAATCAACTTTCCAAGGGCGATGGCCTTTCCGCCGAGTTTTCCATTCGCCAGAAAGAGATTGACGCGATCAAGGGTGCGGATTTCATGGCGTTCCGTGAGCGCGGACTCGATCTTCCCGAAACGGAAAAGGCCAACTTGTACGCTCGGTTCCCTGTCCTGAAACGCTATGACGAGGCATACGGGAAAGTATTCCGCGAGGTTTCCGAGACAAAAGTTTCGGGGCGTACACCAGCGGTCTGGTTCGTCTACAACATGGGCCTTGTTGTTAAAACCCGGAAAACAGTCTTCTCAATCGACCTTTCGCACCGGCAGGATCTGTCGAGTGTGCCATTCTGCGATTTCGCGTGCTACACGCACAATCATGACGATCATTGCGATGATGGCTGCCTTGACGCCTTTAACGCCGCCGGAAAGCTGATCATCAGCAACTTCGAAGCAAATGAAGGCGCGAAGAGAACGCACGGCGGATACGGCGGATTCACGCGCAGACCGCGGACATTCACCATTGGCGACGTCAGGATTGAAACGCATGTCGCCGCGCACAACAGCTACTTGCTCGACTTCACGATGCCACTTGAAATCACAATCGGCGATTACCGCATCTACCATTCGGGCGATATGTGCTATCATTACGAAATCATGCTGAACCGTCCCGGACCGGATCTTTGGATCGTCCATCCATATTGCGGGATGAACGTAGGCGACGGTGTGCAGATGGTATGTCCGAAGCTAACTGTGATAGCGCATCTGCAGGAGCTTGGCCATGACAAGTGGCGTTGGTCTTACGAGGATGGCCTCCGGGCTGTTCGCGACTGCAATGCGAAGGGGTATGCGGCCATTATGCCGACATGGGGCGAAAGGATCGTGTAAATGGAAGATGGCGATTTCCCCAAGGGGGCTGTCATGGATTCGCCCGATGGAAAAAAGTGGGTCGACGGGATGCCCGAGGACCTCTACCGCTTCCAATGCGAGATTGACGCGTTGCCGCCCGAAGAGTACGTCAGGTTCCGCAAATCCGGGATAGGACTTTCCGAAGCAGACAAGATGGCGTTTTTTGCCAGGTATCCTGCGCTAAAGCGGTATGACGAGGCTTACGACAAGGTTTTCCGTGACGTTGCGCAAACTGAAGTGACCGGAACGAAACCTGCCGTATGGTATGTTTACAACATGGGTGTCGTAATTAAAACGCAAAAGACGATATTCACGATAGACCTTGCGCACAGGCAGGATATCCTAAGCGTGCCGATTGTAGACTTCGCCTGCATCACCCACAACCACGACGATCACTATTCCAGGGCCACGCTAAAAGCACTCGACAAGGCTGGCAAGACCGTCTTCAACAACTTCAGCGGCAACTACGGCGCATACCGCGCCGGTGCTGTTGGCGGATATACGAAACGCGGGCGGACATATAGGATCAAGGACGTCGCAATCACCACGCATGTAATGTCGCACAACTACTACCTGCAGGATTTCACAACGGCATTTGAGATTGCAATTGGCGACTATGTCATTTATCACACCGGCGATTCGGGATTCATCCACGAGATGCGTCCAAATCGCCCGAATCCCGATCTCTGGATCGTAAGCCCCTACAACTACATTGACCCTGAGGATGCGGCGCGGCAGGTGCGGGCGAAGCGGATGGTGTTCGGACACCTCCAGGAACTCGGTCACGCCATCGGTGGTGGTGCGCGCTCGACATGGGGGCGCGGCTACGAAGGGGCTGCTCGGGTGAGGGAACTGGGGCTCAACGCAGTCGTGCCAGTTTGGGGCGAAAGGATAGATGGATAGGTGGCTGAGGACGCCAATGTGGGGATGTGGGGTGTCGTGCCATTTAGATTAAGCTTTTAAAGTCGCCGTTTATTAAGGGCGTCGAAAAGGGGAGATGGCGATGAGAGAGACGGAACGCAAGGTCTTCAATGTCGTGGATTACGGGGCGGCGCCCTCGGCGTCGCCCGCCGCCAACGCCGGGGCGATTCAGGCGGCGATTGACGCCGCCGCCGCAAAGGGCGGCAAGGTCGTTGTGCCGGCCGGCGAGTTCACGAGCGGCACGCTCTGGCTCAGGAGCGAAGTGGAGCTCCACCTCGAAGAGGGCGCCGTACTCAAGGCAAGTCCCGATTTCGCGGACTACAACGCGGAAGACGCCTATCCCGAAAACTTCAGCTGCCCAAAGAGCGAGTACTGGCGCGGCCTTCATTTCATCATCGCCTACCGCCAGCAGTATGTCGCCATTACAGGCAAGGGCGTGATCGACGGCAACGGCGACCATTTCTTCGATGAAAGGCCCATCGCCTATTTCGACTGGATGAAGCCCACGTCTGCCGCCTGGTGGAATGGCATCCGCTGGGCGAAGGACAAGCAAAACCTCCGGCCCGGGCAACTCGTGGTCTTCGTCGAGACGCGCGGCATCAGCGTGGTTGGCGTGACGATTCGCAATTCGCCTTGCTGGTCGCTTTTCTTCCACGCCTGCTCGGAGGTCGAAGTCCGCGACTATACTTGCCGCAACGGGCAGGACGACGGCAACACCGACGGCATCGACATAGATTGCTGCCAGGGCGTGGAGGTTGACAACGTTGATATCGACACGGGCGACGATGCCATCGCCATCCGCGCTTCAGGCCGCCGTCTCCGCAATCCATCGCCGTGCGAGCGCATACGCATTTCCAACTGCCGGCTGGCCTCGACCTCGTCGGTTTTCAGAATCGGCGTGGGCGAGGGGACGATCCGCGATGTCGTCGTGGAAAACGTCGAGACTCGCCGCGGCGGCACGGCCGTCAACATGAGCACCCTCTATGGCGACCCGGAAAAGTTCGGCGTCGACATTGAAAACGTCACCTTCCGCAACTGCGACTTCACCTGCTGCCGCGAGGGCTACCGCATCCACACCGAGGGCAAGGCGCTTAAGTTCGGCGTCCGGGACATCACCTTCGAGCGATGCGATTTCCCCGAAGGGAAGCCGTCGTCGATTTCCTCCGCCGAAGGCTGCCCCTTCAAACCGGAGAACATACGCTTTGTCGGAGACCGCAAGCTGGAGGCGGCCGTCGCCGAGGAGTTGACGCATGTCGTTCGCCCGGGCGGGGTGGACGGCCAGGAGTTTTGGAACGGCCACTCCGAATGGTTCATGTACCCGCCCTCATTCGCTTTCAGCGCGGTCGAAGGGGCGGTGAAATACCGCTTCCTCGCCGTCCTCGACAACCACCGCGAAGTGGAATGGGAGGCGACCGCTCCGACCGAGCCGCTGACGTCGGTCTGGGAACGCATCCCCGCAGGTGGTTTCGTGACGCTCTTTTGCCATGGCGTTTCGTCTGCGGGCGGGGAAATTGGGTTGGCGGGCCGTCGCGTCTTCTGGAAGACCGCCGCCTTCCATCCGGGATGGTACCCGCCTGCTGCACGGCCCTATTCCAAGGCCGCCGAAATGATCTACGACTATGTCTTCGCCATGCCTTCGACGCGCCACTGGCTTGAGACGGGCCTTCCGGATCCCGGCTACCATCTCAACTGCTATCCCTCCAAGATGCACGCCGCGATGATCCGGGCGATGGTGAAGTATGCCCGGATGAGGCCCGACCGCGCGGCGGACGCCCTGAAAATCGCCCATGCCGCGGCCGACTACCTGATTGCCCACGCCGAGCCCGCCGGTTCGCCGCTTGAATTCTTCACGCAGACCTACGAGGGGGCGCATTACACCGCCGGCACCTTTGCCGGCCAGCACATGCTCCTCTATCCGCAGACGGCGGCCAGCGCCTTCCTTGTGCTTTCAAAGGCGACGGGTGAGGCGAAGTACCTTGAGGCGGCCGAACGCATTGCCGCGACTTACCTGCGTCTCCAGGGCGAGGATGGCACATGCTTTCTCAAGATGCGCGCCCAGGACGGAACCCCGGTCAATCCCAACCGCTGTTTTCCGCTGGGCGTCTGCGGTCTCCTTGAGGAGCTCTTTGCCCTGACGGGAAAGCCCGAATACCGCGCGGCTGCGGACAGGGGCTTCGCCTTTGTCGAGAAGGGGCCGCTTGCCGATTGGAACTGGGAAGGGCAGTTTGAAGACGTCAAACCCTCCGAAAAGTTCGTCAACCTCACCAAGCACCCCGCCTGCGAGACGCTGCTCTACATCTTGAAGCGCTTCCCCGGCGACAATCGCCGCCTCGCCCAGGCCCGTGAAATCATCCGGTTCTCCGAGGACCAGTTCATCGCCTGGGAACGTCCGTCGCGGCCCGATGGCGCCGGCATGCGCAACACGGTGCCGTGCGACCACTACCGCGAGGGGAGGTCGTGGGACTCCAACTACCTCGACTGGATTTTGCCCGGCGTCATGGAGCAGTACCACTGCTACGTGCCGATCGATTCGTCGGCGGCCAAGCTTATCCGCGCTTTCGTCGTGCTCTGGAAGGCCGGGGGCAACCCACTTGACCTCGCCAAGGCCCGGGCGCTGGGCGACGCCGCCACGCGCGTGCAGGAGCCCTCCGGGCGTCTCCGCACCTTCTGGACGGACCAGGACGCGAAAAGCCCCGAACGCGACTGGATCAACTGCATGCTCGCCACGGCGGGCGCACTCGAACTTCTCGGCTCGTTAGAGGAGGAACGGAAAGATGGAAACGCAATTTGAAACGGATTCAATGAAGCCCTTCCCGGTGCTTCGCCCGGTGCCAGACTACCTGCGTGATGCCGTGCGCGGTTTCCAGAGTGCGCCATCGATTACGTCGTCGCCCGGCGGACGCCTCTGGCTCGCCTGGCACACGGGAGACGTTACAGAAGGCGATGAAAACGCCGCCATCGTGGCGACCAGCGGCGACGGCGGCGAAAACTGGGGCGAACCGCTTTTCGCCATCGACAAGCCGGGGCCGCTCCGCGTGATCGACCCCGGCCTGTGGACCGATCCCTCCGGCAAGGTCTGGCTCTTCTACAGCCAGTGCTACAGTTTCTGGGATGGTCGTGCCGGGGTCTGGGCGATGAACCCGCTCGACCCGGAGGACGCCGCCACGGCGTGGACGCCGGCGCGCCGCCTGTGCGACGGCTTCATGAAGAACAAACCGGTTGTCCGGCGCGATGGCGCCTGGCTGTTGCCGCCGGAGTTCTCGAATTTCCCGCCCCGCCATGGGAAGACGATGCATGCGCTTTGCGACCTCGCGGGGCCGCTGGCGCATCCCGAGTGCGCGCGCCAGTCCGCCAATGCCTATGTCTCGACCGATGGCGGCGCGACGGTCTCGTTCCTGAGCGCGGCGGAAATCCCGCCCGAAGACCGCGACTGCACCGAGAACATGATCGTCGAGCGGAGGGACGGTACGCTCTGGATGCTGGCGCGCACGCGATACGGCATCGGCGAGGCCTTCTCGGCCGATGGCGGTGCGACCTGGACGCAGCTCAAGCCGTCGGGAATCAAGTCCACCAACTCGCGCTTTTTCATCGGGCGCTTGAAATCGGGTGCGCTGCTCCTCGTGAAAAACGGCGACGTGGCCATGGGCGCGCCCGAGGAACGCCCCTACACGCCGCGGGAGAAGATAACGGCCTTTGTCTCGGACGACGACGGCCGGACATGGCTGGGCGGACTTCTTCTCGATGGCCGCGCCGACGTGTCGTATCCCGACGCCTGTGAAACGCCGGATGGCTTCATCCACGTCGTGCACGACCGTGGGCGGACAACCGACCGCGAGATCCTCCACCATCGGTTCACCGAGGCGGATGTCCGTGCCGGGAAGTTGGTGACGTCCGGAAGCCGTTTGCTTGGAATCGCCAACAAGGCGGGTTGAAGCCGGGAATCGCCGATTTTGGAAGGAAAAGGAGAAAAATGAAGAAGAAATTGCACTTGGCACTGGTTTTGGCTCTGCCCCTGACGGTGGTTGCCCTGGGCGCGGAGACAAATGAAACGCCCGTCTTCGAGCGGGTCTTCGCATGGGCGTCCGTGACCGATGAGGACTCGGCCCGCGCCTACGCCGACATTGGCGTGACGGACATCGGAGCATCGGGGGAGAAGGGTGTCGCCGCCGCGAAGAAGTTCGGGATGCGCCCTTACTGCGGGTTCTTTCCCGTCGGGCCGCACAGCCAGGTTCTCACACCGGCGGAGAGGGCGTTCTACGACTATATCAACGGGACCGACTTGAGGGGAGTCGTCCCGAAGGAGGAAATCGGCGGCAAAGTCAACGCGCGTCGTGTCGAGAAAAAATGCCAGTTCGGCGGCGAGCCGGTGGAGCCCCTTGATCTCTGCCCGGAGCTCATCTCGTGTTTTCTCAGTGACGAGGGCCAGGCCATGGCCAAGTCGAGGATGGCGGCCATGCTTGAGAAAAACCCGCTGGCCGAGGGGATTACATTCGACTACATAGGCTACGCGAACCTGAGGTCGTGCGCGTGCGATGACTGCCGCAGGCGCCTTTCCGCCTGGCTGGCTGAAAAAGGACTGCCAGAGACCGAGGCGAATCGCAACATCTTTTTCCGCGACAGCCTCGTGAACTATGTCAACGCGATGGTCGACTATGCCAAGACGTTGCGCCCCGGCATCAAGGTGGCGATCCACCTCTACCCGGTTTTTCTTCCCGACCCGCTCTACGGGCGCTTGCTCAAGGCGGACTACATCGAGGAGACCGTCGCCTGGTATTTCCAGTGGGATGACGCCAAGATCGCGGACTACACCCGGCGAATCCTTTCCGCGCCGCATCTTGCTGGATGCAGGAGCATCCCGTTTGTCGGCTTGAACGCCGCAGAAGGCACGCCTCTCGCCCACAAGACGCCCGAACGACTTGAACGCGAACTTGAATTGGTGCTGGCCGCCGGCGGTCGGGATGTCGCCGTCTGCAACGGGCCGGACATGGTCAAGCCGGGTTACCGCGAGGTTTTCAAACGGCACACGCGGGGCGGATTATCCGCGATGGCCGGGGCTGCGGAAAAGTCCGCCAAGTGAAAGGGGCGTCATGGAGGACTTCGCGGGGCAAAAACAAGGCGGGCGCGGCGTGGAGGTCCGTTTCGTCGGCCGCGCTCTGGACGAAGAGTCAAAGGATTCCGTGTGGCGGCTTCTCTGCGCCTGCGACAACGAATTTTATCCGTGCCTTTCGGCGCGGGACCGCTCGGACCAGAAGAATCTGGACCTTGGCGCTGTCCCGGCAGGGGCGTTCGCGACGGGACCGCGCAAGTACTTCGCGCAAATTTTGTTGCAGGAATTCATTCTCGCCTATTTCGGCGGTGAGTTCGCGGGTTTCATGACCTTCCGGCGGGAGGAGCCCGCCAAGGCGTTGCCTGAACTCGGCTCCGCGCTTTACGTCACGACTGTCTGCGTCGGGCGCGCCCTGCGCGGGCGCGGCGTGATGAACGCCCTATACGACAGCCTCGAGGGCGAGGTCGCCCGCGCCCACGGAATGCAAGTCGTCTATACGCGGACGTGGTCGCTTAACGCCGCACAGCTGCACACGCTTGAAAAGCGCGGCTATGCCCGCGTGGCGGTGCTGGAAGACGACCGCGGCAAGGGCGTCGACACCGTCTATTTTGCCAAGTGTCTCGGAAATCTGCTATAATCCAGACATGCGGGGCGGGGGAGGATGGAACCGCGCCAATCCGGCGCACCCCCGCGTCCAGGAGATTTCCCATGCTTGGAGTTGGCGGTTTTGAGGCGTCGCGGAGGACCGGCGCGAAGATGCCTTCCGGAGGAATTTGCGCCCATCGCGGCGACAGGGAGTGCTGTCCCGAGAACACGGTTGCCGCTTTTAAGTCGGCGATTGAAAAGGGCGCGGCCATGGTCGAGTTCGACGTCGTCCGCTGCGCGACGGGCGAACTCGTCGTCATGCACGACTCCACCATCGATCGCACGACGACGGGGACGGGCGCGGTTTCCGAACTCTCCTTCGACGACCTGCGGGGCGTTGACGCCGGCGTGAAATACGACGCCAAGTTCGCCGGGACGAAGATCCCGACCTTTGACGAGGCCATCGATTGCTTCCCGCTGGAAGGCGTCTGGATAAACGTCCACTGCCGCGACGATGTCACAGACGAAGTCGCCCGCAAAATCAAGGAGAAAGGGCGACTCCACCAGGCCTTCGTCGCCGCGGGGCTTCCCGGGGTGAAGCTGGCCCGGAGCGTCGTTCCCGAAATCAAGACGTGCCTTTTCACCGCCCCCGCGGGGAACAGCTGGTCGCGTCTCTGGACGGCCGAGGAACGCCGCGCCTGCCTTGAAGCCGTCATCGACGAACGCGCGGAGTTCACCCAGCCGCACGAGGCCGACTACACGCGCGACGAGCTCCTCGCCTACCACGCCCTTGGCGGCAAGGTCAACTTTTTCTGGTGCAACAAGCCCTGGCGCCTGGCCGCGCTCCTCGCGCGCGGCATCGACTTCCCCCTGACGGACAGGCTTGGCCCGATGCTGAAGGCCTACCGCGCCCTCGTGGAGAGCCCGTGGAATCCGCCCGAGCCGGAGTTCCCGTTCGCCTACCCGACGGACCTCACCCCAAGCCGAGCCTACGTGTCGCCCCCCGACGCCCTCCACGTCAAGCCGCGCCGGCGTTTCTCGGGCATCCCCTCCATTGCGGTGTCTCAAAGGAGCGGACGTCTTTGGGCGACGTGGTATTCCGGCCCGACCAACGGCGAGGATTCCAACAACTACGTGGTGCTGTCGACCAGTGCCGACGGAGGCGCGACCTGGAAGGAGGTGCTCGTCGCCGACCCCGACCGCGATGGCCCGCGCAGGGCTTTCGACCCCGAGGTCTGGATTGCGCCCGACGGCCGGTTGCGCTGGACGTGGACCGACCGTGAAGTCGAGGTTCGCGATGGCGCGGCGAATCAATGGACGACCGGCCATTACTTCGCCAACACGGACAATCTCATGTGCCTTGAGCTTGATGCCGACGCGGAGCCTTCCGGCGTGGTTTTCGAACCCCGGAGAATCGCCTCGGGCGTGATGATGTGCAAGCCGCTCGCCGCGCGTGACGGACGCTGGCTCTTCCCGGTGGCGGTCTGGCGAGATGATTTCAGCGCGCGTCTCTACGAGAGTGTCGATGGCGGCGCCACGCTGGTTCCGCGCGGCGGCGCGACGCTTCCCGCGAACCTGCGCGAATTCGACGAGCACAATGTCGTCGAGCTTTCGGATGGCGCTTTGCGCGTCTACATGCGCGTACGTGGCGCACCGGATGGCGCCTGGCAGGCCGATTCCCGCGACGGTGGCCGCACATGGGGGCCCGCCCGGCCCTGTCCCTTCCGCCACACCAACTCGCGGTACTTTGTCCGCCGCCTGGCGAGTGGCACGTTGCTTCTGGTCAAGAACGGCCCGCTCAATGCCGACATCGGGCGGAACGACATGACGGCATACCTTTCGGACGACGACGGCGCGACATGGTCCGGCGGCCTCGTGCTTAAGGCGGGGCCCTGCTCGTATCCCGACGGCGACCAAGCCGCCGACGGCACCGTTTTCATCGCCTTCGACAACGACCGTACAGGGCGGCAGGAACTGCTTTTCGCGAAATTCACCGAGGAGGACGTCCGCGCCGGGAAACCCGTCTCCGGCAAGTTCGACGTCTCGGGCGTGATTTCCGTTTCCGAAGAGGGGGCGGAAGGAGGAATTTGACCATGGGTGACAGAAATGCAATTCAAGGGGAAGTTCTTTACAACGGCATCAGGTTGCCCGCCGAGTGGCCGCCGCGCGACGTTGCGCTCACGGACCTCTCGGTGCCGCCGTCCCCGCCGTATCTCGACCCCGCCAACATCCCGGCGCCGATCCCGGTGGACGTGGGCCGGCAACTTTTCGTCGACGACTTCCTGGTGGAGTCGATGGACGGGCTCCGGCGCGAATATCCACATCCCGTGAAGTTCGGCGGCAACCCGGTGCTGAAGCCCGAGACCTGGCTCGAGATCAACGGCACGCGCAACAGCACCGCGCGCCCGAATGGCGGCGGCCTCTGGTGGGATCCTTGCGAAAAACGCTTCCGCCTCTGGTACGAGGCGGGCTGGCTCAACACCGTCGCCTACGCCGAGAGCGCCGACGGCATTTCCTTTGACCGCGTGGACATCGCGGATGGCACCAACCAGATTTATCCGCCTGATTTCCGTCCCGACAGCTGGGAGGTCATACCCGACTTCCAGCTTGAAAACCCCTATTCGCGCTGGGTGATGTACGTGCACGGGCCGGGCGGCGATGAGCGCGGGCTTTGCTTTTTCTCATCCGACGGCCGCCACTTCTACGACCGGTGGCTTTCCGGCGCGGCGGGGGACCGATCGAATTTCTTCTGGAACCCCTTCCGCCGCAAGTGGGTTTTCTCACTCAGGAGTTGGTTGCCGCGCATCGGGCGCGCCACGTGCTACTACGAGACGGATGACTTCGCCTCCGGCTGCTCCTGGGATTGGAATCGCGGACAGACCACCGGCGGCGTCGTGCAGTGGGCGAAGGCCGACGAACTCGACGGCGAAGACCCTGAGTTCAAGTGCCCGCCGCAGCTCTACGCCCTCAATGCGGTGGCCTACGAGTCGATCATCGTCGGCGCCTTCGAGATTCACCGGGGCCCCGACAACTACGCGGCCGCCCAGACGGGCAACCCCAAGATCACCGACATTGTCTTCGCCTATTCGCGCGACGGCTTCCACTGGACGCGCCCCGACCGCACGCCGGCCATCGCCGCGGAACGCTGGGGGTCCGGCAAGTGGGACGCCGGCTATGTGCAGCCGCTGGGCAACCTTTTCGTCGTCCGCGACGAAAAGCTCTGCTTCTACTACGGGGCCTTCGCCGGCGACACGTCGCGGCTTTCGCTGGTCGGGCAGAACACTCCCGAAAACGGCATGTACCACAACGGCGCGATGGGACTTGCGCACCTTAGGCGCGACGGATTTTGCGCCGTGACAGGCGAGGGGAGCCTCGTCACGCGCGACCTTTCGTTTGCCGAGGGCGACCGTCTCTTCGTCAATGCAGACTGCTCCGCGGGCGAAATCGAGGTCTCGGTCGTCGGTGGCGCCAGCCGCGTCTTGCGGGGAGTCGACGCCACCCGGATCGAGGTGTTGCCGGCGGCGCCGGGCAAGGTCAAGCTGGCCTTTCGCCTTTCCGGCGGCGCGAAACTCTACTCGTTCTGGTTCTCCGACGCGACGGGTAAGTCGCGTGGCTACCTTGGCGGCGGCGGACCGGACTATGGCGGCGTCCGCGACGTCTGACCGTGCGATGCCTCATGAAAAACACAGGAAAGGACACGTAATGAAAAAAACAGTTGTTTCAGCATGTCTCGCGGCGCTTCTCCCGTTTCTCTGCGGGGCGGGGCTCCCGCCGCTCTTTGACAATGGCGCAACAGAATGGAAAATCGAGGTGGCGACAAATGCCGCGCCGGCAGTGGCGTTCGCCGTCGAGGAATTCACCAATGCGTTGATGTGTGTTTCGGGCGTGGCCTTCGACGTCGTCGCGCCTGGCGAAGGCGGCGGGCATGCCGTGCGCTTCGTCGCGGGCGATGCGGAAAACTTCGCGGACGAGGTCGTCGAATACCGCGTTGACGGCGGGCATCTCATCCTCCAGGGCAACCTGCCCCGCGCGACGCTTCACGCCGCGTATGCGTTCCTGCAGCGCGAACTCGGCGTTCGCTGGCTCTGGCCGGGTGAGACGGGGGCGTTCTTCCCGAAGCTGGAAAAGTGGGCGGTGCCGGCATCGCTCGCCTTCAGGCACACGCCTTCGGTCAAGTACCGCGGATTCCACCACTGCGGCGACTGGCGCGACCGCGCCGCCTTCAACCTGTGGCAGACGCGCAATTTCGCGACCATCCACCGGCACGGCGTGGCGAAGGGCGAGGAGAAGTATGGCCAGTATTCGATGATCTCCATGCACAACGCGAATCTCAACGGGGAAAAGGAACTCTTCGCCGAGCATCCCGAATGCTTCTGCGAGCTCGCGGGTCACCGCTCGATGATCAACATCTGCTTTTCGAGCGAACTGGGCGCGGAGAAAGTCGCCGCGCGCCTCGCCGCCCAAATCGAAGGGTTCAGGAGGCGCGGTGCGCCGCTCGACATCGTCTCGATCTTCCCCAACGACAACCAGGATTACTGCCAGTGCGCGAAGTGCAAGGCCCTGGGCGTCTCCACCGCGTGGTTCGCCTATTACAACAAGGTCGTGAAAATCCTCAAGGCGAAGTACCCCGACCTTCGATTCGCCACGCTCGCCTACCAGGGCTACCTCGACGTCCCGGACTGCAAAATCGAAAACACCGAGTTCATCGAATACGCCAGCCACCCCCGGTGCCACATCCACAAGTGGGGCGACGAGACCTGCGCGGCGAATGTCGGCGAACTGAAGCGGCTCAAGGCCTGGTGCGCCCGGGGGGATGTGGCGGTTGGCCACTACGCCTACGAGTATGACGCCATTTCAAAGCATCCGGTTTTCATGCCCTTCTTCTCGATGATTGGCGACGCCGTCGAGACGGTCGTTCAAAATCACCTCGCCACCTCGATTCCGGAAGTGTCGCTCAGTCCGAAGGGCGGGCCAGACGTCACCGCGCACGCCGTTCAGAACCGTCTCACGCAACTCTTCTACGCCCGCAAAATGTGGGACGTCCGCCTGACGCTCGACGATTTTCTCGCGGACACCTGCCGGACGGCCTTCGGTCCCGCCGCAAAGCCGATGGCCGAATACTTCCGGGCGATGGATGCCGTCTGGGGTGCCCAGCCGGGGCGCATCGGGTTGTTTGCGGACGGCATGAACGTCTCCGCCAATCTTCTTGCGGACGACAAGGTTCGCGCCCGCGCGGCGGCGTTGCTTGCGGAGGCCGAAAAACTTGCGCAGGGCGATGAGACGGCGTTGCGGAACGTCCTTCGCGAGAAGATCCTCTACGGCCAGATGGCGAGCTACCGGGAACTTCGCCTCGGCAACGCCGTCGCCGTAAACCTGCCCCGCCTCAAGACAGGGGAGGCCTTTGGCGATGCGCTGGCCCCGTGGCACGCGCTTGTCGGCGTGAAGGATGGCACCCCCGGCGGCATCGGGGCCCGTTTGGCGTGGTTCGTGTCGCCCGACCCGAAAAACAACGCGAAAACCGTCGCGGACAAACTTGTCGCCGAATGGCGCGGGACGGATGCCGCGACTCTTTCCATTGCCGGCGCCGGCGGGGAGCGCTACGCCTTTTGGGTCGGGAAGGAAGGAAAGGGGCAGCGCAAGATTTCCGACGTGGGCGTCGAGGAGACGACCTGGGCGCCGGACTGGACCGTCTCGACCCTCGCGGACAGACTTGTCTTTGAAATTCCGTTCACCGCTTTCGTCAACCGGCCCGTGGCGGACGAGGCCTGGGAGGTTCGACTCTCGGCGCCGGGAGGCTGGGCCTTCCCGCAGCGGGAGGACGTGATGGCGAAGATGTCGTTCCTCGCGGCAGGGGCGGTTGACCGTCCGATCGTCTATTACGCCGGGGACCCGCGTTGCCACAGGGGCATTCCGGGGGTGCGCACCCAGGGCGAGGCCGACGGCTGGAAGGTGTTTGCCTGCACCAACGATGCGGAAGTCGCGGCGGTCGCGGGCAAGGCCGAGACCTTCATGTTCCAAGTGCCTCGCGGCGATTGCGTCGCCTCAAACACGGCGGAGGTCATCCGCGCCAAGGTCAGGGCCGGCGGCACGTTGCTCGTCAGGAGCTGGTGGTCGCCGCCGTTGGCCAGGATACTTGGCGACAAGAGCCTTGACGTGCGTTGCGAGGCGCCGAAGGACTATCCCCTTGGCGAACGCCATGCCAAATGGGTCATGGAAGGCGATTGGTGCAAGGCGCCGTGGAACATGGAGGGCGCGGTTCGCCACGGCTTCGCCCCGTGCTACATGCAGGTGCCGTATGCCCCGGAGGGGTGGGTGCAGTACGCGAAGATGCCGGCTCAGGCCGATGAAAGCCGGTTGATTCCTTTTGTCAGCGCGTTGAAGTATGGCGATGGCGCCGTCATCGTCGTGGGCGAAACCCTTGGCGTGTCGCACTTCCGGCTCATCGACAACATTCGCCGCGACCTGGGGTTGCGGTAGGTTCCTTAACTTCATTGATGTGTCCAACTTGATTTTTTCCCGTGCAAGGTGTATTTTTTTAATGCAATGCGCGAGCGCATGGGAAGGAGGCAAGGTGCGCCATGGGAAAATTCATCAATGACAAGGCTACAATCGTCGAGGAGCTCCTCGAGGGGTTTGCCCTTTTGCACGGCGACTTGGTCGAGGTCGACGGGCGCATGGTTGTCAGCCGCGAGCTTGAAAAGGCCGACCGCGTGACAATCGTGACGTTCGGCGGCTCGGGTCACGAACCGGCGCAACTCGGCTATGTCGGCAAGGGGATGCTCGACATCCAGGTGGTTGGCGATGTTTTCACAGCCCCGGGTCCCCGCACCGTTTTCGAGGCGTTGCAAAGGGCGGACAAGGGCCACGGTGTGCTCCTTTTCGTCCTCAACCATGCTGGCGACATGCTGACGGGCAACATGGTCATGAAGATGGCCGAGATGGCGGGAATGAACGTCCGCAGGATCGTGACGCAGGAGGACATCGCCAACGCGCCCCGTGGCGACGGCGCCAACCGGCGCGGCCTCGCCGGGGCGGTGCCGCTCTATCACATCGCCGCGGCCGCCGCGGCCGAAGGCCGCTCGCTTGATGAGGTTGCCGCGCTTGCCGAGCGCTACGCCAACTCGATGGCGACGGTCGCCGTCGCGACGAAGTTCGCCACCAACCCCTTCACCGGCGAGTCAATGGGCAGCTTGGGCGACGACGAGATGGAGATCGGCGCCGGGCAGCATGGCGAAGGCGGCGGCGGCATCCAGCCGTTCCGCGGCGCGGCGGAGACGGTCGGGCTGATGGCCCGCGAACTGGTGGCGGACATCCAGCTTGCGCGCGGCGACAAGGCCTTCGTCATGGTCAACGGCGCCGGCGCGACGACGATGATGGAGCTTTTGATCCTCTACAAGGACTGCGTACGGTATCTCGAGGAAATCGGCGTCGAGGTCGTCGCGCAAATGGTCGGCGAAATCCTGACCACCCAGGAGCAGGCGGGCTTCCAGCTCAGCATGGCGAAGTGGGACGACGAGTTCCTCCGCCTGTGGAAGACGCCCGCCCTGACGCCGGCCTTCAGAATGTAGGAGCCCCGGCCGCGTGAGATCATGAGCCAGTCGCACGACAGCATGGAAACGGGTCTGATCGAGACCCTCGCCAACGAATACGAGTCGATGTTCTACGTCGACCTCTTCAATGGCAGGATGTCGATCTACCGGATGGACAACCGGGCGTATGAAAGATCGCGTCCGGCGGCGACCGACGTGCTCTTCTCGGACTACATCGAGCTGATGGTGCTGGCCAATGTCTCGCCGGAATTCCAAAAGGAGGTCCTGGACTTCACAGACCTCGCCGGCCTGCGTGAACGCCTTTCGGGGTGCAAGTCGGTCTCGACCCGCTACCGCACCAAGGGCGCCCCGCCTCGCTACAAGGAGATGCGCATTGTCAAGACTGGCTTCAGCGACTGCCCCGAGAACGCCGTCGTCACGATCCTCGACCAGACCGAACTCGCCGTCCGCGAACTTGAATCCATCGAGATGCGCCACGAGCTCGAACTCGCCAGGGCGCGCCGCGACCGCGAGGCGGAGCTGATCGCCGCCAAGGAGACCGCCGAGAACGCGCGGCGCGAATTGGCCGAAATCTCCGCCGCCAACTCAATGTCGCTGGAGCGGGCCCTCCTCGCCCTCCAGGGCGATGTCGGCAGCACCGGGACGCGTCCTTTCCTTGAAATCGTCCGCGAGCGTTTCAACGCCGACGTCTGTTTCCTTTCGCGCCTTGACGTCGCCCACGGCGCCAATGTCATCGAGGATCTCCACATGGTGGCGCGCGACGGCCGCGCCGTCATCAACGGCAAGGTCTCGGCGCCGATCGGGCTTTTCTCCAGTCATCGCGCCCAGCTTCTTTCCCAAGGCCTCAGGGAGTGGAACGCCCGTGACCTCGCCGAAATCCGGGACGCCTACGGCATCTCGCGTCGGAAGGGCGCGGGCAACGCCTCCTCGATGACCTCGGTGCCGCTCTTCGTCAAGGGGGCGGCCTGGGGCGTGCTCAACGTCGTTTTCGACGAGGACCGCCGCCTCAACGAACTTGAGAAGGGAAATTTCCGCAGGCTCGCCTCGGTTTTCGGCAGCGCCATCGAACGACGCCTCAACTACGAGGAGCTCAGCGGTCTGCACGCGGCGGCCGCCGAGGAGAGCATCTTCATCAACCGCATCTTCAATGCCAGCCCGTCGCCGTGTTTTCTCAAGGACGCCGACTACGGCTTGCGCTACGTCCGCTGCAACGCGGCCTACGCCGCGCTTATCGGCGCGAGGATGGACGAGATCATCGGTAAAACGGCCGAGGAGCTGCTGGGCCCCGGAATCAGCGCCCTCGCGGCGAAGCGCGACGAGGAGGCGCTTGGTGGCGCCGCCGCCATCCAGTACGAGGACACGATGGTCTTCGAGGATGGGTCGTCGCGCACGCTCCGCTGCTGGAAGCAGACGCTCATGGGCAGCGGCCACCGCCTCGTGCTGTGCGTCATCCACGACGTGACGGAGGAACGCCGCGCGGCGGCGGCGGAGTCGTTCAAGGCGGATGTCTCGTCTTTCGTCGTCGCCCACCGCGACCAGTGGCAGATCATCGACTATGTCGCGCGGCGGCTCATCGGCTACTTCAACTGCGACCACGTGATCTTCGCCGGCGTCGACGGCTACCGGCGGGACTGGTTCCTCGACGACGTCCGCGAGGGCATCTGCAATGGCTGCGCAAACTGCCCGATGAACAGCGCGGGCTCCGCCCTTTTCGGGTCGTCGAACATGGTGAACCTCTCCGACGCCCGGAGCCCCGACGCGCTCCAGCTGCCCCCGGACTGCCCCAACAAGTCGGTTATGGCGACGCAAGTCATGGTCGATGGCAAGCCCTGGGCGCGCCTCGGCGTCATCTACGCGCGGCGGCGTTCGCCCTTCTTCGAGTCCGGCGAGCGGGTCATGCGCATCGCCGTCGATTTCATCGCCCTCTCGGTGCAGCGCGCCAACGCCATGGCTGAGATTTCCCGCAAGAACCAGGAGATTCTCCAGGCCCTTGACGACGCGAAGAAGGCGGAGCGGACGAAGAGCACCTTCCTCGCCACGATGAGCCACGAGATACGCACGCCGCTCAACGCCGTGATTGGCTTCTCCGAGTTCCTGCGCGATGCCGGCTGCTCCCCGGAGGAGCGCGACACCTACCTCGACGGCATCACGAAGTCGTCGAACGCGCTTCTCGCCCTCATCAACGACATCCTCGACCTCTCGAAACTTGAGGCGAGAAACATCGAGGTGAGGGGCGGCATCTGCGACATGCGCAAGCTTTTCGAGGAAATGGCGTCGATCTTCCAGTTCAGCGCGCAGGACAAGCACATCTCCCTGGACTACGAAATCGACAAGGACTTCCCCCTCCTCGATCTCCGCGAAGAGCGCGTGCGCCAGATCCTGCTGAACCTCGTCGGCAACGCCGTCAAGTTCACGCAGAAGGGCGGCGTCAATTTTTCCGCGGGGCTCGATTGCGTCTCCGACGACGGCACCGCCACGCTCGTCGTCAAGGTGGCCGACACCGGCATCGGGATATCGCCCGACAAGATCCAGGCTGTTTTCGACCCGTTCGTGCAGGACGGCGGCATCCGCGGCGGCAAGGTCTACAAGGGCACGGGGCTTGGGCTTCCGATTTCGCGGCGCCTTGCCGAGGCGGCCGGCGGGACACTTGTCGCGGAGAGCAAACTGGGCGCAGGGAGCGTCTTCACGCTTTCCCTGCCGGGGGTGGGATTGCCCGAAACCGAATGCGCCCCCCTCTCCGCGCGGGAATGCGCCCCCGACGCTCCGGCGACGCAGCCGCGGCGTCGCGAGGCATCGTCCGCCGATATTGCCAAATTGCGTTTCGTACTCGTCGACGACGTCCAGATGAACCTCAGGATTCTGCGCCAGTACCTGAAGCGACTGGGCGTCCCTGTCGACGGCATCGAGATGTTTGGCGGCGCCCGCGAGGCGATGGACTATTTGAAGTCGGCTGAGGCATCCCGTCGCGACGGGCGCCTCATTGTGTTGACGGACATGTGGATGCCGGGCATGAACGGCGAGGCCCTTGCGCGCGAAATGCGCGCCGACCCCGAGCTGGCGGGCGTCCCCGTCGTCGCGGTGACGGCCGATGCCGACGCCGGCTCGACCTTCGACGTAGATCTTTTCGATTCCATCTTGACAAAGCCGGTGACCGGCGACAGCATCCTCAATCTGCTCGGCGAATTCTGTCCGGGCGGCGACGGGGCCCGGAAGGTGTGACTATGGTTCAGGCAGACAAAAACGAAGATTTCAGCGGCTACAGGATTCTTGTCGCGGACGACAACGAAATCGCCCTTGAAATTGTGGCGGACACCGTCCGCGAGTTTGGCGCGGAATGCGAAACCGCCACCAACGGGCGCGAGGCGCTCAACAAGCTTATCGCCGCAAAGCGCGGATATTACAGCCTCGTGCTGACGGACATCTTCATGCCGGAGATGGACGGCATCGAGCTGGTCACCGCGTTCCGCGCCTCGGCGCACCCCGATTCGGGGACGCTCCCGTTCATCGGCATGTCGGCGGATAACAACCCCGAGCTTTTCGACAATGCCGCGGGCGCCGGCATGAACGGCATGACAAACAAGCCCGTTTCAAAAAGGGCGCTGGCGGCATACTTCACCCTGTTGATCAAGGAGGGGTCGGCCAACGCCGCCTTCGCGGCGAGGATGCGCACCCGTCTCAACGAACTCGGCCGCGAAGACCGCGTCCACAAGGAGGAGGTCAGGGAGCACGCGGGGGCGAAGGAAAAAATCTCGTTCCTTCGCCTCAATGGATTGCGGCTGGTCGCCCTCGTCTTCATTCTCGCCAGCATTCTCCTGACCGGACTGCTCTATGTTCGCTGCTCGGGCATGCGCATGTTGCACGACGACATCGACAAGGGCCTGCGGCTCAGGCGTGATTTCTCCATGGCGGCGGAACAGCTCAGCGTTCGCGGGGCGAACCTCACGGTCTATGCGCGCAAGTATGTCTCGACGGGGGATGCGTCCTTCATGAAGAAATACTTCGAGGAGGCGGGCAACGGCCGCGTCATGAACTTGAAGGACCGTTTCGCGGGGGTGACGGGAGCGGAGAAGTTCGTCGAAAACCTTGCGCTGTCGATTAGCAACTCCGCCTCGCTTGCCGCCATCGAACACCGTTCGATGCGCCTTGCCGCCGCCTCTTACGGCGTCGGGGAGGACATGTTGCCGCCGGAAATCGCAGGAGTGGAGCTGTCGGCGGAGGAGCAGTCAATGGGTGTCGACGACCAACGTCGCCAGGCGCTGGTCATGCTTTCCGACGAATCGTATTCCAAGTTGAAGACGATGGTCTGGCGCACGGCTTACAGTTCCCTTGAGTCCTTGCAGCTGGCGCAGGACGGGAAAATCGGATCCGTGATGGACGCGTTTGAAGACAACTGCCATCTTTTGAAATGCTGCGCCATCGCGGACTTCGCCGTTCTGCTCGTGCTTCTGTTGCTGAGCCTTGGTTTCGGCAGCATCCACATGCCGGCGCGCGAACGGGAGATGATCGAGGCCATCAAGCGCGAGCGCGACAGCGCCATTCAGGCGGAACGGGCGAAAACCTACTTTTTCGCCACGGTCTCGCATGACATCCGCACGCCGCTCAACGCCATCATCGGCTTCTCCGAGTTGCTTAAGTTCGGGAACGTCGTGGGTTCCGAGCGCGACCGCTACCTCTCCGCGATTATCGCCTCCGGCAACCAGCTGATGTCGCTTGTCAACGACGTCCTCGACCTTTCCAAGCTTGACGCCGACAAGATGACCTTTGCGCCGGCCCCCTCGAACGTGACGAAGATCGCGGACGACATCGGCCTCGCCTTCCTCCCCCAGGCCCAGCAAAACGGCATCGAACTCGAAATCGACAGCCACGGGGTGGACGACGGACGCCTGCCGGTCGTCGACCCCGCGCGCTTCAAGCAGATTCTCATGAATCTTGTCAGCAACGCCGTCAAGTTCACGAAGAAGGGCGGCGTTTACGTCACCGTCTCGACGGAACCAGATGCCGGCAAGCTCACGATCCGCGTCCGCGACACCGGCCCCGGCATCTCGCCGCAGAACATCAAAAAACTTGCCGAGCCTTTCGTCCAGCTCTCCACGACGGACCGCACCAAGGGCACTGGCCTCGGGCTGGCAATCACGCGCCGCCTGAGCGAGAAAATGGGCGGCAAACTACAGGTCGAGTCTGAAGTCGGGACCGGCAGCACGTTCTCGGTTGAGTTCTCAAAGCTTAAATTTGTCGAACCGCCCGCAGCGAAGCCCGCCGAGGCGACTGCGGCGAAAAAAAACGCGGAGGTTGCGAAAAACGCGGCCTCCGCTGTGCCGCAGCGGTCGCCCGAGGAGCAGGCGCGCCGCGCCGCGCTGAATGTCCTGCTCGTCGACGACCAGCCGTTGAACCTGATGGTGCTTTCACGCCTTCTCCGCCACATTGGCGTCTCCAATTCGAAGACGGTCAACTCAGGTGCGGCGGCCATCGAGGAACTCAAGAAGGGCACCTACAA
Organism: Kiritimatiellia bacterium; assembly: GCA_045627605.1. Taxonomy (GTDB): domain Bacteria; phylum Verrucomicrobiota; class Kiritimatiellia; order RFP12; family JAAYLN01; genus RGIG5952. Next base: position 27,187 of record JAZQOA010000086.1, on the reverse strand, counting down.
CCTCGTGCTCACCGACCTCTGGATGCCGGAGATGAGCGGCGAGGAGCTTGTCAACTACATCCGCGCGAGCAACGAGCTCTCCTCGCTGCCCGTCTACGCCGTGACGGCCGACGCCGAAGTCGTGAAGCACCACGCCGAGTGCGGCTTCAACGGCTACCTGCTCAAGCCGGTCACGATCGACGCCCTCGACCATCTGGTGATTTCGCTTGCGTAGCGGGGGGCCCTTTTCAAACTTGTTCGGGAACAGCCGCTTTAGCGGCGTGAAAGGAAAAGCAATGGTAACTTACATTGGCAAGGACAAACTTGACATGGCGGCAAAGGCGGCCGCCTCGGCGGCGGATTGCATCCGTCGCGCAATCGCGGAAAAAGGCGAGGCGCGCATCATCGTCGCCACCGGCGCCAGCCAGTTCGAATTTCTCGCCGCGCTTGTGAAGGAACCCGGAATCGACTGGACGAAGGTCACCGGTTTCCATCTCGACGAATACGTCGGGCTCTCAATCGAGCACCCGGCGAGTTTTCGCAACTACATGCGCAAACGTTTCGTGTCGCAGACGCCCCGGCCCATGAAGGCCTTCAACGAGGTCAACGGCGAGGCGGCCGACCCCGCGGCCGAAATCAGGCGTCTCCAAGACCTGCTTCGCGCGGCGCCGATTGACCTCGCCTGCGTCGGCATTGGCGAGAATGGCCACCTCGCCTTCAACGACCCGCCCGCCGACTTCGACTCCAATGACGCCTATCTCGTCGTCAAACTCGACGAGAAATGCCGGCACCAGCAGATCGGCGAAGGGTGGTTCAAGACGATGGACGAAGTCCCAACCCACGCCTTCTCAATGACCATCAAGCAGATCATGTGGTCGCGGACGATTGTCTGCACCTGCCCCGACGCCCGCAAGGCCGAGGCGGTCAAGGGCGCCATCGACGGTCCCGTCTCCAATATGTGCCCGTCGTCGATCATGCAGATGCACCCCGACTGCAGGATGTTCCTCGACCCCGATAGCGCGGCATTGCTTGGAAAGAAGGAAAGGGGCGAATGGATATGCCGCGCATAGCCAAGTCGGTTCTCGAATGCATCGGTGGCACCCCGCTGGTCGAAATCTCGGAAAGACTCAACAAGGGCGGGGCCCGTGTGCTCGCCAAAGTCGAGTTCTTCAACCCCGGCGGAAGCGCCAAGGATCGCGTTGCGCTTGCGATGGTCGACGCCGCCGAGCGTGACGGACGCCTCAAGCCCGGCGGGACGATTATCGAGCCTACATCGGGCAACACCGGCGTTGGACTGGCGCTTGTCGCGGCAATTCGCGGCTACCACGTCATCCTCACGATGCCCGACACGATGAGCGTCGAGCGGCGCAAGCTCGCCAACGCCTACGGGGCCGAAATCGTGCTCACGCCGGGGGCGGAGGGCATGGCCGGCGCCATCGCCAAGGCCGAGGAACTCAACGCCTCGATTCCCAACTCGATGATTGCCCAGCAGTTTGAAAACCCCGCCAACGCCGAGGCTCACTACCGCACGACGGGCCCCGAAATCTGGGAGGATGCCGGGGGCGTTGTCGACGCCTATGTCGCCGGTGTCGGCACGGGCGGTACGCTTACGGGGGCGGCGCGCTTTTTGCGAGGCAAAAATCCCGGTGTGAAAATCGTCGCGGTCGAGCCCGATGAAAGCCCGTTGCTTTCGCAGGGGCGTTTCGGGCCGCACCGCCTTCAGGGCATCGGCGCCAATTTCATCCCGAAGGTGCTTGACCGTTCGCTCATCGACGAAGTCGTGGCCGTCTCGGCCGAGGACGCCGGTGTCGCTGCGCGTGCGGCGGCCGCTCGGGAAGGCCTGCTCGTTGGCATCACGTCCGGCGCCGCGCTTTACGTCGCGCTTGAAATGTCAAAGCGCCCCGAGTACAAGGGCAAGACCATCGTCGTGCTCCTTCCCGACACGGGCGAACGCTACCTCTCGACTTGGCTCTTCGCGTAGTGCCCCGCAGGGTGACGGCGGATTGCGGGGAATGTTACGTGGGATTTGTCGGATGACTTGCGTGAGACGTCAGCGATGGCGTCGCATGGTATTCTTGCGCGACGGAAAACTTGTCGCCGCCATTGAACTGAAATCGCAAAGCGGAAGTTTTGGCAACAATTTCAACAATCGCTCGGAAGAGGTTGTGGGCGTGTCGCGCGATTTTTGGTTGGCGTATCGCGAACGCGCTTTTGGCGTTTCCGAGTCGCCTTGGCTTGGCTACTTCTTTTTCCTTGAAGATTCGGAATCCTCAACCAGGTCTGTTGCCTTGCAAAAGAGTACGCTGCCCCCATTGCCGGTTTTTGAGCAGTCGAGCTATCTTCGTCGTTACGAGATATTGTGCGAGCGGCTGATGCTGGAACGCGATTACAATGCCACGGCCTTGCTTGTGTCCGGAAAGGATGGTCAAACAATCAGGGATGGTGGACCGAATGTGACGGCATACGCATTTCTAAAATCGCTTTATCTCCATTTGAAGGCAAGGGCATGAGAAAGCGGGAAAAACAAGCTCAGGCAACGGGTGAGGTGTTTACGCGCCCGGAGGTTGTCGCGCACATGCTACGTGAAATTGAGCTTGCAGGGCGTTTTCGCAAATGGAGCGGCAAGCGAGTGCTGGAACCAAGCTGCGGCGAAGGGGCGTTTGTCGTTCCGGTTGTCGGGAAGTTGATTGCCGAGAAACCAGATTGGAACAAACCCGAGCTTGACCATTTCCTTTTGGCGTGCGACATTTCCGAAAAGAACATTGAAACGACAAGGTGCGCTGTCAGAAGTCTGCTGCTGAGTGCGGAATGTCCATCGGACATTGCGGAACGGCTTGTTGACAAATGGTTTTTTTGCGGCGATTTCCTGTTGCATGAGTTTACCGCGGATTTCGATGTCGTTGTCGGCAATCCCCCTTATATCCGATTTGACGAGATTGCCGAAGCCAAACAGGCCGAATACCGCCGCCGTTACGTGACCTTTTCCGAGCGTTGCGATATCTATGTGCCGTTTGTCGAGCGGTCGTTGTCCCTGCTTTCACCATCGGGGGTGTTTTCCTTCATCTGTTCGAATCGTTTCGCGAAAAGCAGCTATGGCCGCCGCCTCCGTTCATTCATAGCCAATGGCTTTCATGTTGTCCTTTACCTGAACATGGAACATGCGCAGCCGTTTGTCGAGGATGTTTCAGCTTATCCGGCTGTCATTGTCATCGACAGGCGGCGGGGAAACGAGACCCTTGCGACAACAATAGCCGAAGCCTCGCCGGACATCCTTCGCTCCATTCGCTCGGATTCTAAGTCAAGTCGTTTGAGCCATTTTGCCAATTGGTATGTCGATGGGGGGCCTTGGCTGACAACGGATGCCGCCGAACGGGACTCGGCGATGGAGGTGCAGATGTCCTATCCGACAATCGAGCAGTCCGCCCCGGGAACCCGGATTGGCATAGGCGTGGCGTCAGGAGCCGACGACATCTTCGTCGATGTGCAGAAGGTGGCCGATGTGGAACGCCGCTGCCTTTTGCCTCTTGTTGCCGCAACCGACATTCAAGAAGGCTCCATCAGGTGGCGAGACCGCTATATCCTCAATCCTTACGATCCCGCTGACGATACTGCATTGCTTGATTTGGACGCCTATCCAAAAGTCGCGTCGTACCTGAACGGCCACGCCGACCGGCTTAAATCCCGATACTGCGCACGGCAACATCCGAACGCATGGTATAGGACGCTTGACCGGATAAGTTATTCTGTATTGTCAACGCCCAAGCTTCTGCTGCCGGACATCCAGCAAGGTGGCAATGTTGCGTTGGATGAAGATGGACGATACTATCCTCACCACAACGTGTATTGGATTACATCGGAAACTTGGAATATGCGAGCATTGTGCGTCATCATGCGAAGCCGGTTCGTGACCGATCAGATCCGCCGGGTGTCCGTCCAGATGCGCGGCGGGAGCATCCGCTACCAGGCGCAGAATTTGCGCAATGTGCACATTCCATTTTTGAGTAGCCTGGCGGAATCCGATGTCGCCGTACTCTCTGATCTTTATTTTTCGAAAGACCAAGATCGTGTGGATTCCGAAGTCGAGCGAATTTTGGCGAAAGCGGGAACTGTTAAAATGCCGCGTATGGAGCAAATGCTTCTTGCGATGTGAGAGTCGGGCGGGAAAGTCTATGATTCCCGTTATAAGCACATAATTGGCTTTCTTTGTGCGCAACATTAATAACCTATGTTCAACCGCCTTGAAACCGAAATTGATTTCACAATTGGTTTCACGCGTAAATGTAACATTTGTTAGGGCATTCGTCAAATGCCGGCGAGATTCATCCCCGCCGCCCGGAATGGCGATTATTCCAAATCGCACTCCACAAGCCACATCGCGCTTGTCGAAACGAGCGGGGCCTTTAGCAGGAGACTGCTTCCGGCGGCATCCCAGCACCAGTCATCCCGTACATCGTCGAGGCGGACTATTTCAGCACACGCGAACCGGGCGGAACGGAGGAGGTGACCCAAACGCTGGCGCCGATGACCGAGCCCCTGCCGATGACGGTTTCGCCGCCCAGCACCGTGGCGCCCGCGTAGATGACGACGTCGTCCTCGACGTCAGGGTGGCGCTTGAGGCCCTTGACCAAGGTGCCGTCGGGATTCTTCGCGAAGGACCGCGCGCCGAGTGTGACGCCCTGGTAGAGCTTGACGTGCCGGCCGATCGTGCAGGTTTCACCGATGACTACGCCTGTCCCGTGGTCGATGAAGAAGCCGGGGCCGATGGTCGCGCCGGGGTGGATGTCGATCCCGGTTTTCGAGTGGGCGTATTCGCTCATCACGCGCGGGATCAGCGGCAGTCCGGCGGCATAGAGTTCGTGCGCGATGCGGTGGATGGTGATTGCGAGAAGCCCCGGGTAGCTCATCACGATTTCCATCGTGGACTTGGCGGCGGGGTCGCCTTCGTAGGCGGCGAGGATGTCCTCCTCGAGCGTCTTGCGGACTTCGGGGAGTGCGTCGAGCAATTTGCCGACCGCCTCCTCGGCCTTGGCTTTGCATTCGCGGCAGAGGTCGCACGAGGTTTTCCGGCAGTCGTAGTAGGCGAAGGCGCGCGCGGCCTGGTCGGCGAGGCGCAAGGCGGCCGCGGCGATGTTGCCGCTGGTTGCCGCGTGTTCGCCGCCCGTGTCGTCGACGGGGCCCGTGCCATGGCAGCCGGGGAAGAGAATCGAGATGAATTGCTCGAGGGTTTCGACGATGGCGCGCTGCCCGGGGAGGTTCATGAACCTGACGGTGTTGGCCACGGGGCAGTCCCTGCACGGGGAAAGTTCCCTCACGAGGGCGTCGAGGCGCTTTTCAATCCATTTTTCCATTGGCGTAGGGGCGTCGCGGACGCTACATTCTTTCGACTTTGACGATGAGGTGCTCGGCGCCGAGGTTGGGGTGGCCCATCTTGATGAGAAGGCGGCCAAGCGGCGACTCGGAGTTGGGGACGACCTTGCGGATGGCGATGTTGTTTTTCGCGCAGAGGTTGATGAAGTCCTGGAGCGTGAAGAGGTGGATGTTGGCGGTGTCGTACCACTCGCTCGGCAAATGCTCGTCGACGGGCATGTGGCCGGAGAAGAAAAGCTGCGCGCGCGTCGTCAGGTAGCCGAAATTGGGGAAGGTGACGATAACGCTTTTCGCGATGCGCAGTCCTTCCTGCAGCACTTTGAGCGGACGCTTCATGACCTGCAGCGTTTCGCTGAGGACGACGGTGTCGAAGGAGTCGTCGGGGATGAGGAAGAAGTTTTCGGCGTCGTCGGCCCCCGAACCGGCGCGCAAATCGTCGAGAATCACGTTGTTTCCGCGACCGAGGGCTTCAAGTGCGGGCGCGAAGGCGATGTCGAGGCCGATGCCGGAGGCGTTTTTCTTTTCGCGCAGGATGCGGAGGAGCCGGCCCCTGGCGCAGCCGATGTCAAGGACGCGCGAGCCGGGCTCGACCATGTCCGTGATCGCGGCGTAGGCTTTTTCCTTGGCCGGTTCGAGCTCGTCGGCCGGGCGTTCGCAGGGCCTGCCGTTGGCGAGGAAGGCGCTGATCGCCGGCAGGAGCTGGTCGATGTGGGTGAGGAAGGCGTCGTGGCCTGCGGGGGCCTCGAGGTTGAAGTAGGTGACGGGTTTGCCGAGCTCGAGCATGGTGCCCGCCATGGCCTCTGATTGTTCGGGCGTGAAGAGCCAGTCGCCCGAAAGCGAGGCGAACATCACCTTGGCCGTAATCCGCGAAAAGGCCTGCTTGAGCGACGAGTGGCGCTCGGCGAGGTCGAATTCGTCCATCGCGCGCGTGATGTGAAGGTAGGAGTTGGCGTCGAAGCGCCGCACGAAGGTCTGCGCCTGGTGGTCGAGGTAGCTCTCGATCTGGAAGGTGGTGCGGAAGTCGCGCTTCGCCCGGGCGAGGAAATCCTCGCCGGCGGCGAGCCATTCCGGACGGCGTTCGCGGCCGAACTTGTCGGTCATGAGTTCGTCGGAAAGGTAGGTGATGTGGGCGATGCGGCGGGCTTGGCCAAGGCCGCCGTCGGGGGCGGTTTCGGAGGCGTAGTAGTCGCCGTGCTGCCACGACGGGTCGCGCGTGATGGCGCGTCGGCCGATGATGTCGAAGGCCAGGGCCTGGGTGCTGAGGGCCGGTGCGGAGGCGATGACGAGCGCGTTTTCAAGGGAGTCCGGTTCCTCGACGGCCCAGTCGAGGACCTGCATGCCGCCGAAACTGCCGCCGATGGCCGCGAAAACTTTTTCCACCCCGAGCTGCTTGAGGAGCATGCGGTGGACTTTGACGATGTCGCGGATTGTAATTTCGGGGAAGGCCGATCCGTAGGGCTTTCCCGTCGCGGGATTGATCGAGCTTGGCCCCGTCGTCCCTCGGCAGCCGCCGAGGATGTTGGCGCAGACGACGCAGTACTTGTCGGTGTCGATGCCGCGCCCGGAACCGACCATGCCCTCCCACCAGCCGCTGGGCTCATCCTGCCCGGGGACGATGCCGGCGACGTGCGCGTCGCCCGTCAGGGCGTGGCAGACGAAGACGACGTTGTCCATCTCCTCGCGGATAAGACCGCACATCTCGTAGGCTACCGTGATTTCCGGCAGCGTGCCGCCTCGTTCGAGTTTGAAGCCGCCTTCGGGAAGGTCGAGCCGCATTGTCTTCGGCTCAACGACCCCGACGGTCTTTCCAATGTAATTCCGTTTCTTCGCCATGGTCGTCCCTGGTCGTCAAACTGCCGCCGCCAAAGGCGGGGGCGCCCCCGTTTCTCAATCGGGGATGAAAAGCGTCTGGCCAACGCGGATCACGTCGTTCTTGAGCCCGTTGGCGTCCTTGATCTTCTGGACCGAGACGCCGTAGGCCTGCGCGATCGCGGAAAGCGTCTGCCCAGACTCCACCTTGTGCTCGTAGCCGGTCTGCGGCTTGGGCTGCGGGGCGGGGGGCGGGGTGTTGCGCTTCTGCTGCTCCTTGAGGAGGCCCTGCACGTTGCCGATGATCTCGGAACGGAGGCGTTCGTGCTCGGCGCGGGCATCGGCAAGCGCCGCGCGAAGCTCCTGGTTTTCGCGGCGAAGGGCCTCGACGTCTGAAATCGTCGCCCACGATGTCGCCCGCGATGCATCCTCAAGCCGATCCACGCGCATGTCGATCTGGTCGAGCCGCGATTCCGCGGACTGCGCGGCCAGACGGGCGGACTGCGCGTCTTGCTGTACCTGGCGCCGCTCCATCTCCTGCTGGATGACGGCCTGGTCGCGCTGGGCCTTGCGCTGGTTGAAGCCGTTGCCCGAGTACATCGTCTCGCAACCGGAGAAGACAACTGCCGCGAGCGCTGCGCCGGCAATGCTTAAAATTTCCTTTTTCATAACCTATTATTATAACATATTCAAAGCGGCGTCCGTGAATCTGCGTTGCCGTCGCCGGGGACGGGGACGATGGCGTTGGGATGACGCAGGTCGCGCCGGTTCCCCGGCGGCTTTCCTTTTTTCAAAAACCCGGTATCATTACAGCCGTTAGGAAAGACCGGTGTTCGCCGGCAGTTGATATCACTTCAAAGGAGAAAAACAACTATGATACCCCGTCCAGTCAGCAGATACCGTCGCCATACCCGCGCAAAAAGCGCATCGAACAAGGGTGCTTCAGCCTACTTGAAGCGGAAGAACCTTGAATTCATGCGCAACTACGTGCTTGACGCCGACCAAAACGAAGTTGGCATTCACCTGTTCAAGGATTTCGCAAAAATACTCAAGGACGTCGGGGAGGCCGAGGAGGTTTGCGCCCCGGCTTTCAAGGCCGACGGTCTCGATGGCCACGGCCTCGCGCCTGAAGGTGGAAAGCCCTGTCCCTATTTCGACAAGAAATCCGTCACCCCCCACTCGCGCGGCGTGCGTCGGGCGCCCAGTGACGAGGACGTAGAGGACTTCTTCTTCGATTCCGACCCCCGGCATCCGCGCAAAAAGGAATGCAAACAGCTGTGTTTCGACCTTGACGAAGGAACCGCGACCCTTTTCCAGGACGAAACCAGGGATGTGGCGGACGTCCTCGCGGCAATCTGGTCCAACACCAGCGACCTGGACGGGTTCAGGGAGTCGATGGCCGACCGCATCGGGCGTGAACTTTCGACTTTGGCGGCGTCGCGTCGCGGCGACAGCACCCTCAGGAACATCCGCCAGTTGGCGAAATTCGTCAAACTCAGCCCCCTGCAGATAGACATTCTCGTCTTTTCCTACCTCGTGGAGGGAGGCGAGTGCCAATGGATTGACTATCTCGACACCCCGCCGATCCACAGCAACATCAACAAGAGCATCTATCTTGATTTTATGGCATCGGCCCTGGACGTCTCGCCATCCGCCATCCGCGCCGAGGTGTGTGAAGACTCCCTTCTCGCCACCTACGGGTTCGTCGACTACGACATGGAGATCGACGAGCGCGTCAGGGGCTTCATCGGGGGGCTTTTCTCCCGGCCCATCGGCGATCTCTTCTTCCACTTCTACGAGGGCGATGTCCTCCCCATGGAATATTTCTCGAAGAAGATTCGCGAGGAGACCGACCAACTCTGCGCGCTGATCGAGGCCCAGGGGGCGCACAGGGGCGTCAACGTGCTCCTCCATGGCGTGCCGGGGGCGGGCAAGACCTCGCTGTCCCATGCGGTCGCGCGCCGCCTCGGGCTGCAGGAGGTCATCGTCCCGATCGACGCCAAAGCCGGCAACGGGGGACGCTCCTCAAAACCCGAGGGGCGGTTCGGCAACATCGCGATCTGCAACCGCCGTTTCGCAGACCCCGCGAAATACCTCGTCGTGGTGGACGAGGCGGACGAATTGCTCGCCTACGGCTCCTCCAACATGCTGAACAACGTGCTGGACCGCGCGAAGAGCACGATGTTTTTCATCACCAACCTCCCGGCAGAGGAACTGTCGCGCTCCACGCGCCGCCGATTCGACTTCGCCATGGGCTTCAAGCCCATTGGCAAGGCCGAGCGTGAGAAAATCTGGTGCAACAACATCAAGCTCCACAAGCTCGAAGGCGTCTTCACGGACGCCGAAATCTCGGACTTTGCCGCGAAGTACGCGGTGAGCGCCGGCGCAATTTCGCGTTGCTCCGAGAATTTCAAGGCAATGCTCGACGCCGGGAAGGCGGCTGAACCATTCAAGACGATGGCGGCCCTCCTCGAAAACCACGCGAAGCTCATGGGGCTTGCCTGCGGCGAGGATGGGGATTCAACCGTTTCGCGCGGCTACATCCTCGACGGTCTCAACATCAAGTCCTCCACGGGGCTTGAAAGCATTATCGGCGCCTGCTCGAAACACCTCGAACGCCTGGGCGGCGAGAGCGACGACGACAAGGCGGATGACGGCGTCGACGCGCCGCGCATGAACATCCTTCTCAGCGGCCCCGCCGGCTGCGGCAAGACGGAGTTCGTGAAGTTCCTCGGCGAGAAGCTCGGCCGCAAGGTGCGCGCGCTTTCGGTCTCGGACCTCGTCTCGAAATACGTCGGCGCGACCGAGGCCAATATCCGCTCCGCCTTCGAATGCGCGGAGGACATGGGCGAAATCCTCTTTCTCGACGAGGTCGACAGTTTCCTCAGGTCAAGAGGCGACGCCCGGCATTCGTGGGAGGTCACGCAAGTCAACGAAATCCTCCAGCGCATGGAGAATTTCAAGGGCGTCCTCGTTTGCGCGACCAATTTCACGGCCTCGCTTGACCAGGCGGTGTTGCGCCGCTTCACCTTCAAGGTGGAGTTCGGCTACCTCACGGACGAAGGCAAACGCCTTTTCTTCGAGCGCTACTTCAAGACGGCGCTCACCGAGGACGAGGCGCGGGAACTTGACAAGATCAAGATGCTCGCGCCCGGCGATTTCCGCACCGTCCGCCAGCGCCTCTACTACACGGGGGAGGCGGGCAACGCGGTTCGCCTCGCCGCCTTGCGCGACGAAGCGTCGGCGAAACTCAAGCTCGCCCCTGTTGGCGACGCCGAGACCCCGCGCAAGGCCGTGGGGTTTTAGAAGGGAGATTACTTTTCGGACACGATGGCCCGGACCCGGTAGTAGCGCACGGGACCGTCGGACGGGGGCAGGGGAATGAAGTTTTCGGCCGGAGTGGGCGGCGGATTGGTGTAGATCGGCGTCCAGACCGCGCCGGGTGAAAGTTCCGTTGCGTATTCGACGACTTGCCGCCGTTCGCGTCCGCCGCTCCAGGAAATCCCCTTCGGTGTGAACGCCTCGATTTTGAAGACGGACTTCGGATCCATTGGGTTGGTGTCCGCCATGTATTCCTTCTGGTTGGTGGTGCCGTCGCCGTCGTCGTCGGCATCGGCGGCCCCCGAGGCCATTCCGAGGACGGTTGGGGCGTAGAGGTACTTGACGTACCACCAGGCGGGCAGCCCGTTGTAGGTCTGGTTTTCCGGGTAGTAGTCGATGATGATGTCGGTGGCGTTCGTCATTGCCACCTGGAACTCCATGGCCATTGTGCCGTCCGGGTTGAGGAAGTAGGGGCCGTCGAAAGCATCGGCCTCGCTTTGCCAGGCACCTGCCAGGCGGAAGGTGAATATCCCGTTTACATAGCGCCGCACGTTCTCGTTGAAGTACATGGCGGCGTACTTCTGCGGGTCTCCCCAGGGGGAGTCGCGAGGGAGCACGAAGTCGAGGATTGCGCCGCTTCTGATATAATAGCTGTAGCCGGCCGGGAAGTAACCATTGTAGAGAAAATCAACCGGGGTTTCGACGAAAACCGTGAGCAGGTATTCGTCCGGTTCCTTGTTCCAGTGCCAGGTGAGGGAGCTGTCCTGCGTGACCCTGAAGGTCACGGATGTCGCCGTGCCGCCCGCGGGGATGTCGCCGTCGCCTGTCCAGCCTGAAAGCCAGTGGCAAGCCGTGCGCGTTCCATAGGCATTGACGTCGTAGGCGTAGGTGTCTGCCGAGAAGGTCGCGGTTTCGCCCTCTTCGAATTCGTATGTTCCCGGGGCGTGGGAGGTCTGCGTGAGGCCGCTGAAGTCGTTGGAGACGACAACGGTGAAGTGCGGAATCTCCTCCAGACCGCCGGCGGCTTCGCCGTCGCGGAAGGCTCCGCGGACGTAAAGTGCCGCGGCGCCGCCTTCAGACGAGTCGTGGATGGTCTTGCGGCAATCCACCGTGATCGTGTATTCGCCGGGAGGGGCGTCCGCGAGCCTGACGGATTCGACGGTGTTGAGATTGTCCGGCGCGTCCCCGCCATTGCCGTGGAAAAGAAGGGCGTCGCCGCCGTCCGGCCCGGTGCGCGAGACGACGAGATCGAGGTCGTTGACGAGCGTTTTTCCTGCGCCTGCGGTCGCCGGGTAGTCGATCCAGACGAGCTGGACGTCGAGTGGCGCGGTGTTGGTCGTGGTCACGCGGCAGACGAAGTTCGAAGCCGCGGAAAAGGGGATTCTGTCGAAGAGGCCGACGGATGCGTTTTCGGGGAAAATCGACGCGCAGAGGTTGACGCGTCCCCAGCCCTGGGTGTTGTTGGGCGCGCACGAGCCCGCGTTGTTGTACTTCTCCCCGAACGCATCGGTTGCGCCGCCCGTGAGGATGGCCTTGACGAGCGCGGCTGAAGGCGGGGTGTCGGAATAGCCTTTTTGCTCCACGAGCCACTGGCGGACAAGCGCGGCGGTGCCGGCCGTCAGCGGCGTGGCCATCGAGGTGCCGGACATCGACGTGTAGCCATTGTAGGTCACGCCGTTCTCAATGAAGACGCTCCTTGGGCTGACTGAGGACCTTGTCGAGACGATGGCGGTTCCGGGAGCGAAGACATCGGGCTTGATACGGCCGTCTGCACAGGGGCCGCGGCTTGACGAGCCGCTGATTTTCGCGGGGTTTCCGTCGTTGCGCGACGACATCCCGTTGCCGACCGCGAGGCAGTTCTTCGCGGCGGCCGGCGAGCCAATGGTGTTCGCCCCGCTTCCCGAATTGCCTGCCGCCATGACGACGAGGAGTTCGGGATTCTCCCACATGACGTCGTCGAGTCCTTCGCAGAATTCGTCGTATTCGCCGCCGGTGCCGTCGCCCCAGCTGTCGGAGTGGATGCCATAGTGGTAGGTGTTGATTTCAGCCGCGAAAATGTCGGCGTAGGTGTCGGCGTTATCGAAGTAAATACTCGAGTTGGCTGAGTTCGTGCCGCAGGCCTGGACGTAGAGGTTCGCCTCGTAGGCCATGCCCCTGTATTTTCCGCCGCTCATCGTGCCGCTGCCGGCGATTGATCCCGCGGTGTGGGTGCCGTGCCCGCCGTAGTCCATCAAGGTGAAGCCCCCGAGATTGGCGATCTTCAGGATGCGTCCGGCGAAGTCTTGGTGGAGCGTGTCGAGGTCGCCCGTGTCGAGACCGGAATCAGCCGTGGCGACGACCTGCCCGCGCCCCGTGAGCCCGTGGGTATCCCAGGCGTTCGTGACGTTGAGGCATTCGGGTCTCGCCGCGTAGTCGTTGAGAAGTTTGGGCGGCGTGTATTCCTCGATCCAGCGGATGTCGCCGTAGCCGGCGAGCTGCGTGATGGCGCTGGCCGGCAGGACGGCCTTGAAGGAGTTCTTCAGCGAGGGGCCGAGCCTGACGATTTCGCCGCCCAGCCCGGAGACAATGTCGCGGGCGTCTGCGAGACTGTCCTCCGAAAGGGCGGCGATGGAAAGCGTGAAATTCCCGCCGCCCGCCAACTTTTCCCGGAGCTGGGGTGCGATCTTGTCGGCGGGCGTGAATTCGCGGGCCGCGGTGAAAAGGTCGAGGGTGGCTATCTTGCGGAGCGTGGATTCGTCGGTTTCGATGAGGAGGGCGCTTTCGGGAATGAAGCCGATGATTCTCGCCCCGAGGTGGGCGATCGCTTCGCGGACGCCCTGTTCGGGACGTGTCGCGGTGGCGACGACGTAAGGCGCAGTGCCGCGGCGCGACAGCTTTTGGAATTCCGCGAAGGCGGCGGGCAGGGCGTTGGTGGACGGCGCGACTTCGACGGTGCGGTTTTGAAGCAGGATTTTCGACGGTGCGCGGTGGAGGCGGAATACCGGCGGCGCCGGTGCCGCTGCGCTTCCTGAAGCGTTGCCTCGGCCGTGGAGCAGGCAGAGCGCGGCAACGGCTGCCGTGAGGACGGCGGCCGCCGCTGTGAATGCCGTTTTGCGCCGGTTGCCCATGTCCTATTTTGCCTTGTAGTAAAGGCGGCAGTGGCAGTAGCCCTCGAATTCGGGATCCGCGATCTGCTCGCGGAATTCGCGGCACATGCAGATGTTGTCGTCGGTTTTGGGAATGCGGCAGGGGCAGTAGCCATCGCGCTTGGCGAGGGCTTCGCGGATGCGGGCGACGATTTCCTTGTCTTCGTTGAAGGTGATTTTCATCGTGTGCCTCCTTGCTGGCTGAATTTGGCCCGGAGCAAGTCGCCGAGCGCCACGCAGACTTCGCACGGTGTTTTCGCGGTTCCTTTGATCTCGCGGCAGGTGGTTGCCCCGGCGCCATCGCGAAATTCGGCGATAATCTCGTCGCGCTTTTCCGCGGGGGAGAGAAGCAGCGCCGTGTGAAGGGCGCCGCAGAGACCGCCGGGGGCGCGTCCGCCACCACAGGCGGCGAGCTCGCCCACGAGGTCTTCTCGCCCGGCGAGAATCGCCACGCTCTGGGCGCAATTGGCGTGGAATGGCGGCTGGTGGAAGACGCCCGCCGCCCGCGACGTATCGATGTCTTCGTTTTGCATGGTGAAATTATAGCACAAGGCGGGATTGTTTGGTATGATATTTGGTGAGTGGATCAGCATGGGAGAGTTGCATGTGTGAAGTTTCTCGTTTCTTTGGCTTGGTCATCGCGCTTTATTCCGACGACCATTTGCCTCCGCATTTTCATGCCCGGTACAATGGTTGCGAGGCCAAGGTGGAAATTGGCACGGGGTGTGTCATTTTTGGGAACTTGCCAAGCAGGCAACTCAAGTTCGTGCTTGCCTGGGAGGAATTGCACAGGGACGAGCTCATGGAACGCTGGGAGGCCGTCAGGGCGGGGCTTCCCCTTGAGCCGATTGCGCCGCTGAGGTGATGCGCATGGAGAGTGAAATGTCATTGCCGGAGATGATGCGGGCTTTCTGCGGGGAAAGCGGTCTCGACATGCAGTTTGACCTGCGCGCCTACCAGTGCGCGGGCATTGCCGAAGGTGAGACGCGGAAGCTTCGCGTCTGGTTCAATGACGGGAGAATCCGCGACTGGGACTGCGGGAAATGGCTTGCCAAAGTCCGGGGCCGCGCGGAAAAACTGGTCGACGCGGAAACCTTCGCAAAGTCCGCCACGGTCTGGGATGGCGCCCCGGGATTCGACCTGGGCGAATGCCACGCGGTGGCCGACTGCATAGATTTCGACCCGCTTGTCGTATGGACGGAGTCAAAAGACGTGACGCGGCTTGTCCTTTGCGCCGAAGCGAAGGCCGACCAGGTTGATCCGGGCGTTTCCAATGGCCGTGCGCTTTGCGTTGCCGAATCTCCCGGTGCATACGGGGCATGACTTTTTTGGTAGAATAGAAGCAAAAGGAAAGACGCCATGATAAAACTTGTTCAAAATTCCGTGACTATCCGAAAGGGTTCGCTGAACTTCATGGATCAAAACGGCAAGGTCGTTGGTTTCAACCCGCGGCCCGATGGCAATCCCCTGTCGTTCTACGTCTACACCGCGTCGGGCGAGATGCTCGACACCAATGGCAAGTTCATCGAGGAGTATCTCGACGGGCTGCCCTACTGCTTTGGCAACGACGGCCACATCATCAAGCACGGGGCGGTGTCGGACGACGACGACCGTCTTGTCATCTCGCTTGTTCCCGACGGCGCCAACGAGCCGCTCGTCCTCCACATCGTCTGCCTCAACAGCCTCTACTACACGGCCAACTTCGTTCTCTCCGAGCAGGACCGCATGCTCTTCAACATGCCGCCAGCCGATTCCGGCTCGGAATCCTCGGCCGAGCTCGAGGAGATTTCGCGCGTCATGGCCGAGCTTGTGCATGTCCGCGCCCAGGTGTCGCAGGCCCTCATTGACTTGGGAAGCCTCAAGAAGAAAATCCTTGCCAAGACGGCGAAGGAAGAGTAGGGCGGGCTGGTTGTTTCCATATCCGTGCGGATTTGATATAATTTCGTATTGAATTTGGGAAAGTGTTTTCTATGGACGACGCCAAAGTCAACTTGAAATACAAGCGCGTGTTGCTGAAATTCAGTGGCGAGGTTTTGCGCGATCAGAAAACGGGCGAGTGCATTTCGCCCGACATCGTCATGGCGATGGCCGGGCAGGTCAAGACCGCCGTCGACGCGGGCTGCGAAGTCGCCATCGTTCTTGGCGGCGGCAACATCTTCCGCGGTGCGACCGGCGCCCTCGCAGGTATCGACCGCAGCAGCGGCGACTACATGGGGATGCTTTCCACGATCATCAACGCCCTCGCCTTGCAAAACGGTCTTGAGAAAATCGGCCTCCCCACGCGCGTGATGACGGCGATCGACATGCCGCGCGTTGCAGAGCCGATGATTCTCCGCCGCGCCCTCCGCCACCTGGAGAAGGGGCGGGTCGTGATTTTCGCGGCCGGCACGGGCAACCCCTATTTCAGCACCGACACCGGCGCCGCGCTTCGCGCAAGCGAAATCCACGCGGATGCACTTCTCAAGGCCACGAAGGTCGATGGCGTCTACACGGCCGATCCCCGCAAGAATCCGGACGCGAAGCGCTACCTGCGCCTCAGTTACCGGACTGCGCTCGACAAGCAGCTCAAGGTCATGGATTCAACGGCCTTTGCGATGTGCATGGACAACTCGGTGCCGATCGTCGTCTTTGACTTTTTCGACCCGGGTGCGCTGAAGCGCGTGATTTCCGGCGAGAAGACCGGAACTCTTGTGGCGGATGTCGCCGACGAACTGTAACAACGGAACAAAACAAGGAGAACAGAAAATGGACTTGGATTCAGTACTCAAGGATGCCTCCGCCAAGATGGCGAAGAGCTGCACGATGCTCAAGGAGCAGTTCTCGGGGCTCCGCACCGGCAAGGCCGATCCCAAGCTTGTGGAGAACGTTTCCGTGATCTACTACGGGACGCCCACGCGCCTTCGCGACCTCGCCAACATTACCACGCCCGAGGCGCGCCTCATTTCAATCACGCCCTACGATCCCTCGGCCCTCGGCGACATCGCCAAGGCCATCCAGGCCGCCAACATCGGCGTCACGCCGATGAACGACGGGCGCGTCGTCCGCGTGCCGATTCCCGAACTCGACGAAGAGCGCCGCAAGGAAATCGTGAAGGTCGCCCGTCGCCACGCCGAGGACGCGAGGGTGTCCGTCCGAAACGTCCGTCGCGACGCCAACGACGCGATCAAGGCCCTCCAGAAGGACGGCAAGATCAGCGAGGACCAGCGTGACCAGTCTCTGACGCGCATCCAGAAGGACACCGACGCGACGATCGCCAAGATCGACGCCGACCTCAAGTCCAAGGAAGCCGAAGTTATGGCGGTTTAGTCGCCGCATGCGTCCCGCGCCGTGGCGCGGGACGCAGGGCCAGAGAGCTTTCCGCACCCCACAAACATTACCGGAGCGTTTACCATGGCAGAAGAACCCACCAACCAGGAACCGGGCGCAATGCCGCCCAAGCAGTCGCCTTTCACGACAGTGACGCCTGGCGGAGGCGCCGCCGCGCCAAAGACAATCGTCCTTCGCAGGCCCACGCTTCGCCGCCCCGGCGAAGCCCCCGCAGTGTCTGTCGCCCCCGCGGCGAGTCCCCTTTCCCCTGCGGGAACTGCGCCTGGAACGCCGTCGCTTTCGGCAACCACCCCGGTGGCCCAGGGCATTGCGATTTCGCATGCCGAGGCCGCGAAGAAGATGACGTCGCGCATCACGGTGTCGTCCGCGACCTCGCCGATCCCTCCGGTCGTGCCGGTTTCCCCGTCCGCGACGGCCCCCGTGCCTGTCGCGGCGCCTGCGGCGAATCCTGCGCCCGCCCCTGCTGCGGCACCGGCTCTCGCACTTGCGGCGGCTTCGCCCATCAAGCCGATTACGCCAGTCGTGCCCGAGGCCGCGAAGAAGATGACCTCGCGCATCACGCTTGAGTCGGCTTTCGGCGCCCAGCCTGAAGTTTCGGTGCCGAGCCAGCCCAAGACAATCCGCCTCAAGAGGCCATCGGAAGTTGCATCCCCTGCGCCGGCTCCCGCCCAGACGGCGGTGTCTGCCGCCCCGGCGGGAATGACGTCCGTCGCGTCCGCCGCCCCTGCGGAAGCTCCCGTTGCGGCAGATGAGTCGCTCACGCGCAAGAAGACCATCAAGGTGAAGCGTCCGGGTGCCGGTGCCGCCGGCGGGCCGAAAATCTCATTGAACCGTCCCGAAGGCGGCGACGGTGTTGGTGCCGCCCCCGGCGAGAATCTCCAATCGCTTTCAGGGTTCGGTGCGCCCGCAAAGGCTGCCGCCGCGCCCGACAAGGTGAATCCGTTTTTCATCATCGCGGCCATTGTCGCGATTCTCGCCGGCTCGATTCTCGTCTGGGCGCTGGCCGCGCAGACGTTTGGAGAGCGTGGCGCGGCGGGTGACTACGCCTTCCCGAAGGGCCCGATGGTTCCGCCGCCTCCGGGCCTCTCCACCATCGATTAATTCGCCAGGGCGCGTTTTGCCTTTCCGCCATGCGGAGCCGCAAACGCGCCCTTAATGTATCCGGCATTTTACAATATGCTGATTGCTTGTTCTGTTTATAATCTTGTTCGTGTGTGTTTACTGTGAAAAATTAAAACGCGCGGCATGCACTCTTTTGCGTATGGTATAATGTTATGCATGAAAACAAACAATGCCCAGTTAAAAGACCAAATCAACACTGAAAACGAATATTTCTTCGGATTCCCCAGGGGACGATATGGGGAAGTCCTTGACGAACTTGCCCGCACGAAAGTCAATTCGTGCCGCACCAGTTCCATACCACTTGCGGAATTCTGGCAGCCTGCCAATCTTTCGCGGATCGAAGAGATCCTCAAGCCTTGTCTACGCGGTTTCAATCCGCGCGGGGCATTGAAGTTCTTCGAGTTCCCAACCGAGGCGGTTTTCAACAACAAGGAAATAGGCAAGCCTTCGATGAGCGACCTTATGATTCTTGATCGCGATTGGCAAATTGCCATCGAGGCGAAGTACACCGAGTATGCCCGGGGACCTTCGAGGACTCTTTCGGAGTGGCTTTCCGAAGGGGCGGCAGATTCCTTGCGGCCTGCTGTCGCGAAAGTCTGGTTCGACTACATCGACAAGGCGGGTTGCACAGGTCTCCAGTCTTTCGAGGAGTTTTTACGCAATTGCGCCGATGTGGGCTATCAGTTCCTTCACCGAACTGCCTCCGCCTGCAACAAGGCGAATGATTCGGACGGAAAGTCTCCTGTTCTCGTCTATCAGCTCTTCTACAAGGCTGGCGATGCTTCCCACATTGCCTCCATGGAAAAATGCAAGTCCTCGCTACGGAACTGGGCGCAAAACATGAAGCTCCGGCGGATGAAGTTCCTCGTTCTTTGCGTCCCCGTCATGAATGACGATGAAGTCGAAGCCCGTTTTGGCGCTTTTCATGGCGAGATTTTCGAGAAGATGAAGTTTGAAACAATCTACAAATTCGATTTCGACGGAATGGAAATCGAGGAAGTCGCCCTTGCACTCTGTTGTTCCTGATGCCAAGTGGATTCATTCGCCCGTTAGGGCGTTTTGTGAAACTGTTCCGGCAGAAATTGCTTGGTTTCAGGGAGGCTTTGAATAAGCCCATATGCGTCTATTGTTTCCACTTCCACGTTTAATTTTTCAATAAGATTCCGGGTTTGTTGATTCTGGGGATCCATGTATTGCTTATGCTGGAGCGAGCCTTTGAATATCAGGGCGCATGGAGAAGGCATGGCATCGTCTGCGACATCAATCTTGACAATTTCACTTTTGCGAGCCGTGTGCCAATCGGAAATCAGTTTCTCTGAATCGACGATTTTCGAGTAACTGTAGGCTTCAAGGACACACCTCAATATTGACTCGTCGTTGTCTGGTCGTTTTAGTTCCATGACGAAGATTTTCCTGCTTTCGGCGTTGTATGCCAATATGTCGATTTTCCCAACCTTGTCGCGCTTTTTGTCTTTTAGGGGTACTTGAAAATCAATCGCAATGCTGCCATTGGGAAACTTGTAGCCATGGCTAACCAAAAGAGCGGCAATCCGCTCCTCATTCCGGTTTGTTTTATTCTGGCGTTTGCTGTCATCGTGTTTGACGAAGTAAGGGTTGCTCCTCGTCACTTTGCCGAATTGAATCTCGTAATCAAGCAAGATACCGGCCATGTCGTTGAAATGGGTTTTGTTTTTGGCTGCCTTCAAGGTGTGGATGCCGGTAAAATCCTTCTTCGCGTCATATTGCTCGATGGTTGTTTGGATTTCTTTCAGCCAGTCGTTGTCATGCTTGTTCATAACGGGCCTCCGTTAGTACTTGTTCCATTTGCTTGAAATTCAAGCTTTCAAGCTCGGCGTAAAGATAATGAAGTCGCTCGTAGCTCTCCTCGGATATTCCATCGGGACAGGTCGGTTCGAGTCCGTGGAGGAGGCTGATACACCAATCCCCCTGCAGGCCCGTTGCTTCCCGGATTTTGGTTCCAAGCCTGACATATCGCATCAGTGTTGAGTAGCGGCTGAGGAGGTACGCATTCCCGGAAAGGTATTTGCGGATGCCTGGCGTGCGTCCGCGCGCTCCGGGGATTTCCCATTCGGGAATGAGCCGTGGCGAGCAATGGGCAGACAAGTTGTCCATCAGCCCCGCGAGACATAAAATCCCATCAGGAACAAGCAGGGCCATCAGGAGCGCGTTCTCCACTTCCTGCAATGTGGGCTTCATTATGACATCCTCGTCGAGAAAGAAAACCTCCACCCGCAATCTGCGGTTTGAACGTCTTGCGTAATTGGCCTGCGCCCTTGTTTTTTTGCTTCCCATGACTATTGTATTGTAATACATTCCTTTATTTTGTGCAAAAAGTTGAAACGCACGGCACAGGCTCTTTCGAGTATGGTATAATGTTATGCATGAAAACAGACGCAAATGAGTCAACGCAAAAAGAACCAGGCGCGGAAGAAGATAAGCAGATGCAGTTTGTTCACCTTCACGTCCATACGACCTATTCGCTCCTGGATGGGCAGTGTGCGATAAATCCCCTTGTCAAGCGGGCGCGCAAGTTGGGGATGAAGGCGTTGGCCGTCACCGACCATGGCAATCTCTTCGCCCTGAAATCATTTTACGACGAGTGCCGATCGAAGAAAGGCTACGGAGACCTGCCTCCAATTAAGCCGATTCTCGGTTGCGAAGCCTACGTCACGTCAACGGGCGACTACAAGGTACACGACAAGGACGAGAAACGAAGCCACCTCATCTTGCTCGCCAAGAACCTCACGGGATACCACAACCTTGTCCATCTCCTTTCGGAGGCGTGGATCAACGGCTTCTACCATAACGCCCGCATTGACCATGCGCTCCTTGAAAAATACCACGAGGGGTTGATCTGTTGTTCCGCGTGCATCGCGGGCGAGGTGGCGCGCGCCATCGACACCGGGAACATGGCGGAGGCGGAGCGCGTGGCTAAATGGTACAAGGGACTTTTCGGCGACGACTACTATCTCGAGGTGATGCTTCACAAGTCTGAGAAGACCGGCATACCGCAATCGGCAATAGACGAGCACAAGGAACTCTACGAGCGGCAGGAGCGTGTCGTCCGGGGCATGCTTGAACTTGGCTCCAGGCTTGGCATAAAGATTGTCGCCACAAATGACGTGCATTTCCTCGATGCCGACGACGACCCATCCCACGACATCCTTCTTTGCATTTCGACGCAGAAGAAAATCTACGATACCAACCGTCTCATTTACACGGGGCAGGAATGGTTCAAGGACGCCGCGGCAATGACGGCGCTTTTCCCCGGCCACCCTGAGTTTATCGCCAATACGCTGGAGGTGGCGGACAAGGTCGAGGAATACGAACTGGACTCGGACCCGATCATGCCGAAATTCCCGATTCCCGAGTCGTTCGGCACGGAAGGGGATTACGCGGGGAAATTCGACGAGGAGACACTTCGGAAGGAATTCAACACGGCGGACAAGCCCAACAACTTCGACCGCCTGGGCGGTTACGAAAAGGTTTTGCGCATCAAGTTCGAGGCCGACTATCTCGCCTCGCTTGTTTGGGCTGGCGCCGCGCGGCGCTGGGGCGATCCTGTTCCCGCCGAGATCGCGGAGCGAATCCAGTTTGAGCTTGACACGATTCGCACGATGGGGTTTCCCGGATACTTCCTCATTGTACACGACTATATTTTCGCCGCCCGGGAAATGGGGGTTTGGGTGGGGCCTGGCCGCGGCTCCGCCGCCGGCGCGGCCGTGGCCTACGCCCTCGGCATCACAAACGTCGACCCTATCAAGTTCGACTTGCTCTTCGAGAGGTTCCTCAACCCCGACCGAATCTCAATGCCCGATATCGATGTCGACTTCGACGACGACGGCCGCTCAAAGGTGCTTGAATACGTGACCCGCAAGTACGGCCAGGAACACGTCGCGCATATCGTCACCTTCGGGCAGATGGCGGCCAAGAGCGCCATCAAGGACGTTGGCCGCACGATGGGGTATCCGCTCTTTGACACCAACAAACTCGCCGCCCTTGTGCCGGATGCTCCGAAAATCACCTTTGACATTGCGATGTCGCCGACGGACAAAAAGGGGCAGCCCAATCCAAACTACTCCGCCGAACTTGTCAAGAAGCTGGACGATCAAACCACCTTTGTCGATGAAAACGACCCCGGCAAGCAACCGCACACCGTCGCGGAGCTCATGGCGCACGCAAGGCGCCTGGAAGGATCGATACGCCAGCCCGGCATCCACGCCTGCGGCATCCTCATCTCGCGCGACCCCCTGATGGACACTCTTCCCGTGATGCCCACGCCCGGCGAGGAGTTGCTGTGCACGCAGTACGACGGCCACTTTGTCGAGCCCGTGGGGCTTCTCAAGATGGACTTCCTGGGGCTCAAGACGCTTTCGGTCATGAAGGAATGCGTTTCGAACATCAAGGAAGACTACGGTATCGAGATCAACCCCGATGAAATTCCCGACGACGACAAGGAAACATATGCTCTTTTCGGGCGCGGCGAGACGACGGGCCTCTTCCAGTTTGAATCCGCGGGGATGAAGAAATACCTCAAGGAACTCAAACCCGAGCGCCTTACCGACCTGGTGGCTATGAACGCCCTCTACAGGCCGGGTCCGCTGGCTTATATCCCGACATTTGTCGCGCGCAAGCTTGGCAAGGAGCCGATTTCCTACGACCATCCCCTCATGGAGAAGTACCTGAAAGACACCTATGGGGTCACGGTCTACCAGGAGCAGGTGATGCTTCTTTCGCGTCTCCTCGGCGGTTTCACGCGCGGCATGAGCGACAAGCTCCGCAAGGCAATGGGCAAGAAGCAAATTGCCGTCATGGAAGAGCTGAAGGTCAAGTTCATCGACGGGTGCCTCGCCAACAAGGACTTCCGCGCCGCCAAGACCCACGTGAGGGTGACGGACAAGTTTTTGGAAACATACTACCCGGATGAGATGAAAAAGCGTGGAGGAGGAGGCGAGACGGGTGACAAGACGTACGCCTACGACCTCGACATTTCAAAGGACTGGGATGCGCGCTTTCTCATCGACAAGATATGGGACGACTGGAAGGCTTTCGCCTCGTACGCCTTCAACAAGAGCCACGCCGTGTGCTATGCGTGGGTGGCGTACCAGACCGGCTACCTCAAGGCGCACTTCCTGGCTGAGTTCATGTGCGCCCAGATTGACTCCGAAATCGGCAACTTCGACAAGCTCCCGGGACTCGTCGCCGAATGCGCCGACATGGGGCTCAAGGTCATGCCGCCAGACGTCAACTTCTCGCTTGACCGCTTCTCGCCCGGGGAAAACTCGGTTCGCTTTGGTCTCGCCGGCATCAAGAACGTCGGTTCTGCGGCTTCCGAGGCGATTGTCAAGGAGCGCAAGGCCGGTGGCCTTTTCAAGAGTTTCGTCGATTTTTGCGAACGCGTCGATCCCGCCGTCGTGAAGAAGCGCGACGTCGAGTCGCTGATCAAGGCGGGCGCCTTCGATACCTTCAAGGTGCACAGGGCCCGGCTGATCAACGGCATTGACTTCGCCTTTGCCCACGCGGCGGAGAAGCACAAGGACAAGGCGGCGGGACAAGCCAGTCTCTTCGAGGCTTTCGACATGGGCGACGCGGCGGGAATCACCGACGACGACCTGCCGCAATGCCAGGAGTGGACGCAGCGCGAGGCGCTGCAGATGGAGAAGGAACTCGTCGGCATGTATTTGTCGGGAGACCCGCTTGCCCGCTACCGCGCCTTCATCAATGACATCGGCACGCGAACGGTCTCGCAGGCGCTTTCCTATCGCGGCGACGACGCTAGCGACGTGCGCGTCTGCGGCCTGGTCACCGACGTTCAGATCAAATTCACCCGGGAGAAACACGAGCAAATGGCCGTTGTCACCATTGAGGACGGCGGCGACCACATGGAGGCCGTGCTTTTCCCGAAGTCCTACGCCTTCGGCAACAACGCCGCGGCACTCCAGGTCAACGAGCCGATGATGTTCTGCGGCGAACTCAACTACAAGGACGGAAAGGTTTCGATCCTCGCCAACGAAGTGTTCCGCCTCGCCGATGCCGCTGGAAACTATGTCGAGAAGGTGGCTCTCTCGCTTCCGTATTCGGAGGACGGCGCCCTCGCGGACAAGGCCCTTGAGGTTGTCAAGGCGCATCCAGGCCCGGTGCCCCTTTCGTTCCGCGTGAAGGATAGCGAAGACAATACCGTTGTCATTGATGCGGCGCTTGAATTCAATGTCAATCCCGATTTCCTTTTGGCCGATGATGTTGCGAAGGTGCTTGGTCCCAGGGCCCTGCACCTCGTCTCGAAGGACGCCGTTTACTGCGACTACAAGCCACGGCGGCGCTGGAAGCCCGAATAGACTTGCGTTTGCCAGGCGAATGCCCGGGATTTCGCCCGTTTTGCTGACTGGAAGGAGTTCAAAATGAAATCATCCCGAATCTTCTACCTGTTGCCTGTCGTTTGCCTCGCCGGTTTCATTGCGGGAATCTGGGGCTCCAACGACGAACTCCGCGAATTCAAGGAGCGCGACAAGGTGGAGAAGGAAAAGATCCGCGAGGCGCGTCCCGATGGCTTTGAAACTTTCACGAAAATGGTGAACATCCCAGAGTCGGCCGGGGCGCGGCACCATGGGCGTCCTCGTACTTCGGCAATCACCAATGGTGCGCCTGTTTTCGCGGCGACGAATCGTCCGCCACGGGTGTGGGGAGGACGGCGCCATGAGTCCCCTGAGAATCTAAGGGCGAGAATCGACGCCGCACGAGACCTTTGGGAGGCGCGGGCCGATGTGATCCGCACCCAGTGGGTGTCGCGGCTCCAGCTTTCAGAAGAGTCTGAAAAGGCGTTTGACGCCGCGTTGCAGGAGATGAACGCAAGCCTTTACGATTGCGTGCTCCAGGTTGCGGAATCCGTCGGGGAGGACCGTGTGAACCACGAATTGGGCGTCAAGCTTGTTGGCGGGGTGATGGCCGTTATGGCCGGGGCATATGACCGCATTGGTGAATGCGTGGCGCCGGAGCTTCGCGCCGAGGTCTCTGAAATGAACATCGCGGACTTCATCGATCCCGCGGTTGCCGAACCGCTGGTGAAAATTGACTGGGAAAGTCTGCGTGACCGCAGTCACTCCTGGGACGCCGAGGAAGAGGTCGTGGGGGACGGGCGATGAAGTCCAGGTTCTTCGCGTCGGTCTGGCAGGTGGCGCTTTTTGAGTGGGCGGGTGCGGTGAGAAGCCGCCGCGCACTTGTGCTCGTCTTGCTTTATCTTGTGGCCGCAGTCTTCTGCATGAACGGCACGATTTCGTTGCTGGGCCGGATGGAGGGCGAACTCGCAACTGTCTTGCAGCTTCCCGCGTCGGAGGAGACAGGTGTCGTATCCGAGGCGTTGTGGAAGTCTCGGCCATTCCAGGGGATGGTGCGGAAAGCCGTTGGGGATGGCCCGGTCTTCGATGACATTTCGTCGCGGCATCCCGTGGAATTGCTCTACGCCTGGTTTGTCTTTATGTGCGCCCCGCTTCTTGTCGTGATGGTTTCTGGCACGCGGGTGGCGGACGACTTGAAATCCGGATGTGTCCGCTACTTGATCACACGTGTGACGCGGCTCGAGTGGTCGCTTGGAAAATACATCGGGCAGGCATTGATGATTGGCGTCGCCTTGGCCGTCAGTGCCGCAGGGGCCTGGACCTTGGCGTTGTTCCGGTTGCCGTCGGGGACGGCGGTCCGTCTTGTCGTGCCGATGCTGGGCTGGGGGGCGAGAGCATGGATATACTCGTTGCCATGGCTCGGGCTTGCGTTGGGGATTTCGCACCTGACGCATTCTTCGGCGCGGGCGACGGCACTTGGCATCGTGGCGATCGCGGTCTTCACCGCGCTTCCGCCGGTTCTCGACGGTCTGTACGCGCGCGCCGGCTGGCCGGCTGTCGTAACGCATGTCCGCCAGCTTGTCCCCTCGGGTGCCGAAATGAAGTTGTGGCGGACGGCGTTCACCCCCTTTGCATCGGGGACGCTCCACCTCCTTTTCCTGTCGTTCGCCTACTATTCCCTTGGCGCAGCGGTTTTCGCGAGGAGGGATGCATGACAAGGCATGCGCTTTCTTGTCGCGGCGTCATGAAACGCTTCGGACGGCGCACGGCGCTTGATTCGTTTTCGCTCGACATTCCCCCCGGGGCTGTCATGGGGCTTGTCGGTGCCAACGGCGCGGGGAAAACAACTTGGATGATGACGGTTGCGGGATTCCTGGTGCCGGATGCCGGCGAAATCGACATCCTGGGACTTGGTCCATTTGATGCGGCTGTCCATTCCGGACTTTTTTCAATACTCCCACAGGATTCTGAACTGCCTTCCGAGGCGACGCCGGAGTCGATGCTTTACCGTTTTGCCCGTATGCAGGGTATGAAAAGGGAAGAAGCCTGGAAAAATGTCCGCCAGTTGCTGGACGCCGTCAACTTGCTGGACCGGGCCAAGTCGAAGATCCGCAACCTTTCGCATGGTATGCGCAAGCGCGTCATGGCCGCGCAGTGTTTTATCGGCGAACCAGATTTGGTGCTCCTTGACGAACCGCTCAACGGACTTGACCCCATTGAAGCGGCGCGGCTCCGGCGTTTTATTTCATCAAGGAAAGGGCGGCAGACACTTGTCATCTCGTCGCACAACTTGCACGACATTGAGGCACTCTGCACACATGTCGCCTTCGTGGAAAACGGGCGCGTTGTCAAGACCGAGGCGTTGGGCGAGGTCAGTGGCGGCTGCGGGCGTGTCAGCTATGTTGTCGGGACAGAACCCAAGGGATTTGACGAACTCCGTGCGGCCGTGCCTGGCGCGGAAATCTCTTGGTCAGCCGCCGATTCCGCCGTTGTTTGTTCCTTTGATGACGGGATTTTTTCAGTTGCCGAGGTCAACCGCAGGCTCTTGCCGCTCCTTCTTGCGGCAACCGATGTCCACAAGGTAACGCCCGGCATCTCCCTTGAGGAAATTTTCCTCAATACTCAAAATTGACATAATTGCTCTCCTTTGTTAACATAACCATTGCATAGAGGGACAGTCCCATTATTCGTAACACATAGAACGCGGAGGATGAATGAGAAGGCCGAGGGTTAAGAATTCGGGTGAGGGGTGGTACCACCTCGTGAGCAGGTGCTGTTTGCGCG